>NZ_JAQGMM010000563.1 GCF_028292365.1 Caballeronia sp.
CATCGCGGGCTGGCTGGCGAACGCGCAGCAAATCGGATTTCGGATTCTTACCAGATTCCAGAAGGTTTTCTCCAGTGCAGAGGGAATTATTCGTACGATCGTTCGCATAGAATCTTCTCCAGATCCATTGACAGGATCGGATAAAACGGAGGAGACATGAGCATGCGGATACGAGCATTGGGCGTGATGAAAGTGATGGCCGTGACAAACGTGATGGCCGCGTTGTTGTTGATCAGCACGGCGGCTCATGCGCAGAGCGCGGGCGATATAGTCGCGAACCTCGGCTGGTTTCATCTGGCGCCGCAGGATTCGAGCAAGCCGTTGACGGTCAGTGCCCTTGGCACGAGCACGACCGAAACCGGTACGGGAGCATCGGTCGACAACGCGGATACGTTCGGCCTGACAGCGACCTACTTCATTTCCGATCACATCGCCACGACTGCCGTGCTTGGCGTGCCGCCCAGGTTCAAGCTGTCCGGCAGCGGATCGCTCTCGTCACTCGGGCAGATCGGGACCGCTTATGAATGGAGCCCGACCCTGTTACTGAAGTATTACTTCAACGACGCACATAGCCGGCTTCGGCCCTATCTTGGCGCCGGTGGCTCGTATGTCTGGTATAGCGGAGTCAAGTTGAGTTCTGCGATGTCCAGCGGCAGCTTCCTGTATTCACCAAGCTATGGGACGGCACTGGAGGGACCGACGACAGCCAAGCTGAGCAGCTCGTTTGCACCGGTTATCAACGCGGGGCTTTCTTATAATTTCAACCAGCATTGGTCGGTCGATGCCTCGCTCTCTTATATGTGGCTTTCAACACGCGCCACGCTGACAACTCAGTCGAAACTGGGCACCGTGACCAGCAGCACCAAGGTCAAACTCAATCCGATCATCTCCTTTGTTTCCGTCGGATATAGATTCTGATCGACGTTTTCGCGGCTTGGCCTTGCAACTTGTTCCTCAACCGGGTTTACCGGCCGTGACCGGATCGAGCCAGAGTTCCTTGCGCTCGACCGGCACCCACGAGGGAACAAACGGATTGGTCAACTCGATCAAGACTCGCCGATCCAGATGCAGGTCGGCAACAGCCTGCCCAAAATTCCTCTGGAAGAGCGCGTCAAAACTCCCATCCTTTCGCATTGCCTCCAGGCCATCCCTGATTCGCTGGGCGATGAGTGGATCAGCCTTGTTGACGTAAAAGAATTGCGCATAGGAATAGCGGATCAGCAGATGAGTATCTATCGCCATCTCGGGGTACTGGGTGCGAAACGAAATGAGCTCTGGCGTGATCTCGAGCACGCCGCGCGGGAACAGGTCGAAACGGCGGTGAACCAGCATCGGGAACAGTTGATCGTAGTGACTTGCCGTGACGAGAGGGATCTTGTTGAACCGGTATACGGGCACGTCGCCCCAGTCCTGACCCTGACCGACGTTCAGCAAGCGAAGGCCCTGGATGTCGTTGACCTCGTTGATGCGCGCTTGTTGATCGCGCCGGATCAGCGCGACCCGATAACCGAGAAGGCCTTTGTCGATAGGAATGGCAATCGGAATGGCTTGCGCATTGAGGTCGGGGTGGCCGGGGTCGCTCGCAATCACATTGATCAGGCGGCCGGTTATGACCTCTTCAATCTCGCGCTGCGTTGACATCGGCTCGGGGTATGCATCGATCACGTAGGGTCCGTACGCGGGTGTCGTATGGTCCAGCGCCGCAATCAGAAAATCCCAGCGCCTTTCCCGAACGACTTCCTCCTGCACGCGAAGGATGCGGATATGCATGGGCGTGGCCGGCGCTGCGAGCGTCGGATTCGGATTGCCGGCTTGGGCGCGGGCGCTGCCAGTAATCGAGAGGCTGGTTACGAGGCTGGCCACGCCGGTCATCAAGACGGCACGGGCCAGGGCACGAACGCCGGCTGTCCAATCGCTTCGCATGTGCCTTCTCCTGACGGGCCGCCAACCGGGGTGAAGCGCTGTGCGCTCCTGTGTTACGGGACTGCGATTAATACAGTGTGCGCGAGACAACGTCGCAGGGGGCAGGCTTAAAGGGGCAGTTAGGAAACGAGACATATCGCTACTCGATGACCCCAGCGGTAACCCGGTTCATGCCATGCGGCGCTTTCGGGTAATGCCTGATTGCGCAGAGCATGGACGTGGCGTTGACGTTTGCGCTTGCACGAGAAAGGAAACGAGCGGACCTCCTTACGTTCGTTCATACGTTATTATCCGCAGACAATTCTTCCGAATCCGACCTGCGCTGTGCATGATTCGGCCAATTCCGCCGGTAGCGGCCTCGCGTCGCCTCGTTGTTAAACCGGGTCCCACGGGCACATACTACTTCCCGGCTCGTCTTAGGAGCACTATGCTTTCTACGGTAAGCAGATATGAACATTCCGCACACTATGACGATTAACCTTTAAAACTCTGACTTTGGGGGAAGGCTAGTGGAACTCGAAACCCGCACTTTGGGACGCGTGACGAAGCGACTCGTCCCGTTCCTGATCCTCTGTTATTTCATAGCGTACCTGGATCGCGTCAACGTCGGTTTCGCCGCGTTGCAGATGAATAAAGACCTGGGGCTCTCCTCAAGCGCCTTCGGCTTCGGCGCTGGGATTTTCTTCATTGCTTATTTCTTTTTCGAGGTTCCGTCCAACCTGCTGCTGGAGAAGTTCGGCGCGCGCCGATGGATCGCCAGGATCATGTTCACCTGGGGCATCCTGGCCGGCGCCATGGCGTTCATTCCCGGGATCTCCCGGTTGACGGGACTCTCGGCCGCACACGTGTTCTACACCTTGCGGGTGTTGCTCGGGATTGCTGAAGCGGGATTCTTCCCGGGCATCATCTTCCTGCTGACGCTGTGGTTTCCGGCGGCGTACCGGGCTCGCGTGGTTGGCTACTTCATGGTGGCCATTCCGCTGTCCACCGTGATAGGCGCGCCTATTTCCGGTGCGCTCCTCAACCTCGACAAACTCGCTAACCTTGCAGGCTGGCAGTGGGTTTATCTGATTGAAGCGTTGCCGGCCCTGTTCCTGTCGTTCGTGGTCCTGTTTTATCTCACCGACAAACCGGCGGATGCAACCTGGCTCGCCCCCGAAGAGCGTGACTGGCTCGTCACCCGGCAAGCCCAGGAACGCGCGCAGCGTGAGGCCGTGCGTTCCTTTAGTGTGCGCGAAGCCTTGTTCAACCCTCGGGTTCTCGCCGTCGCGCTCATCTACTTCGGCGCCAACGCGACTAACTACGGCCTGAGCTTCTTCCTGCCGCAGATCGTCAAGGGATTTGGCCTTGGCAACGTTCAGACGGGACTTGTGACGTCGCTGCCGTACATTGTCGGTGCGTTCAGCATGATCCTGTGGGGACGACGCTCTGACCGCAAGCTGGAGCGCAAATGGCATGTGGCTATTCCGCTGCTGGTGGCTGCCGGTGGAATTGCGGCATCGACTGCACTGGATGATCCCGTGCTGAAAATGATCGCGCTGTCCATTGCCGGCTTTGGCATATTTGGCTGCCTGCCGGTGATCTGGACGCTGCCCGCCGCCTTTCTTTCGGGCGCGGCCGCAGCGGGCGGCATTGCCGCGGTGAACTCGCTCGGCAATCTGGCTGGCTTCTTCGGACCCTATGCGATGGGATGGATCAAGGACAGTACCGGCAGTTTTGCAGCGGGCCTGCTTTGTCTTTCCGGGGCGGGGCTGGTCGGCGTGGCAGCGGTCCTCCTGCTTCGTCACGACAGCGCTTTGGAAAACGCGCCCGAGCCTCTTGTAGACGAAAGCTCACGGCACGCTTAAGGGTCGTTTTGAAGGCTCGAACCGGGCTTGGCTTGCGCCGCGAAAGGGTACTGTAAAGTGGGCGCCTTGCGCATTCAATCAGGACGACTGCCTCGGCGCCAGTCGTCCCTCTCCCAGCAACACATTGCTTGTACGTGTAAGGATTTCCTGACAGGGAAATCAGCATACGTCCCTGCCCATTTTCCGCGTTTCCTGACTGTGTAATACCCCTCAGCCGCCTAGACTGTGAAGCATCAAAATGGGTCTTTCCGGTTATCCGCCATGATTCCGTACCTGTCCGAGCGCGAAAATGCGGTGGAGCATATCCACACTATCTGCCTGCGCTTGTTCGATTCATGGTGCGAGAACAGGAACGTCATTCCGCTTGCGTATCTTATGCATTGCTGGCCCCTGATCAATAGCGGACCCATATCGATCAGGCGTCTTGCGGACACCATGTGGGAGCTACGAAAATTCCACGCGGAAACGCTCGATGTAGACGAATCGGGCGTGCTGTGCGACCTGGCCGATTGTATCGACGAGATTCTGGGAAACTCGTTCGGCCCGTTTAATCTCGCGGCAAATGGTTAGGATTGCGTCAGCCCTTCTTGCTAGCGAATTTGAATGAATTTGAAAGCTGGGTTCCAGCCCGCAGCGGGCGCATGCGACGAGGCGCGGCGCCAGTCTGCTCACCTCAACCATTTCAGTACCGACGGCCGCAGCCACGCATGCCGTCCGCCCAATGAACTCACGATAACCGTCATTCGGCAACGGGTGCAGATTAACGAAAACGAGGATCAGGGCACTCGCGGGGGCATATGGTTCTCAACACGTTCAGCGCGCTGTGGAGTTCGCTGAGCCGCTTTCGCCACAGCGTGGTCATGCGGCTTATCGCGACCGTCCTCCTGTTCAGCTGCGTGGTTACGCTGCTGCTGACCGCGCTTCAACTCTACGGCGACTATGAGCGCGGGATCTCGCTCATCGAAAACCGGCTGTCCGATATCGACCGGAGTTATCGCGACAGCCTCGGCGAGGGTCTGTGGCGGCTCGACCGGCAACAACTTCAACTCGAACTGGACGGCATGCTTCGTCTCGCCGATATTCGTGCCGCCGAGGTCCGTGAAACTGGCCCGGTCGCCTCGCCCCTGGTGGTACGCGCTGGCCAACGCATGAACGACGCGGTCATGTCGCGTGAATTTCCGATCTCTTACGGCGTCGGCGGCACGCAACGCGTACTCGGCACCTTGTACGTCGAAGCAACGCTCTCCGGTCTCTACAGCGAGCTGGCGCAAACCGCGCTCGTGATCCTGGTGAGCCAGGCGGCCAACACGTTTCTCGTCGCGCTTTTCATCATCTATATTTTCTGGCGGCTCGTTACTCGACACCTCGCGACAATCGCGCGGCTTGTCAGCCGCTACGACTTTCGCGAGTCGCCGCGACCGGTCAACCTGCAGCGCCGCCAGCCCCGCCGACCCGACGAACTCGATCGTGTGGTTGCTGCATTTCATGCGATGAGCGTACGCCTGCACGTCGCCTACGTCGATGAACGTAACGCCGCCAAGCAACGCGAAGCGCTCCGCTCGGCTGAGGCGGCGAACCGCGCCAAGGGGGAATTCCTGGCCAACATGAGCCATGAATTACGCACGCCACTGAACGGCATCCTGGGCTACGCGCAGATCCTCCAGCGCGACAGCGGGCTGAGCGAGCGGCAACGTACCGGCGTGTCCATCATCCAGCGCAGCGGTGAACACCTGCTGACGCTGATCGACGACACGCTCGACTTCGCCAGGATAGAGGCGGGCAAGCTGCGGCTTGAGATTGTCGATGTAGCCTTGTCCGGTCTTGTGGATGCAATTCGAGAGATCATCGGCGTGAAGGCGGAGGAGAAGCAGCTCGACTATGTCTGCGCGATTGCGCCCGACGTGCAGGGTGGCGTGCGTGCCGATGCGCGGCGGTTGCGGCAGGTGCTGCTCAACCTGCTTGCGAACGCCGTCAAATTCACCGATCGGGGCAGAGTGAGCCTGCTTGTCACGCAAACCAGTTCTGGGGCGGTACGGTTCGAGATACGCGACACCGGGATCGGCATTCCCCCCGACCAGTTGAGAACAGTCTTCGAACCGTTCGAACAGGTCGGCAATCCCGAGCGTCGTTCCGAGGGCACCGGGCTCGGGCTCGCCATCAGCCGGGAGTTCGTGCTGGCGATGGGTAGCGAGATCCACGTCGAGAGCGGGCTCGGACAAGGCAGTACCTTCTGGTTCGACCTGGCTCCTGGCGCAGTGGTGTGCGCAGGCACGTCCCGCGAACCGGATGCGCGTGTCGCGACCGGCTACGAGGGGCCGCGCAGGAAGGTGCTGATCATCGACGACGTGGCGGTCAATCGCACCGTCATTACGGACTTGCTGAGCCGGCTCGGTTTCGACATCATTGAGGCGGCGAGCGGAGGCGAGGGGCTGGTCAAGGCGCAAACCGACCGGCCGGAGCTGATCGTCACGGACATCGTGATGCCGGGCATGGACGGCATCGAGGCTACGCGCCGACTGCGCCAGACACCAGGACTGACCGACGTGCCGATCATTGCGATGACCGCCAGCCCTTCCACCCGCGACGAGAAGAAAAGCCTTGCGGCGGGCGTGGATGCATTCCTGCCCAAACCGGTCGACTTCGGTCAGTTGCTGGCCCAGATACGCGCGTTGCTGAACCTTGAGTGGACGTATGCCGCAGGGGCGCATTCCCCGCCATCCTCATTGCCAGATATACCGCCTGCCGTGCCGGCGCCGCAAATGGATGAGCTGCATCGTCTTGCGCGAACTGGCAACATGCGAGACATCATTGCGTGGGCAGACCGGATGTCATTGATCGATCCGCAGTACGAACCATTCGCCACGCATCTGCGTGGGCTGGCAAAAGGCTATCAGTCGAAGGCGATCCTCTTGCTGGTCGAGCAGTATCTTGAAGCAAGGCCGGCGCCATGAGCGAGACAAGCGTCAACCTGAGCGATAGCGGCAGTGCCAGCGAGCCACCGGCAATCCTTATTGTCGACGACATGCCGGCCAATCTCGGGCTCGTGGTCGACAGTCTCGCCGACCAGGGCTTTCGCGTGCTGGTGGCGCTCGATGGCGAGGAGGCGCTCGAACGCGCGCAGTTTTCGCAGCCGGATCTGATCCTGCTCGACGTGAAGATGCCCGGCATCGACGGCTTCGAAACTTGCCGCCGGCTGAAGATGAACGAGCGCACGCGGGATATCTCGGTGATCTTCATGACGTCGCTGACCGGCATCGAGGATCTGGTCGAGGGTTTCGCTGCCGGCGGCGCGGACTACGTGACAAAGCCTGTCCGGATCGACGAAATGATGGCGCGGATCAGTACGCATCTGGCGTTACGCGCCATGCACAAGCAGCTTGTCGTTCAGAACCGGCAATTGATGAACGAAGTGAGCGTGCGCCAGCGAGCGGAAGCGGCACTGGCGCGTGCGCGTGACGAACTCGAGGTGCGGGTCGCGCAACGCACCGCAGAACTCGCGCAGGCAAATGCCAGCCTGCGGCTGGAGATAGAAGAGCGCAGGCGGGCCGAAACGAAGTTGCTGTCGAGCGAGGCGCGGTTCCGCAACATTGTGGAGACCAGTCCGCTACCGTTTTGCATTACGTCGATGCCGCATGGCTCGCTGCTCTACATGAACGAGCCGTTTCGAAAGTTGTTCGGCCTCGCCACCCGGACCGAGACGGTCCTCCGTGTTATCGATTTCTATGTGGACCCCGCGACGCGCGACAGGCTGGTGCGCCAGCTTCGCATGCACGGCGGCTTTCGCAACACCGAAGTCAATTTCAGGCGGCCGGATGGCAGCACGTTCTGGGCAATGCTGACCGCCCGGGTGGCGAGCTTCGACGACGCGCCGGCCATCTATGTCGGCCTCAATGACGTGACGGCGCGCAAGCTGGCCGAGGGAAAATTGCGGGCGAGCGAAGCGAGTCTCGCGAACGCGCAACGGCTTGCGCGGCTCGGTGACTGGGAGTGGGACACAAAGGCGGACGTGATCCACTGGTCAGACGAGATGTACCGGATCCTCGGATTGGCGCCGCAGCTTTCACGGCCGGGCTACCGTACTTTCCTGGCGGCGGTGCATCGCGAGGACCGGGCGCTGGTGCGCCGCGCTGTACGGGCGTTGCTCGATGAGCGGCAGCCCTACGGCCTTGATTGCCGCGTAAAGGGAGCCGACGGCGTGGTGCGTATCGTCCAGTTCCAGGCCGAGGCCATGCCTGCCGCTGGCGTCGGAGTCAGTGTCGGCGTTGATGTCGCTGTGCAGCCGTTAAAGCTTGTCGGTACGATCCAGGACATTACCGAACGCAAGAGCATAGAGCACGAGCTCCTGGAGTCGCGCGAGCAATTACGCGAGTTGTCCGCCTACATGGAAGCAATCCGGGAGGAAGAAAGAAAACGTATTGCGATGGAAATTCATGACGAGCTCGGACAGTTGTTGACGGCGTTGAAGATGGACGTTTCATTGCTCAAGATGCGCCTGGCTCATGACGCGGATGCGGGAAGAAAAGTCGACGACATGCGCGAGCTGGTTGAAAAGACGATCTGGATGGTGCGCAACGTCGCGAGTCACCTTAGGCCCGCTGCGCTCAATTTCGGCATTGTGTCGGCGCTGGAGTGGCTGGTGGAGGACTTCGGCCGCCGCAAGGGCCTTTCATGCCAGCTCTGGATCAATGGCCGCGAGCCGGTTCTTGACGATGCTCATGCCACCGCGGTGTTTCGTATCGTGCAGGCGTCGCTGACCAATGTTGCACGCCACGCGGGCGCTTCGCGCGTGGACGTCACCTTGACCAACACCGAGACAACGCTTGACCTCTACGTCAGCGACGACGGCTGCGGTTTCGATCCGGCGGCAGCGCGCAAGGGATATTCATACGGACTGCTGGGAATGAGCGAGCGCGCCCGGCTAATTGGGGGATCGCTGCGAATCGACAGCTCGCCCGAAACGGGCACCGTGGTGTCGATTCACGTCCCGTTGGGCGGAGGCGAACGCCGATGATCCGGATCCTGATAGCCGACGATCACGCCATCGTGCGAGGCGGATTGAAGCAGATCATTGCGACGACAGCGGATATTGACGTTGCGGGCGAAGCCGCGCAAGGCGCCGAAGTGATCGAGAAACTGCGTAGCTGCCGCGTCGACCTCTTGCTGCTGGACATGACGATGCCCGGTATCAGCGGCGTTGACCTGATCCGGCGTGTGCGCACCGAAAACCCTGCGCTGCCGGTCCTGGTGCTGAGCATCCACAATGAAGCGCAAGTCGTCGCGCGTGCGGTGCGTGCCGGTGCAACCGGCTATGTCACGAAGGATAGCGATCCTGACATCCTGCTTGCCGCCATTCGCAAGCTTGCCGGTGGCGGACGTTTCATCGATCCGAAGCTGGTCGACGTCATGGTCTTCGACACCCATTCCAGTGGCGCCGCACCGCACGAGATTTTGTCCGACCGTGAGTTTCAGGTGCTACACCTGCTGGCGGCGGGCAAAAGCATCAATGCGATAGCCGAGGTGCTCGTGCTGAGTGCCAAGACCATCAGCACGCACAAGATGCGCCTCATGCAAAAGCTCGGCATTGAAAACAACGCCGAACTGATCCGCTATGCGATCAAACATGGTTTGACTTCCGAGCGTGACGGCTCGTAAGGATATTCCGACAAAAAAACCAGCCGCGTCTGAAGCCATAATCGACCTCTCCCGACGGACAAGCGCTTATGGCGCTTCTACCATGGTTTCATGGGGCGAATGGAATAGAAAATCTCGGAGAATCTTATGGTTGCGTCGGAGCAGTCTTTGCGCGTACTGGTTGAAAAATGGCTGGGCGCGGTGAGCGCCGGGCATTTGCAAGTACGCTCCATTCATCGTCTCCGTGCAGGGCGCAACCGGTGCGTCTGCATTGAAGTGGAACGGGCGTCTGGATCCGGATCCAGCGCTTTCACGCTGTTCTTTTTTCGCCATGACGACGGTGCCTGGCATGTTTATCCGCCAGAGGCAGTTCGCCCTGCCATGGGTCTTGCCCGGCTAGCCGCTTGAGCGGAACCCCATAGTCCATCTCCGCCAAAATGTAGTGCGAACGCGCCCACAGCGAGTGACGCGGCACGTGCCTACTTCAATCCTCCGCGCCAATAAATATCTCAAGTGGATTGCATCAATCCTCCGCAGGTCTTTGATCTATCAACCATTTCACTGGTCTAACGTCCCGGGCGGCGACACCGCTGCGTGTCGAAAAAGGGACGTCATCGCGATGCTGTCTGAAGAAATGGAATTGATTAAATGTTCCGCGAAATGTGCGCGTCTGCATATAGGAAATGCGGTTGCTCCCCGAAGCTTGGCGGGCATCACGATGGCGAGTTGAGATCCGGCTTGCCCGCATAGGATGCCGCGGCCCAACACCTGAAACCCATTCCTGTGAGAGATCATCCGATGAATACCGACTTCACCCGTACCGGCGAACTCAAGAACGTTGCCAGCTATCCGCAATGGCTCCAAGACGTAGTCAAGGATTGCGAAGAAGCGAAGCGCAAGGTTGTCTATCACCCGTTGTGTAGGGCCATGAAGGACGCGACGCTCGACATCGAAAGCACGCATCGTTTTCTGATTGGTTTTTTCCCCGTTATCGAGCAGTTTCCGCAGTTCATGGCGTCGAACCTGATGAAAGCACGGTTCGGTCATTCGCATGGCGAAGGGATGGCACGGTCTTACCTCATCCAGAATATCCGGGTCGAGAACATGCATGCCAAGCACTGGCTGCAATGGGCAGGGGCAAGCGGCCTCGGACTTGATGACTTGTTGTCGCAAGAAGTGCCGAGCGAGATGCATGCGCTCGCGCATTGGTGCGGGCATGTCAGCCTCACTGACGAGTTGGCGGTGGCGGTGGCGGCAACGAATTACGCAGTGGAAGGTGCAACGGGCGACTTCTCGTGTTTCGTCTGCTCGGAAGAAACGTATGCGCTGACCTTTGCGGAACCGATTCGCAAGTCGGCAATGCGTTGGCTCAAAGTGCACGCTCATTACGACGACGAGCACCCGTGGATGGCGCTGGATATCGTGGCCACGTTGCTGGGTACCAATCCGCCGGAAGAGACGATCAACAAGGTCCGTGCTGCCATTCGCAAGAGCTACGACTATATGCGCATGACGCTCGATTACGCGTACGGAACGCCGCCTGAGCCGTTGACGGTACGTGCAGTGGAGGAAGAGCCGGTGGCGGCTTGAGCGAGCTCGGTTTGGGTTGTTGAATAGCGGTACCTGTCATGCGATGACAGGCACCGCTATTTTTGTTCGGGCTGTAATGTGTCGCGCTTGATATGCGGGTAACCGGCGTGTTGCCGGCGTATGAATGGATGTGCGTTGGTTTGAAGGTGAACGCCTGCGGTGCTCAAGCGCCTTTCTGCTCGCGTGATTCGGTGCCTGACGTTAGCGTCGCCGGTC
>NZ_JAQGMM010000597.1 GCF_028292365.1 Caballeronia sp.
ACAAACGTTTATCATTCAGGCTCGAAAGCAAAACCGACGTACGGAGCATCCTAATGTCGACGATTCCCAGCACTTCAAGCTCAGCCGCGGCCACGGCAGCCGCCAACGCGGCAGCCTCCGCAGCAGCCGAAGAGCCCGCCGAGCAATCCATCATCAGCGGTTCCACCGGTAACTCGTCACTGGATGTCTCGTCGCTGGTCACGAGCCTCGTCAATGCGAAGGTGGCAGGTCAAACCGCCACGCTTTCCGCACAACAGACAAACGACAACACCCAACTTTCGGCCATCGGCGCGTTGCAAGCAGCACTGTCCGCCTTGCAGGCCGGCATCGCCTCGCTGTCCAACGGCACCGCGCTCGGCCAGTTCACCGCGACCGCGGACGGTACCGGACTGACGGCAACCGCTGACGGCACTGCATCAGCGGGTGCCTATTCTGTCGCCGTCACGCAAATTGCCAGCGCCCAGACCCTGTCGTCGGCGGCGTTCGGCGCGACGACAGCACTCGGCACCGGCACGATGAGCGTCTCCGTCGGCGGCAAGTCGATGAGTATCAACATCACGTCGTCGAACAACACGATTAGCGGCATTGCCAGCGCGATCAACTCGTCGTCAAGCAACCCTGGCGTCACGGCCACGGTCGTCACCGGCACGGACGGTGCGCATCTGGTCCTGCGCTCCTCGGCCACGGGCGCCACGAACACGATCAATGTTTCAGTGAGCGACGTCGCGGGCGATAATGGCCTGTCCAGTCTCGGCGTTACCTCCACCCCCGGCACCGACGGGGCTGCATCGACCTTCACGTCGGCGGTGAGCGCCAACGCGTGGAAGCAAAGCGCGTCCGCACAAGACGCCGAGTTCACGATCGACGGGACAGCAGCGACAAGTTCCAGCAACGCGGTGACCACTGCGCTCAAGGGCGTCACGCTGAACCTGACCGCTGCTGCTATCGGCACACCGCCCGGCACGCCGCAGACCGTGACCGTGGCACAGAACACCTCGTCGGCCTCCACTGCGATCAACAGCTTCGTCACCCTCTATAACACCCTGGTCACCACGTACGGCCAAGTGGGTAACGACAACTCGCAGGCAGCCAGTACGCAAGGTGGCATCTTGTCCTCCAACCCGATGCTTGCCACCATCCAGAACACACTGGCGGCCATTATTGGCAGCGGCGTGAAGAATGGTAATTCGACCATCTCCCTGGGAGCGCTCGGAATCACGCTACAGGCGCAAGCCAGCGCGACGCAGCCAGCAGGCGCACTGGTGATCGATCCCACGAAGCTCGCCGCTGCGCTCCAAAGCAACCCGTCGGGGGTGGCGAATCTGTTCAATTCGACGACTGGCATCGCAGCGCAGATAACGAGCAGCCTGAACTCGTTCCTGGGCGCGGGCGGCTTGATTGCGAACAGCCAGAGTGCGGTGAACACCGACCTAAAGAGCATCACGTCGCAACAAGCCACGCTGGCCACCTACACGGCACAGCTGACGAGCCAGTACCAGGCGCAGTTCACGGCGCTCAATACGCTGATGGCCACGATGAACAACAACTCGCAGTACCTGACGCAATTGTTCGGCGGCGCCAATAGCGCGGGTGCACTCGCAACAGGAGCGAGCGGCTAAGGTCCGCTAAGGATAAATCGACATGGAACAGAACAGCTTGATCGACCGCTTGCTCGAGTTGACGCTCGCGATCCAGCACGCAGCGGCCATGGCGGACTGGCAGGAAGCCGCGCGTCTGACTGAAGAGCGGACCCCGCTTTTCATGGAGTTGACGCCGGAACAGGACACCACGGCAATGGAAGTGATCAACAGGATCCAGGCAATCGATGCCGCCATTGCCGTCGACGCGAAGACAACGCAATCGGAATTGCAGAATGAGTACAGCTCGGCGATGAAGAAGGTCCAGGCGGCCAGCAAGTATCACCAGGCCGCCAAGTTCTGACCGGGAGAGGGAGACCGAGGCCGGTAAGCCGCCTTTATCCGGACGCCGCTGACTCTGAGAAGACAACAACAAAAACCACGCGCTTGGCGCTTTGGCTGTTTCAACACCCCGGGGCACCTGCGTGCTTCCGGGGTGTTTTCTTATGGGCTAACGCCCGAGCGTCAGCAGCAGATACAGCGCATAAAGCCCGCCGTTCACCAGCAGCGCCCACAGCACGATCCCACCCTTCTTCGCGTTAAAACGCAGCCATGCGGCCGCCGCGAGCGTGATGAAAACACCCGTCATCACCTCGACGCGCGGCTCCCACGGCGTCAGCATGATGCCAATACCCGGCAGCAGCGTGCCCTGGAACACCATCGCGCCGGTAATGTTGCCGAACGCCAGCGTATCCTTGCCGCGCCGCGCCCAGATAATGCTGTTGACCTTCTCGGGCAGTTCGGTAGCGATCGGGATAATGATCAGCGAAAGCAGCAACGCCGATATTCCCAGCGCTTGCGACACCCCTTCCACACCGGCGATAAACCCCTTCGCACCGCCAACCAACAGCACCACGCCCAGAATCATCTGCAACACGATGGTCGCAAGCGAGGTCGGCAACCCGAAGCGCGAGATCAGCAACCGTTCTGGTGCTTCCGTGCCATGGCCCTTCTCGACGAGACTCGCGGATGCGCGGAAGGTCGACACCACATACGTGACATACACGCCGACCAGCCCCACGGCGAACAGCGCGCGCACTTGCCACGCGTGATGCGGCACGAACATGGCGGCCGCCGCGATCAGGAAAGCACACAGGAAAAAGTTGAGATCGCGGGTGAAACCGCTATGTTCGGGTGCGACGACCCCCTTGAGGCCGCGCGTCTTGAGCACAGCGATAGCCATCAGGCAGGTCGACAAGGTCGCCAGCATCAACGGTGCGCCGAGGATCGCGCCCACGCCGATTTCCTCATTCACCGCGCGGCTGGCGGTGCCGCCCATCAACGCGATGATCGGTACGGTGGTTTCCGGGAGCGCCGTGCCGATAGCCGCGAACAGCGAACCGGTGACCCCTTCGGAGATGCCGAGCTTTTCGCCGAGATGTTCGAGCGCGTTGGTGAAGACTTCCGATGCCGCCAGGATCACCACGAGCATCAGCGCAAGTTGCAGGAAGAGCATTGTCATGCGGCACCTCGCGATGAAACCAGCGAAAAAGCGACGCAATGAGAATGGCCAAACAACGGCAGAGAAACCGGCGAGCGCGAGATGTAGCCTGGGGCAGGCTTGAGGTGTTTTTGTTTTGGAGACACGATAATTTCACGGTCGGACGTCAGCGAACCAGGATGCAATCCCGCGCCGTCCGACCGTGAACGACAAGATGCACCCATGGTCTCGCCAAACCAGACCGGTCGAACGCGCCACGGCTAACAAGCCGAGTATGTTGACGCGTCCTCCTCCCATTGCGGAAGGAAGGCTACTCCCCAAAGACGGCCACGAGTTTAGCGTGCGTCCCCGGATTAGGCAACCGGCCGCGGGAATGTTCAAAAAACCGTCACCAATCCCATATGGATATCCCGAATCGGTCGTTGTAGCGGAAATAACGGTTCAGTAAGCTACGTTCAATAAGCTACGGCATGTGCAACGGCCATGCGCTCTTTCGTTGCACCAACGCATCCGACGAAGCGCACCGTACAATAAGCTGCAACCGCTAAACAAGAAACGTCTGACTGACTAACACTGACGACCACGTTCGTAACGGGAGATCCCATGCGCTTCAGAATGCTCGCAGCCGTTGTACTGGCCATCACGCCGGTGCTCGCGATCGCGAAACCGCTCACTGTGTGCACCGAGTCAAGCCCGGATGGCTTCGACGTCGTGCAATTCAATTCGCTGGTGACGACCAACGCATCGGCGGATGTGATCTTCAACACGCTCGTCTCCTACGATGAAGTCGCGAAAAAGGTCACGCCCGCGCTAGCCGAGAAATGGGACGTGAGCCCCGACGGCCTGACCTACACGTTTCACCTTCGGCCGAACGTGGCGTTCCAGACGACGGACTACTTCACGCCGTCGAGAAAACTGACCGCCGACGACGTGGTGTTCTCCTTCGACCGTATGCTCTCCGACAGCAACCCGTGGCACAAGGTGGCGGGTGCAAGCGGCTTTCCGCACGCGCAGTCCATGGGTCTCGTCAAGCTGATCAAGTCCGTCTCCAAAGTCGATGACAACACCGTCAAGTTCGAGCTCAACACGCCGAACGCGACCTTCGTGCCCATCCTCACCATGGGTTTTGCATCGATCTATTCGGCCGAATACGCCGACCAGTTGCTCAAGGCCGGCCACGAAACCGACTTGAACGCGAAGCCGGTCGGCACGGGTCCGTTTGTGCTGAAGAGCTACACGAAAGACGCCGTGATCCGTTATGACGTCAATCCGACGTACTGGGGCCCGAAGCCTAAAGTGGACCGCCTGATCTACGCCATCACGCCCGACGCCTCCGTCCGCGCACAGAAAATCAAGGCGGGTGAATGCCAGATCGCGTTGTCGCCGAAACCGCAGGACGTGATTGACGCGAAGAAGGACAGTTCGTTAAAAGTGGTGGAGACACCGGCGTTCATGACGGCGTTCGTCGCGTTGAACACGCAGAAGAAGCCGCTCGATAACCCCAAGGTGCGCCAGGCGTTGAACGTTGCGTTCGATCGTACGACCTACCTGAAGACAGTCTTTGAAAACACGGCCACGGCCGCTGTGAATCCATATCCGCCGAATACGTGGAGCTATGACAAACAGATCGCGGCGTATCCGTATTCAGTCGATCGCGCGAAGAAACTACTCGCCGATGCAGGCTTCCCGAATGGCTTCGACACAACAATCTGGGTGCGTCCGAACGGCAGCGTGCTGAATCCGAATCCGAAGGTCGGCGCGGAATTGCTGCAAGCGGATCTGGCGAAGATTGGCGTGAAGGCGCAGGTGAAGGTGATCGAATGGGGCGAACTGATCAAGGAAGCGAAGCAGGGCCAGCACGACATGTTGTTCATGGGCTGGGCCGGCGACAACGGCGATCCGGACAACTATCTGTCGCCGCTCTTCAGTTGCGCCGCAGTGCGCTCGGGTATCAACTTCGCGCGTTTCTGCGACCCGACGCTGGACCGTGTGATCGATGAAGGCAAGGCAACCGCGGACACAAGCAAGCGGACCAAGGCTTATACCGAGGCGCAGCAGATTATCCATGACCAGGCGCTCTGGATTCCGCTCGGTTATCCGACGGCGTCGGCGCTGACGCGCAGCAATGTCAGCGGATATCGTGTGAGTCCGTTCGGACGGCAGAACTTCGCGAACGTCGTGGTGCAGTAGTCGATGCTGTAGCTCACCTACAGTTCGAGGAAGCCGGACGCGCAAACGCCCGGCTTTTTTTACTTCGGCGCAAACCGGATCACGCCGTCTTCATCATGCGTATGGCGCACCAGTTCACCCTCAAGCCATAGCAAATGCAAATGCGCCAGCGCTTCGCCGAGCGCGAACGTCATCTGGTGTACATCGAGCGGACGCTTGAACATGAGCGGGACAATATCGGCGGCGCTTTGCGGTTTGATCGCGCAGGCTTCGCGCACTTCCTGCAAACGCGCCGCGTGATGATCCCGAAGCTGTCCGATGCGCGTATGCATGCCGCGAAACGGCTTGCCGTGCGAAGGGAGCACGAGGGTATCGGCGGGAAGGGACTCGTAGCGGCCCAGTGAACCCAGGAACAGCGCAAGCGGATTCCCCTCCGGTTCGACAGCAAACACCGAGACGTTCGTCGATATGCGCGGCAGCACCATATCGCCGGAAATCAGCACCTTCGTCTCCGCGCAGAAGAACGCGCAATGTTCAGGGGAATGACCGAAACCCGTCACCACTTCCCATTCGCGGCCGCCAATCTGCACCGTATCGCCATCACGCAGCCGACGATAAACCGGCGGGATGGACGGCACGAGCTTCGGGTAATACGTATCGCGCTTGCGCAGCGCTTCAAGCGATGCCGGGTCCGTCATTCCATGCCGCGCGAAGTGCCGTGCGGCGCGCTCGCCACCCGCGTCGGAGCCATCGCCGGCGGACATCACGCGGCCCATTGCGTACTCGCCAAGCGACATCCAGAGCCTGACCGGGTCCCATCGTTTCTTCTCGCCGCCGTTGCAGATCCAGTCCGCAAGACCGAGGTGATCCGGGTGGCAATGCGTGACGATCACGCGCAGCACCGGCAGGCCGCCAAGCAGCGTGTCGAACGTGCGTTCCCAGTTCGCCCGGATCGTTTCGTCCGAAATACCGCAATCGATAACGGTCCAGCCCGCCACGCCGTCGATCTCGTCGCGCATGACCCAAAGG
>NZ_JAQGMM010000574.1 GCF_028292365.1 Caballeronia sp.
GACGCATCGCGACAACACCTGCCTACAAGCAATCTCGACGTGAGCGAAAGAAGGTAGAAATGCTCTTCGCGCACCTCAAACGTATCCTGAAGCTTGAGCGCTTACGGCTGCGCGGGCCAAGCGGTGCACACGATGAATTCTTACTGGCAGCAACGGCACAAAATCTACGGCGAATGGCGATTCGACTCATGGCCAAAGGTGACAAGATGGAGATTGCGACTGCGTGACGAGCGGCGCAGTCGCAGCTTTGATCAAATTCCCATATTTGCTGACGATATAAAAGGCAAAGTCGCCGCGCTGGATTTTTTCGTCATGCTAAAAAACAGCTGTTTTTCAACAGAATCGAACGGAGCAAGTCGTTCATGGCCGGCGTTGCCGAGGCGCTTGAAGTCACGTGTTTATCCCGGGCGTTAAGAGAAGTGCTCAGCCATCAGTTTCCTTTAATACCGCCGTCGCCGCTTCGCACGCGCCGCGTAATTGTTCGCGCATCAGGTCTTGAACGCGGTTATCACCGGTGGAAATTGCGTCCTTGATCTTCACGGCCTGTTCAAACGATGCACGCATCCGACCGCCACGCGCCATCGCGATTCGACGCAAGCGGCGTACCGGACCCATCAGGCTCGCGTGCGTCACCTGAAGCGTGCGGTTATCGGCGAGGGTCATCACGATCGAATAAAAACGGTCGAGCGCATCGACGTAGGCCGCGGGGTCATTGGCGGTGACGTTAGCGCGCATCTCGCCGATCACGTCTTCCAGTTGGGCGCGCCCGAGCGTCGTGATATTTTCCGCGCAAAGCTGAACCGCGAGGCACTCAAGCGCGGCGCGCACCGTATAAATCTCCGCGACGTCGCGCAGCGTAACCGACCGCACGAATGCCCCGACGCGCGCGACAACCGTCACCAGACCCTCGCGTTCGAGCTGCGCAAACGCCTCGCGCATGGGCGTGCGGCTGACGTTCAGCTGCTTCGCGACCTGTACCTCCGATAGCCGGCTGCCCGGCGCCAGCACGCCTTCCACGATCGCTTCGCGCAACGCCGGCACCACCACGCCGTCGCTGAGCGAATCGCTGGACGCATCGACCATGCGCAATTTCGAGTGATATTTGCGGCCGATCGCTTCGAGCGCTTGCTCGGGCGCATTGGCGAGATTGTCCACGTCGGCGAGTTTCATTGCAGGGGCCATTGACTTTCCGTTGTTCGATGAATACGCTGTATACAGCTTATACAGGATGATTATACAACAGGAGGCTGCTTGGAACACGCGCGCTTGCCGGACCCGGTCGTGATCGATCGATTGGGCGAAGTCTTGACCTTTACGCTGAACAATACGGCCGCCGGCAACGAGGTCACCGGGCCGATGTTCGACGCGATGATCGCTGCGCTGCGCAGCGAAGTGACCTTGCCCGCGGCGCGCGTGCTGCGCATCCGCGCACGCGGCGATGTGTTTTGCACGGGACGCGAGCGCGCCGGAACCGACGCGGCGTCCATCCATCGTGAGGTATCGCGGTTGATCGAATTGAAGCGGCTATTGCGAGCATCGCCGATGATTTCGATCGCTGAAGTGCAGGGCGATGCGTTCGGTTTCGGCTTTGGCCTCGCCATTCTTTGCGACTTCACGCTGATATCGGACGGCGCGAAACTGGCCTTCCCCGAGATGCGCAAGGGCTTGCCGCCCGCCGCGATCATGGCTTATCTCGGCCGGTACGCGCTCCCCAAGCAAGTGTTCCCGATGGTCCTTTTCGGCGATCCAATCACGCCAGATGCCGCACTGAACGCCGGTCTCGTGACGCGGATCTGCCCGCCCGGCACATTGCAAACGGAAGCTGATGCGCTCGCCGATCGGATCCTCGCACTCGACGACGCAGGCGCGCGCCAGTGCAAGTCCTTCTTCCAGAACGCCGAGGAAAGCTCGCTCGAACACAACTTCCGATGCGCAACGGAAACGCTGACGGTATCGGCGTTGCGTCTGATGGCATCGAAGTAACCGGTCATGCATGACGACAAACCCTCGATGGTTTGCAGGAGACGGAAATGAATGTGAATGCAGGCGCACGCCTGGACCGGCTGCCGGTATCGGGCTTTCACAAGCGCATCATGTGGCTGATCGGGATCGGCATGTTCTTCGATGGCTTCGATATCTACGTGGCGTCGACGGTCCTTGGCGCCACGCTGCAAAGCGGCTTTTCAACGCTCGGCCAGAACGCGCTGTTTGTATCGCTGACGTTCCTCGGCATGATGATCGGCTCGCTCGCGACCGGTTTTCTGGGTGATCGTTTTGGCCGCCGGTTCACCTATCAAACCAACCTGATGGTCTTCGGCATCGCGTCGCTCGGCGCGGCGCTAGCGCCGAACATGATGGTGCTGATCGCGTTTCGATTCGTGATGGGCCTGGGGCTTGGCGCGGAAAATGTCGTCGGATATTCGACGCTGACAGAGTTCGCACCGCCTGCGTCGCGCGGAAAAATGCAGGGACTGATGGCCGTATTCGTCGTTTCCGGATTGCCGGTGGCGGGCTTGATCGGACTCTTCCTGATCCCCGCGATGGGCTGGCGCGCAATGTTCGTGCTTGGCGGAATTGGCGCGCTCGGCGTGTGGTATGCGCGCAAATCGTTGCCTGAATCGCCGCGCTGGCTGGAGTCAGCTGGACGTCATCAGGAAGCCGAAGCAATTCTTTCGAGGATTGAAACCGAGGTGAAGGCCGAACACGGCGGTACGTTGCCGGCGCCATCGCCGAAGCCTTCGATTGCGCCATCGCGTGCGCTCGGCTCGCTTTTTACCGGCGCGATGTTGCCGCGCATGATCGTCGGATGCGTAACGCTAGTGGTGATCAATACCTTGCTGTACGGCTTTGTTACGTGGCTGCCGACGTTCTTCGTGCATCAGGGGTTCAGCATCGCAAAGTCGTTCGGATATGCGCTCGTGATGTCGATCGGCGCGCCTATCGGTTCGGGCATCGGCGCATTGACCGCTGACAGATGGGGGCGCAAGCCGACCATTATCGGCGCGTCGGTTTTGGCGATTATCTTCGGCGCGATCTATCCGTTCGTGAACAACCCGATCATGTTGCCGGTCGTCGGCTTGCTGCTTGTGATCCCTATTTATGTGCTCGTCGCGCTGCTGTTCGCGATCTACGTGCCCGAGCTGTTTCCGACTGAAGTGCGGCTCCGTGCATCGGGTATTTGCAATACGCTGGGTCGAGGTGCAACCATCGTCACGCCGTTCATTGTCGTCGCGCTTTTCGGACATTACGGCGTGGTCGGCGTGCTCGCGTTGATGATCGGCCTGCTTGCCATTCAGATCGTGGTGGTGGCATGGCTCGGTGTGGAACCGACCGGCCAGCGCCTGGAAGATATTCAGCCGACGGACGTGCCTGCACGCCTCAATGTCGGCGCAGATACGCGGGTGTCCCCGCTCAAGTAAATGGAGAAAGCAAGATGGATGCAGTCAATAAGCAGTTCCTGAGCGCGCAGTTGTTCATCGACGGAAAGTTCATCGATGCCGCGTCGGGCGAGACCATGGACATTATCAACCCCGCCGATGGGGCCGCGATCGGCACGTTGTCGAAGGCGTCGGCGCAAGACGTCGACCGCGCCGTGCAATGCGCGCACAACGCGTTTGAAAGCGGTGTCTGGCGCGACATGCCGTTCCAGCAACGCGCGCGCGTGCTGAATCGTTTCGCTGATCTGTTCGAAGCCGACCTCGAAAACTTCTACAAGCTTGAGACGCTCAACAACGGCCGGCCAATCGTCGAAACGCGGGCGCAGATTTCACGCTTGCCGCAGTTTTACAGATACTTCGCCGCGCTTGCGCTCACGCGACGCAGTGATGTGATTCCTATCGAAGGGCCGTATCTTTGTTATACGCAGCGCGTGCCGCTCGGCGTGTGCGCGTTGATGACATCGTTCAACCATCCGTTGATGATCTTGTCGAAGAGCCTCGCGCCTGCGCTCGCGACTGGCAATAGCGTCGTGATCAAGGCATCGGAACAGACGCCGCTCACGACCGTGCGTCTCGTCGCGTTGTTGCAGCAGGCGGGCGTTCCTGACGGCGTGGTGAATGTGATCAACGGCGAGGGCAAGGAGGCGGGCGCGGCGCTCGCGCGCCATCCGCTGATCGCGAAGGTCGTGTTTACCGGCGGCACCGAAGTAGGCCGTTCAATTGGCGAAGCAGCCGCTCAGACCTTCGCGCTGACGACGCTCGAACTGGGCGGCAAGGGCGCGGTGATCCTGTTCGATGACATGGATATCGATCGCGCGGTGAACGGCGCGGCGTTCGCGGCGTTTATCGGGGCGGGGCAGACGTGCGTATGCGGCGCGCGGTTGCTGGTGCAGGAGACCATCTACGAAAAATTCCTGGAGAAATTCCGCGCGAAGGTCGAGGCGATTCGCGTCGGGAATCCCGCCGATCTGAACACGCAATTAGGGCCGGTCATCTCCGGGCGTTCGCGGGCGCGAATTCTCGGCATGCTGGAACGCGGCATTGCGGACGGCGCGAAGCTGCTCGCGGGCGGCGGCATTCCTCCGCATTTGAGCGAAGGTTTCTACCTTCAACCCACCGCGTTTTACGATGTCGATCCGAAATCGGAACTCGGCCAGGGCGAGGTGTTTGGTCCCGTCACGGTGATCATGCCCTTCAAGGACGAAGCGGACGCGCTGCGCATTGCCAACGATACCCAGTTCGGTCTCGCAGCGTCCGTGTGGACACTCGACGTGGCCCGTGCGCATCGCGTGGCGAGCAAGCTGGTGTTTGGCATGGTGTGGATCAACGATCATCATCGGCTGGATCCGGCTTCGCCCTGGGGTGGTTTCAAGAATAGCGGCGTCGGACGCGAAACCGGTATCGAGTCGTTCGATCAGTTCAGCGAGCCGCGCGCCGTCACGGTCAACACGAGCGGCGTCACGGTCGACTGGTATGCCGACGATGGTCAGCTTAAGCGCCTTAATTAAGAATAAACACGGTTTCGCAGATGGCCGGTTCGACGGACCGGTCATTCCGCACTTTTTTCCTATCCGCGCTACAAGTTTTAGCACAACGGCAATACGTGCCTTAACTGTCTATATCAAGTTTTTAGATTGATCTAAAGAATCAAAACCTGTTTAACGTTTGCCCCGGATATTCGGACCGGCTTCCAGCGTGCATACTGCTTCATACAAATAAGCAATGAAAGAAAACCATGCACGGGGAAAAGAGGCCGCTTTACTACGTGGGACGAATGCTCCATCCGCCATTGCGCGCGCGGCTGAAAGAGCGTTCGTGGGAGGTCGAGGTTCTCGAAGCGGGCGCCGTGCCGAAGGCGGGCATCAAGCAACTATCGGCCGGGATTCTTGATTTTTCGTCACTCGAATTTCCGGCGGATCTTCGCTACCTTCACGAACTCCTCGCAAGTTCGCTCGCCGGTTGGGTCGCGCTGGGTCATCGCGAAGACCTGGAAGATGCAACCGTGCGAGGTCTGATTCGCGACTATTGCTTCGACTACATCACGCTTCCTACACCGGATGACCGCGTGGTCGATGCCGTCGGTCATGCGTTCGGCATGGTCGCGTTGCAAGTGAATACATCGAGCGATGCACGCGACGGCCGTCCCGAAGGCGAGATGGTCGGATCGTGCGAGTCCATGGTCGCGTTGTTCCGTTCCATTCGTAAAGTCGCGATGACCGATGCGCCGGTTTTCATTTCAGGCGAATCGGGTACGGGCAAGGAACTCACCGCGGTCGCCATTCACGAGCGTTCGACGCGGCGAGACCAGCCTTTTGTCGCCATTAATTGTGGATCCATTCCCGCGCATCTTTTGCAATCCGAACTATTCGGTTACGAGCGCGGCGCGTTTACCGGCGCGAATCAACGCAAGATCGGCCGTGTGGAAACTGCCAACGGCGGCACGCTTTTCCTCGATGAAATCGGCGACCTGCCGCTCGAAAGTCAGGCGAGCCTGCTGCGCTTCCTGCAAGAGCGCAAGGTCGAACGTCTTGGCGGACACGGGTCAACACCCGTGGATGTGCGCATCATCTCGGCCACGCACGTCGATATGCAAACAGCGATGATCGAAGGGCGTTTCCGTGCCGACCTGTATCACCGTTTATGCGTTCTCCAACTCGATGAACCGCCGTTACGCGCGCGCGGCAAAGACATCGAATTGCTCGCCAAACACATGCTCGGCCGCTTCAAAAAGGAAGCGAACCGGAAATTGCGCGGCTTTGCGCCCGATGCCATCGCTGCAATTCATAACTACGGGTGGCCCGGCAACGTGCGCGAGCTGATCAACCGGATTCGACGCGCGATCGTGATGTCAGAAGGGCAGCAGATCAGCGCCAGCGATCTCGAACTTGCCGACTATGCGGAAGTCCCGCCGGTGTCGCTCGCGCAGGCGCGCGAGTCGGCGGAGCGGCAGGCGATTGAACTTGCGTTGTTGCGTCATCGAGGACGGCTCAGCGATGCTGCGCAGGAGCTCGGCATCTCGCGGGTCACGTTGTATCGCTTGCTGACGTCGCATGGGTTGCGTGCGGACGTCGGCGCCACGCCGGCACAGGATTCCCGGCCGGCGGCGTGACGCGTTATCGACGAGAGGAAACGGCAGGGAAAGCCGTACTCGAACACATGGGCGAACCGTATCTTTTCGTGGCCGGCATGCATTCGGTCATGTCTCAGCTCGTTCAGATTCGCGCCAACTATATGAAGGGTTCGGGCAGCGATGTTCACGTCGCGACGGACACGTATCGATGTGATTCGATTGAGGCGATGGACCGGCTATTGAGCGATATTCGTGCGAGACGTATCGATGCAATCGATGTCTCGGAGCGGCAGTGGGGTGCGCGGCGCCTGGTGATCAACTATTTTGGTGCGTAAGGGTTCGTATTGATTCGTTGGAGAAATCGATGAAAAGGAAGACCAGGGGCGTGGTGATCGTGCCAATATTGATTGGCCTCGCGGTTGCCGCCGTCGTCTGGGTCGCGAGTTACCGCGGCGGTGGGCCGAAGCTGGCGGATGCGGATGGATCGCCTTCGAATGTTGCGTCCGCTCCGATTGCGGCGAGCGGTTCGAGCGATGGTTTGATCGCCGCAACACCCGGAACGAAACCGCTGAAATAGCGAAGAATTGACGCTTCGGGTCATGCATAAGCAAAGACCTATGATCCGTTAAACAATCTCTGATTATCGTGTTGGTCTGCACGGCCTTAGGCTTGCTTGTTTCCGTTGCCGTGATCCTTGAGGCCTCCAATTGCAATGAACAACACGATCATTCTTTCCCATCCCGCCTGCCTTGAACATCGTCCAGGTCCGCATCATCCGGAGTCGCCGGAGCGTTTGAAAACTGTGTTGAACGCACTGCGATCGCATGAGTTCGCGTCGCTTGAATGGCGCGAGGCGCCGCTCGGCACAATCGAACAAGTGCAGTTGATCCACGATGCGGCGTTCATCAATGAGATCGCCGAGATGGCGCCCAGCCACGGCTACGTGCCGCTCGATGGCGGCGATACGGTGATGTCGCCGGGATCGTGGGAGGCCGTGATGCGCTGCGTCGGCGCGGCATGCGCGGGCGTAGATGCGGTGATGAACGGGAAAGCCCGTAACGTGTTCTGCGCGACGCGGCCGTGCGGCCACCATGCAGAGCCGTCGAGGGCGATGGGCTTCTGCATTTTCAACCAGGCCGCGATTGCCGCGGCTTACGCGCTGGAAACGTTTCAACTTGAGCGCGTCGCAGTCGTCGATTTCGATGTCCATCACGGCAACGGCACGCAAGCCGCATTTTTCAATCGGCCGGAATTGTTCTACGCGTCGAGCCACCAGTCGCCGTTATATCCGGGGACGGGCGCTGCATCGGAAACCGGCGTGGATCACAACATCGTCAACGTCCCGTTGCCGCGTGGCTGCGATTCCGCGCTGTTTCAGGCTCGCATTGAATCAGGCATGTTGCCGGCTGTACGCGATTTCGATCCGCAGCTCATCATCATTTCGGCGGGTTTCGATGCACATCGGCTCGATCCGCTTGCGGGCTTAAATCTCGAAGACAGCGATTTCCACTGGATCACCACGGAGCTGGTGCGTATTGCCAATGCCGCGTGCGAAGGGCGCATCGTCTCGATCCTCGAAGGCGGTTATAGCCTCGAAGCGTTGGCTTCCGGCACGACCGTACACGTGCGCGCGCTGATGAATACCGCGTCCGACTGAGCATTCAAGTCGAGCCGATGCGTTCGTCTGCCGACAAGTCCCGCTGGGTCTTGATGAACACGGCTGTCGGCACGTTCGGGACTTCTTGCGCGAGGCGGTCGAGTTCCTCGCGAATCTCCACGAAGTCGTGTGCCGCCCGCGCGCCGAGCCTCTTGCAGCAAGACTCGGCGGCTCTACGGGTTTCGCGAACTTGAAGAATATGCAGATCATTGATTGATAAGGAATTTCAGGATCAAACCGCTAGAAATTGCCCAAAAAGGACGATTACCCCGATGCGCGCGCCGGGACGCACCCGCGCAGCCTCGTCACTCCGTGCATCGAACAAAGGCGCTTCTACCGCGCCTTTAATTTTGTCCGGTCATGCCCGATTTGCCCGATGTTATGATTATTTTGATAAATATCTTGCGGAATTTTGTTTGTCTACACTGCAACCGGGCAAATCAAACACAATCGCATGCGGAGCGAATCGATGACTATGGAATCCGGATCACGTCGTAAAGCGTTGAAATTTGGAGCGGCGGCCGCCGTAGGCGCACTGGTGGGGCCGTACGTCACCCGCAACGCATCGGCGGCTGAGCCGATCAAGCTGGGAAGCCTGCTCGACGGAACCGGCGCGCTTGGCCTCGAAGGCCGACGCATGATCCAGGCAACCGAATTCGCCGTCGGACAGATCAACGACAAAGGCGGCCTTCTCGGGCGGCCGGTCAAGCTGATTGCCTACGACACGCAAAGCAGCATCCAGCTCTACACGCAATACGCGCAGCAACTGGTACTGCAGGACAAGGTTGATGTGATCCAGGGCGGAATCACGTCGGCTTCGCGCGAAGCCATCCGGCCGATCTTCGACCGCAGCAAGACGCTCTATTTCTACAACACGCAATACGAAGGCGGCGTGTGCGACCGCAACGTGTTCTGTACCGGCACGACGCCTGCGCAGACGGTGGACCACATCGTCGAGTATGCGATGAAGAACTGGGGCAAGAAGGTGTATATCGTTGCGGCCGACTATAACTATGGCCACATCACCGCGAGCTGGATGACGAAGTTCGTCAAGGCAACGGGCGGCACCGTGGTCAATACGGATTTCTTCCCGCTCGACGTGACCAACTTCTCCTCCACGATCAGCCGTATCCAGGAAGCGAAGCCGGACATGGTCCTCTCGGCGCTGGTCGGTGCGAACCATGTCGGGTTTTATCGGCAATGGGCCGCCGCGGGAATGAAATCGAAGATCCCGGTGGGCGCGACCGTGTTCGGTCTCGGCGACGAACTCACGACCATGGACGCTGCAACCACCGACGGCATCATCACGTGCTTCGGGTTCTACAACAACCTCAACACGCCGAACGCAAACGCCTTCGTCAAGGGCATGCAGGCGAAGTACGGGCCTGGCCTGACCGACCTCGGCGAGCTCGATACCGCCACGTACGAAGGCATCATGCTGTGGGCGGAGGCGGTGAAGAAAGCAGGGTCGGTGGAGCAGGCGAAGGTCGTGACGGCGCTCGAAACCGGCATCACCATCGAAGGGCCATCGGGCACGGTCAAGATGGACCCGGCGACGCATCACACCATTCGCAACGCCTATCTTGCGCGGCCGAAAGACAAGGTGTGGGAGATCCTGCAGACCTTCCCGAACCAGTTTCCGTCCGATACGGGCGGCGCGTGCGATCTCATCAAGTCACCGCGCACGAACAAGCAGTTCACGCCGGCCTGAGGAGGCGCAATCCATGGATCTGACCGGGCTACTCGCCTTCAACGTGCTGACCGGCGTCGCCACGCTCGTGCTCATCACGATCGGCCTCGGCGTCATCTACGGCATGATGCGCATCATCAATCTCGCGCACGGCGAGTTCATGATGCTCGGCGCTTACACGGCCGTGACCGCGAGCACGGCGGGCGTCAACATCTGGGTGTCGATGCTGATTCTTCCGCCCATTGTCGTAGGTCTGGTTGGCCTGGTGCTGGAGCGCACCATCATCCGGTTTCTCTACGGCCGCATGATGGACACGATGCTCGCTACATGGGGCATCAGCCTGGGTCTCATCGGCCTGATCACGTCCATTTTCGGCAACGTGGTGAAGTCGGTGCAGATGCCGGTCGGCAGTTTTTCGATCGGGCAGTACCACGTGAGCGCATATAGCCTGGTCATCATCGGCATAGGTATTGTCGTGCTCGCGGCCTTGCTGGTGCTCTTGCGCCGCACGCGATTCGGCCTGATCCTGCGCGCGACCATGCAGAATCCGGCGATGTCCGCTTCTCTCGGCGTCAGGCCCTCGGCGGTCTACATGGCGACGTTCTCGCTCGGCGCGGCGCTCGCCGGTCTCGCGGGCGGCGTGCTGTCGCCGATCTCGGGCGTGTCGCCGGGCATGGGCGGCGCATACATTGCGAAGGCGTTCATTACCGTTCTGGGCGGCGGTCCTGCGATCATCGCGGGGACGGGTCTTGCGGCGGGGCTTTTTGGCTTCATCAACGAGATCGTCTCTTTCCTGTCTACGCCAGTCATTGGCGATATCGCGCTGCTTGCTTCGGCGGTCTTGCTGATCCGCATCCTGCCGCAGGGCATCACCGGACGTTTCCTCAGGCGCAGCTCATGAAATCGCTTCGTTCAGGATCCTTTTTGGGCGGCACGGTTGCGGTCGTCGTGATTTGCCTCGTGGTCATGTTCGCGTTGCCGCGCACCATCAGCGCGTTCGGCATCATGCAGGCGACGCTGTTCGCGGGCATGGCGATCTACGGCTTGAGCCAGGGTTTCGTGTGGGGTTATGCGGGCATTCTGTCGTTTGGGCAAGCCGCGTTCCTTGGCATTGGCGCCTACACATACGCCATCGCAGCGATCAATTTGGGCGATACCACGCTGGCCGCGGGGTTATCGATCGTCGCGCCCATGTTGTTTGCGGCGTTGCTCGGCTACTTCATGTTCTATGGACGTATCTCCGATGCATACATTGGCGTGATCACGCTGACTGTGTCGGTGATCCTCTTCGAACTGATGAACTCGACCTCGGGCAGTCAGTATCACATTGGGGACGCTGTGCTTGGCGGGTTCAACGGTATTCCCGCGATCCCCGTTTTTGCACCGCCCGGAAAACCGGACGAGCCGCTCGACCAGATCGGCGTCTGGTATGTCGCAATGGGCGCGCTGATCGTGGTGTACGGGTTATTGAAGTGGATCCTTGCGTCGCGTTTCGGACGGGTCGTGGTCGCTATCCGCGAGAACGAAACGCGCGCCATGCTGATTGGTTACGACCCGCGCATGTACAAGCTGATGTCGTTCGTGGTCGGCGCGGGCATTGCCGGCGCGGCAGGTTGCATCTTCGCGAACTGGGGCGGTTTCATCAGCCCGACCGTGTTCGCGCTCACCATGTCGGCGCAGGTCATCATCTCGGTGCTGATAGGAGGCCTGGGTACGTTGATTGGACCGATACTCGGCGCGGTCGCCATCCAGTATCTGATCAACGTTGCAGGAACGCAGCATGTTATCGATCCAAGCCTGGGCCTCGGCATTGTGCTCGTCGCGTTCGTGCTGCTGGTGCCACAGGGCGTCGTGCCTGTCGCGCGTTCATTGTTGATGCGACTGAGTTCGCCATCGGGAGGAATGGTCGGATCGCCTTCTTCGTCCGCCACCGCAAAGCCGGAGTCGCACTGATGAACGCTCTCCCTCCGCTTCTTCAGGCCCAAAACGTCACCATGCGTTTTGGCGGCGTAACTGCCGTACGCGCGGTTGATTTCACTTTGCGGGAAGTCGAGCTGCGCTGTCTGATCGGTCCGAACGGCGCGGGCAAAAGCACCTTCTTCAAGATGCTGACCGGTCAGTTGAAACCGACCGAAGGCAGCATTCATTTTCGCAGCCACGATGTTACCGGCAGCAACCCGCATCAGATCGCGCGATTGGGCGTGGGTATCAAGACGCAAGTGCCGAATGTGTTCAACGGACTGAGCGTGCGTGAGAACGTGTTCATTGGCGCGGGGCGGCGCAAGTCGATGGCGCACGCACGTCGTATCGTGGATGAAACCCTGACGCGGCTCAAGCTCGATGGCATTGCCGACCGGATCGTCGGCCAGCTCGCACACGGCCAGCGCCAATGGGTGGAGATTGCCACGGTGCTTGCTCAGGAACCCGAACTGATTCTGCTCGATGAACCTGCCGCCGGCATGAACCACGAAGAAGTGCATCGCACGGCGGAGCTGATCCAGGAAATCAACAAGACGCAGGCACTGGTCGTGGTGGAACACGACATGCAGTTCATTCGCATGATCGCGCGAACGGTGACTGTCTTCTCGCAGGGTGCGGTGCTGGTGGAAGGCTCGGTGGATACCGTCTTGTCGGACCAGCGCGTGAAGGATGTTTATCTCGGGAGGCGTGCGGCATGAGCGGCGAAAATGCAGACACCGCAGGCACGGTGCTTTTCGAGGCAACGCAGTTGTGCTCCGGCTACGGGCGCATCCCGATTCTCAACCAGGTCAATTTCTCGGTAAAAGCCGGCGAGCGCGTGGGGATTCTCGGTCACAACGGCATGGGCAAGACCACGCTGCTGCGCACGTTAACAGGGCATCTGCCCACCACTTCCGGAACCGTGCGCTTTAACGGCGTGGACATCACGCACTACAGCGCGACGGCGCGTGCGAAAGCTGGAATTGGCTACGTGCCGCAGGGCCGCGAGATATTTCCAACACTGAGCGTAATGGAAAACCTGCGCGTGGGATGCCTGCTGTCCAAGCGCGCCGAGGCTGCGACCATCGCGGAAATTCTCGACCTGTTTCCACGCTTGAAAGCCTATCTCGATCGTCCCGGCGGTGCGCTCTCAGGCGGCGAGCAACAACTGCTGGCGCTCGCGCGATGCCTCTGCGGCGGACCAAAAATCGTATTGCTCGATGAACCCACGGAAGGGATCCAGCCTTCGATCATCGATGAAATCATCGACACATTGAAAAGCGTTGCCGAGCAACGCAGCCTCACCATCTTGCTGGTCGAGCAGAACCTCAACTTCATTGCTTCTCTGTCGCAACGCATCCTGATCCTGCAGAAGGGCACCGTCACGCGCGAGATCCCGCCCGAGATCGTCACCGACCCGGCGATGCTCGACGAGTTCGCCGGCATTGCCTGAGCCCCTTTGAAACCGGAATTCTTCCATGACCAACACGACCATCGATGTCACCGAACTTACCGTCGAACAAGTCCAGTCAGGCTTTGCCAGCGGCACGCTGACTTCCGAGTCGCTGACTGCGGCGTTCCTCGAACGTATTGCACAGTTCAATCCGCGCTATAACGCGATCATCTTCCTGAACCTCAAAGCGCTCGATGACGCGCGCGCCATCGACGCCCGCCGCGCGGCTGGCGAAGCGCTCGGGCCGCTCGCGGGCGTACCGGTTGTTGTGAAGGACACCATGGACATGGCGGGTTTCCCAACGACTGCTGGCTGGACGCTGCTGTACAGCCCGACTGGCGGCGTGGACCTGATGCCTGCCACGGATTCGCCAGTCGTGGCTCGCATGCGCGCAGCCGGCTGCGTGATCCTCGGCAAGACGAACGTGCCGGTGCTCAGCGCAACGGGGTCGCATGCAAACGATAGCTGGGCGGGACCCACGCTCAACGCGGTCGATACATCGTTCATGCCTGGCGGCAGCAGCGCGGGCACTGCGACGGCGGTCGGCACGAGCATGGCCGTTCTCGGTCTCGCCGAGGAGACCGGCGGGTCGATCCAGAACCCTGCATCGGCACAGGCGCTGGTTGGCATCAAGCCGACCTTTGCGCTGGTTCCCAACGCGGGCGTGATGCCGCTTGCAGGCAGCACGCGCGATGTAGTTGGCCCCATCGCGCGATGCGTACGCGATGCCGCATTGACGCTCGACGTGCTCGCAGGATTCTCCGAAGAGGACCTCAAGACGGTGGCAGGCGTCGGCATGAAGCCGCGCGGCGGATATGCAGCGGGCTTGCGCGACGACGCCCTCAAGGGCAAGCGGCTTGGGCTCTACGGTCCGGGCTGGCGCGACCGGGCGTTATCGGTGGAAACCATCGCGCTTTATGAACGCGCGCAAAAAGAGCTCGAGGCACGCGGCGCGATTCTTGTCGCAGACCCCTTTTCGGGCAGTGGTTTTGCGGCGCTCGGCAAGCCCGCGCCGGGATCGGATCACTTCGACGCGCGCGGCATGGAAAGCCTCCCTTACGACATGCAGAAGTACCTCGAACGCCTTGGTCCGGGCAACACGATCAAGACCTGGACGGATTTCGTCGATGCAACCCGCGCCGAAGATCCGTTCGGGCCGTCCGGCGTGCTGACCTACATGTCGTCGCTGCCGGACATGGAAGCAAACTTGCGCGACGCGGCGGCGCCGCCCGTGATCGGCGCGTTTTATGCGCTGCGCGAAACCTACCTTTCGATCTTCGAAGAAGTCATGACAAAGCACGCGCTCGACGGCCTCGTGTTCCCACAACTGCGCGATGCATTGCCGCCGCGCGAAGGAACGGAAACGCTGCACGAAACGACGGTATGCGAGATCAACATCGCCGGCTTGCCGGGCGTTACGTTGCCGGCCGGATATTACGAATCAGGCTCTCCGTTCAACCTGATTTTTGTCGGCCGCCGATGGAGCGAGCCGGCGCTTCTCGCGATGGCATACGATTACGAAACCGCCGGACGTCATCGGCGAACGCCCGTCCTTACGACTTGAATATGAGGACGGCTGCCATCTTAGAAGAGCAGGAACAGAACAGCTTATGTCCGAGCACAGATATCAGGAGATCTTGACGCGGCTTCGCGACAACGGGCGCGTCTCGGTAACGCCCCTCGCGAAGCTCTTGAGCGTGTCGGAGGAAACCGTCCGCCGCGACTTGAAGGAACTGGAGCAGAGCGGCATGCTGCGGCGCATCTACGGCGGGGCCGTGCCGCCACGTCTTGACGTCGAACGTCCCGTGACCGAGCGCGGCAAGGTCAACGTGCGCGGCAAGGCGCGTGTCGCGGAAATCGCCATGCCGCTGGTGGAAGACGGCATGTCGGTGTTTATCGACTCAGGAACAACCACGGTTGCGTTCGCGCGGCGCCTGATCGGGCGCAACGTCACGGTGACCACGAACTCCATCGATATTGCTTTGCTGCTGGGCACGAGCGTGACCCGCGTGAACCTGACGCCGGGCATGCTGCGCGGCAAGGACAACGCATTAGTGGGCTACGAGACGCTCTCCTACGCGCGGCGTTTTTTCTACGATGCCGCGTTCATGGGAATTGCCGCGTGCGATCTGAACCACGGCTGGATGGATTACGAAGAACACGAATCAAACCTGCGTGGTGTGCTGAAGTTGCAGACGCGCTTGTCGGTGATCCTTGCCGACATCGACAAATTCGGGCGCGAGGCGTACCTCAACACTTTTCCAATCACGGAAAAAGTGACTGTGGTCTGCGACCGCGCGCCACCCGCGCCATTCAAGGAAATATTTGCAGAGCATGACATCAAAATCATCCATCCCTGATGCATCCGAACCCGGCAAGTTGGCAAGGCTGCTCGCCGGGTTCGCGCAGTTCGGCGGCCTCGCGACCGGCGGCGTGACGCGCCTGTGCGCGAGCGCGGCGGACGGCGAGGCACGCGACGCGTTCGCTACGTTGTTGCGTGAAGCGGGCGCCGAAGTGTCGACCGACCGCGTTGGCAATCAGTTCGGTATCTTCCGCCTTGCAAGTCGCGCCGATGCACCGCTCGTGATGATGGGCTCGCATCTTGACAGCCAGCCGCGCGGCGGACGCTTCGATGGCGTGCTCGGCGTGCTTGCGGCATTCGAGGCGGGACGGCGGCTGATGCTCGCAAAACGCGCGGGGGTATCGTTTGACAGTGACTTTTGCGCGGTGAACTGGACGAACGAGGAAGGCGCGCGGTTTCGTCCGAGCCTGCTCGGCAGCGGAACATTTGTTGGCAAGATAAACATGGAAGACGCGCTCGCGAGCCGCGACGACGACGGCGTGACACTCGCCGACGCGCTCGCCGCGATTGGTTATCGTGGCACGGATGCACCGCCTCGCGCGCCATCCTGCTACGTCGAACTGCACGTGGAGCAGGGCGCGTTGCTTGAAGCGGACGACGTGCCTATCGGCGTCGTCACGCGCAACTGGGGTGCGGCGAAAATCGACGTATCGTTCAAGGGCGAACAGGCACATACAGGGCCCGCCAAAATGGGCTCGCGTCGCGACGCCTTATTGGCTGCGGCGCAGTTGATCTGCGACGTGCGAGCGATTGCAGACAAGTGGCCGGACCGGATTCATACGTCGGTGGGAAGGCTCGTCGTGCAGCCTAACTCGCCCAACGTCGTGCCGTCGCAAACCGACTTGTCCATTGAACTGCGTGCCGTCGACAACAGCATTCTCCACGAAGCTGAAATCATCGCGATGCAAGCAATCAATGACGCCGCGAAGCGGGCCAACGTCGCAGCCGAGATCAGCAATCGTACCAGCCGGCCAATTCGTGTACTGCCGCCGGCCGTGGGTGAACTCGTGAAGCTGTGTGCGTCGGAAGCGGGCGTGCGCAGCCGGGAAATAGATACCGTGTCCGGGCACGACGCGCTTAGCCTGCTCGACACCTGTCCGACCGGACTCGTGTTCGTGCCGAGCGTAGGCGGCATTGCGCATAACGAAAATGAAGACACGCACTCGGACGATCTCGATACAGGCATGACGGTGCTCCTGCGCGTGGCAACCCGCCTGTGCCAGTCGAGCGGTGATCCGGTTGCAGCGGCGAGGGGAGCTTGACGTCATGGCACTTTCGCCGAATGTGGATGCTGCCATCCGCTCAATCGATGCCTGGGCGACTGCACGGATCAGCTGCGAAGCCGCGCTGACGCCGGTCATGTCGCCGATGCATCGAGGTGTATCGAGCGAGTGCTTTCGCCTGGGTATTAATGACGGCCCGCCGTCGTTCTTCGTCAAGATCGCACATGGCGATCTGGCCGAGGCGGTCGACGTGGGCGCGTCGTATCGGGCTGCGGCTGCGGTGGCTGCGATCGGCCTCACGCCGCACCCGCGTCACCTGAATGAATCATTTGGAATTGCCGCGTTCGATCTGCTCGATGACACCTGGCGCACCGCACATCTCGACGATCTTGCCGTGCCTGCAACGCTTGAGAAGCTGCTCGCGGCGAAGCGCGCGATTCACGCGCTCCCTGCGTTCGAACGTGATTCGAACGTGTTTGATCGTATCGGCCGTCTCGCCGCTTCCATGACGCTGACTGCAGACCTCGCGGCACTGGTCGCGACCGCGTCGCGCATGAGCGCTGCAATCAACGCTTCGGGCATCGATACATGTCCGTGTCATGCGGACGGCGTGACATCGAACGTGATGCTGCATGGCGATGACTCGACTGGCGCGGTGCAACTGGTCGACTTCGATGAAGCTGCCAACACCGACCCCGCATTCGATATCGCCGTGACGCTGAACGAAGTCCTGCCCGAGCTTTCGACGTGGCCGGCAGCACTGGAAATGACGAACGGCCACGTGACAAACGCAATGCTCGCGCGCACGCGTTGCTACGCTTTCGCCGATGACTTGCGCTGGGGTTTATGGGGATTGAAGATGAACGCGACGTCGCCGCGCCGGCACATCGAGTTTCTGAAATACGCGCAATGGCGTTTGCTGCGCTGCTCGATGGCCGCATCGCGCATGGATACCGATGACTTGCTCACGCTGATCTAAAAAGGGGCAATGACAATGCCGACAAAAATGCTGGGTTCGGCCTCAAGCGACGCCGAACGGGAAATCGAAGCCGTATTGCGCAGCGTC
>NZ_JAQGMM010000587.1 GCF_028292365.1 Caballeronia sp.
GCTTCGCGCTGAAGGGTTGGAGTAAGGCGTCATTGTTGCCGGCATAAATGGCTCGTTGCCGATCTCGTCCATCTGGATAGACAATGTCTTCGACGGCGAGCGACTGCGAGTTTTCGCCCAACGCTAATGCATGGAAGGCGTGGCTATACTAGCCGTACATCGTCAACGTAGGGCTCGGCTGGTAACGAAGCGTGACGCGCGTCGAGAAACACACCGTCGAAATCGCTTAGTTATCTTGATGACGTGATTGACCCAGTGTCAAGTTGCGGATGACAGGGTATGTCCAGCTGATAGCAACCCGCCGCGATAGGTCGATCACCGGCCACCTCTTGCAACGCAGATGGCGGAATGAGTTCAATGGGGTCTCGGTACGCGCGCTGACAAACCTATGCTCATGGACAGGCTACGTCGCAGACTAGGCAGTAGACAAACGGCAGTCTTGGAAGATTTCATTCACATAATAGTTTTATTCACCAGGCTTAACTTCAAATAATCCACAGGATGCGGATTTATTATGGTTTATAACAAGATGTTATGAGGTCTAAAAACATAAACCCGAGAGAATGCGGATTTATTATGGTTTATAACTGGATGTTATGAGCTAGCAAAAATTGGCCCAATGAGCACTAATTACCGAACCTGCCGCAACCTATTATCAATGCGTTGGCTATATGTAATTAATTAGAATAATTTTTGTAATTTAATAATGACGTATTGAGAATGTCTATTTAGAGTGTCGCAAATACCGCTAAAAATACTTTCGAACGCTGCTTTCGGAATTTTTATTTCCTCGCGCTTGACGCTGGCCCCTTGTCGGTGGTTGATCCGTCACGTCTGACCGGCCTTCGGCGCTCCGTCCTGGTCATGTGAAATTCGCACAAAGGTCCGTCCAGTAAGGCTTTACGCCGCGTAGTGCAGGCTATCTTGCGGCGGCTCATGGTGCGCAATGGAAAGCCGCAATAAGCGGTGGCATCCCAATTGCCGGGCTGCTTAAGGTGCGTACTTATCCGCTTGAGATACGGTTATTCTTTTGCAACAACGCAAATACGGTCTCGGTTAGAGCGTTCTCTCTAATTTGAGTATGCTGACATCAAAAAAAGTTTGACCATGCATTTTTTGTCCTGCTATCTTCGCATCCCATGAAACGCCGATGACAATCACGCTGAAAAGTTCAGGAGCAATAGCTCTTTGTTCAAAATGCCTCCGGGTGTTAATGCCAGAACGAGATGCGTGAGTTGCGTGAGTCGAATTTAATCGAACAGTCTTATTAAGCGATCGTTCGGCGGGCAGGAAATACCGCTGAGGTGCCTCATAGCCGTACCCCCGTCATTGCATCAGGTTTGCGCGCTGCAGCATAAATTTTGGAGTGCAAATCAAGGGGTGGAGCGGCGGAAGCGGTGCTTCGAAGTAAGCGTTGGTTGCCGTACGCAAGCGCACTGCAGTTACAGAAATGGACGGTTCAAGCCGGAGGAGTAAAGGTGGGTACGAAAGTCGAAGGGCAATTTCCGGCAGCAACGGCCCGTATGGGAAGGCCAGGGCGCCCGCGTGAGTTTGGGCGCAAGCAACAAAACCCAGTACGCCGCTTCGGCGGCATCGCTGTTGTTCTGCTCCTGCACATCGTGCTGATCTATGCACTCATCAATGGCCTTGCCACCAAGGTCGTACAGGTCATCCAGCATCCTATCGAAACGAAAATCATCGAGCCGGTGAAGCCACCTCCGCCGCCTCCATTGCCCACCGTGCAATTGCCGCCGCCGAAGTTTGCACCGCCGCCGCCGCCGTTCGTGCCTCCGCCGGAAGTGCAGGTGCAAACGCCGCCGCAGCCGACCATCACGCACCAGACCGCGCCGGTGGTGTCGGCTCCCGCTGTAGCGCCACCCGCTCCACCGGCGCCGCCCGCCCCGACCAAGCCGGTGAGCACCGAGGTTGGCGTCGTGTGTCCGAACTCGGACCAGATCCGGTCCTCGATCCGCTACCCGAAGGAAGCTCAGGACAACAATGTGACGGGCGATGTGCTCATCGAATTCGTAGTCGACCCGCAGGGCCACATCACGAATGAACGCGTTGCCAAGTCGGCAGACGATTCCTCACTCGATCGCGCAGCCTTCAACGCGGTCAAGCAGTTCACGTGCGTTTCCCAAGGCCAACCCGTCCGTGTGCAAGTTCCGTTCTCGTTTAACCTGAACTGATCCCCCACTGGCTGTTCGGTACCGGTAGCGATTTATCAGTCTTGGTTTAGAAGTTGTACTAATGAACATGGAGCAGGCATGAAAAAGCGTACTCTCGCCGCATTGGCGGCAACCCTGTTGTTCGCCGTAACCACGGTGGATACCTTTGTGGCACCACATATGGCCCACGCGCAAGCTAGCGACGCGACTGCGTCAGCTGCGGCCACTGGCACCGCCACCGCCGCACCGCAAACGGCCGGCTCAGCCGCAGACCAGGCGGTACCGCCGCCGGAGCCGGCCACGTCCGAAACCGTCAACAACCCATACGGACTCGGCGCGCTCTGGAAGAACGGGGACTTTGTTGCACGCTTCGTGCTGATCCTGCTGGTGCTCATGTCGATGGGCAGCTGGTACATCATGATCACCAAGTTCTTCGAGCAGTTCCGCGCCAATCGTCGTGCGAAGAGCGCCGACGAACAACTGTGGACAGCGCCGTCGCTCGTCGAAGGCGCGAAGATGCTCGACGAGGCCTCGCCGTTCCGCTTCATCGCCGAGACAGCTATTGAAGCGGGCGAACATCACAACGAAGCACTGCTTGAAGCCGTCGACCGCAACACGTGGATAGACACCTCGGTTGAGCGTGCGATCACCAACGTATCGAACCGCCTGCAGGACGGCCTGGCTTTCCTCGGCACAGTCGGCTCGACAGCGCCGTTCGTTGGCCTGTTCGGTACGGTGTGGGGGATTTATCACGCGCTGACGGCAATCGGTATCGCTGGTCAGGCTTCGATCGACAAGGTCGCAGGTCCGGTGGGTGAAGCGCTGATCATGACCGCGATCGGCCTCGCCGTGGCTGTGCCGGCGGTACTTGGCTACAACTTCCTGGTTCGCCGCAACAAGTCGGTGATGGAGCGGGTTCGTGCGTTCGGCGCACAACTGCACACCGTCTTGCTCGCCGGCAGCCGGCGCTCGGCGCGCGCTACGGCTCGCGAAACAGCGCTGGCCCAATAAGCGGAGTTCGTCATGGCTATGAGCGTTGGGCAAGATGATGACGACGAGGTCATCTCCAGTATCAACACTACACCGCTCGTCGATGTGATGCTGGTCCTGCTGATCATCTTTCTGATCACGATTCCGGTGGTGACCCATACGATTCCGGTGCAACTGCCGAAAGAGACGATCCAGCCACTGCAGACCACACCGAAAAGTATCGTCATTGCGGTCAATCGCGACGGCGATTTCTTCTGGAACGAGAAGCAGGTGGATGGGCCGACGCTGCTGGCACGCCTGAAGACCGTATCGGTCATGACGCCGCAACCGGAAGTGCACGTTCGGGGTGACCAGAGCGCGCGTTATGAGTTCATCGGCCGGGTCATTACCGAGTGCGAACGCGCCGGTATCGCCAAGGTTTCGTTTATTACTGAGCCGCCTGCGCGGGGCGGCTAGCTTTGCAGGGGATCGCACAATGGGAATGAACGTATCGTCGGGTGGTGGCAGCGCTGAACCGGATGTGATGGTCGATATCAACACCACGCCGCTGATCGACGTGATGCTGGTGTTGCTGATCATGCTGATCATCACAATTCCGATCCAGACGCACGCCATAAAGATGAACATGCCGATCGGCAATCCGCCGCCGCCGATCACGCAGCCTGAAGTGGTGCAGATCGATATCGACTTCGACGGCACCACGACCTGGAACGGTCAAGCGGTGCCGGATCGTGCGGCGCTCGAATCCAGGCTCGCACAGGTGGCGGCTGAACCGGTGCAGGCGGAAATTCATCTGCGGCCGAACAAGCTGGTGCCGTACAAAGATGTCGCGGCGGTGATGGCGTCCGCTCAGCGATTGGGCGCGACGAAAATCGGCCTGATCGGCAATGAGCAGTACATGCAATAGGGAAGTGGAATGCTAACGATCCATCAACGATTCAAACGGGCCGTCATGGCGGCTGCTATTGGAGGACTGTCCGCGCTCGTCGTGCTGCCGGTGACGGCTCATGCCGCGGACACGTTGCGCCCGGATGTGGCGAAGCCGCTGAACGCCGCGCAGGATCTGTATCGCGCGCACAAGTACAACGATGCATTGACGAAGATCGATCAGGCAGCTGCCGTTCCGGGCAAGACCCCGTATGAAAGCACCATGGTCGAAGAAATGCGCGGCGCTGCAGCGGCAGCGGCAGGCAACAACGCTGTGGCTGCCCAGGCCTACGAAACGTTGCTGAGCTCAGGGCACCTGAGCGGCGCCGACGAACAACGCACCACCGCGGCACTTGCGGGCATCTACTTCCAGGAAAAGAACTACACACAGGCTATCAAGGTCGCGCAGCGCTACCTGAAGTCAGGCGGCGGCGATCCCGATATGCGCACGTTGCTCGTGCAGTCTTACTACCTGTCGAACGACTGCGGCAATGTGGTGAGCTTGCTCAAGCCCGTGGTCGACGCACAGGTGCGTGCCGGCCATGCGCCCGATGAGTCGCAACTGCAGTTGCTTGGCACGTGCGCGCAGCGTGTGAAAGATGACACGACGTACCGCGGTGCGCTCGAAAAATTGGTGGCCTATCACCCGAAGCAATCCTACTGGGACGATCTGTTTCAATCGATCCGCACGAAGCCGGGCTATTCGTCGGTGCTCGATATCGACACCTATCGGCTGCGTCGCGCAACCGGTTCGCTCGCGACCGTCGACGACTACATGGAGATGACGCAACTCGCGATCGTGGCGGGTACCACGGCCGAGGGCAAGCAGGTGATCGACCAGGGTTTCACATCGGGCGTTCTGGGCCACGATGCACAGGCGGATCGCGAAAAGCGGTTGCAGGCGCTGGCCGTGAAGCGGGCGCAAGCGCCGGCTGATTCGGCGAACCCTGTGGCGCCGGTCGACATCGGCTTCAATCAGGTCTTCACCGGGCAAACCAAGCAGGGACTCGCAGCCATGGAGGCGGCGATCGCGAAGGGCGGACTCGATCACCCTGACCAGGCGCAGTTGCATCTCGGCGTGGCTTACTACGTGGCAGGCGACAAAGTTCGCGCAGTGCAAACGTTCCGTGCGGTGAAAGGCTCCGACGGTTCAGCTGACCTCGCCCGATTATGGGTGCTGGTGGCGTCGAAGTAACGGTATCCCGGCTCCCACGTGTCCCATCCTGCGAAGTGCCGCCGAACTATCAGTGCATTGAACCGGGTGGCGCGTGCTGGCCGTGTGGAACGCAGGTCTCCGAAAGTAGAGGGCGATGGTTGCGTACGTAATCAACGTCCGCATCGTCCGGCTTTAGAGAAGTGCGAAAGTGTCCCGACGATCGCATTGACTGAACCATCCATCGCGGCAACTAACCGGGCATATGGCGAGTGTCTCAGGGAGGATGCTGCATTCAATAAAACATAGTTTGGTATACAAACTAATTTTGACCACGGGATTCTGTCTTGCTATGGTTTTGCCACTCGATAACAAGGCACAGGTCGCAGTTTCCATAGGAAGTAAAATTCGCGCGCTTCGCCAACGGCTCAAGCGCACGCTGGATGAAGTGGCAACGACTGCAGGGATTTCCAAGCCGTTTTTATCGCAGGTGGAACGAGGTCTTGCAACGCCTTCCATTACATCTCTGGTCGGCATTGCGCGAGCTCTGGGCGTGACGGTGCAGTACTTCGTTGACACGCCAACCGAAGACAAATCGGTGCGTAGAGGGAGTGAGCTGAACTACTTCGGGTTCGACGGAACCGCGAATCGTTTCGGAAGGCTGACGAACCTGTCCGTCGGCGGTCAATTGGAGGCGATTCTTGTCAGGATGCCGGTGGGACAGAATCCATCGGAAGTCACGACACATGCAGGGGAAGAGTTCCTGTACGTGATGAGCGGCCAGATATCGCTTACGTTAGAAGGTACAACGTTCTTGTTACAGGCTGGGGACACCGCGCATTACGAGTCCACTGTGCCTCACGCCTGGTGCAATACCGCTCGCGAAGAAGCGGTGATTGTATGGGTGGGCACACCCAGATTGTTTTAGGCCCCTTTGCTTCGTACTTTCTTTGGAAGCAATCGCCTTGTATTTGTAAGCATTGCTGATTGTTATATGAAAGGTTGGTCGGTTGGATGGAAAGGCATTGCCCGGTCCATCACGCAAAGTAGTTGAAGTTAAAAAAACTAAGAAGCGCTGCGCATTTCGTTTGCACTAGATAAGTAGTCCGATATTGAAGTATGTGAAGTGCCCCGTCTTTTTGTCTGCATGTGCAATTTGGTGCGCTGTTGGCCAGTTTGCCGGGCAGTAGAAGCGCGGGTCAGCTTTAACGGAGCGCGGCGCAAGAACGCCGTATATCGAGTGGCGAGGTTCACAAGACCTCACCTCACACACAGCTGTGCCTTACTTACGAGCGAGAAGGGGAAAAATGAAACAACGGGCATTGGCGCTGGCCATCAAAAGAATAGTCTGGGCTGAGTTAGCATTATCAGCCGCATTCGCCGTACCGGCGTTTGCGCAAAGCCAGCCGGCCACCACAGGAACCGCGGCAGGCGCAACGACTACGGAAAGTGCGCCGGCAGCGGCAGTGGCGGCGCCAGCATCTGGCACTGCTGCAACGCCGTCCGCGGACAACAACACCGCGACACCGACTGCTGAAAAGGGCGTCCAGCAAATCAAGAAATTTGAAGTGACCGGGTCGCTGATTCGTAGCGCCGACAAGGTTGGCTTCAATGCGGTCCAGACGGTAACGCAGAAAGACATTCAGAACAGCGGCGCCACGACCGTAGCCGATTATCTGCGCACGACCTCGGCCAACTCGGCGAACAGCTGGGGCGAAGGCCAGTCCGGCAACTTCGCCGCAGGCGCGGCGGGTATCGCTCTGCGCGGCCTGAGCGAAAAGTACACGCTCGTGTTGGTGGATGGACAGCGCGTTGCGCCGTTTGCGTTCTTCTCGAACAGCGTCGACTCCTTCTTCGACTTGAATACGCTGCCGTTGAACTCCATCGAGCGCATCGAAATTGTGAAGGCCGGTGCCGTGTCGCAATACGGCTCGGACGCCATCGCGGGTGTGGTCAACATCATCACGAAGCATGACTTCCAGGGGCTGCAACTCGACGGCAGCTATGGCAGCGCCGTCAGCCAGGGCGGCGGCGCGGGCACGACCAAATTCGGCGTGCTCGCCGGCTTTGGCGATCTCAACGCCGATCGCTTCAACGTGACGGCCGCGGCAAGTTACTACAAGTCGAACGGCTTCACGCTTGCTGATCGTGACGCGACGAGCGGTCAGGATTTCACCAATCAGCCGGGCGGCCATTCGTTGCTCGCGCCGTCGTACTGGAATATGCCCGACGGCAGCGTGCAGGCATTGAACGGCTGTGCGAATGGTGGCGCAGTACATCCCGCAGGCACCAACTCGCTGACATCTGGATTGCCGGGCACCATCTGCGGCTTCAACTCCGCAGAAAGCACGTCCATCGCGCCGATGACCGAGCGTTTGAACGCGAAGCTTCACGCTGATTTCAAGATCAACGATACGACGACGGCGTTCGGCGACTTCCTGATCAGCAGCAACAAGACGACCACCAACGACGGTCTGTGGAACAATGTTGTCGGCAATCCGCAGGTCCCCGCACTCGTGTGGAACCCGCAGACCAAGCTGCTTTCGCCGTTCAACTTCAACGTGCCGGCGAGCAATCCGTACAACCCGTTCGGGGTAGCCACGCCACTCACGTATGCGTTCCCGAACGCGGTAGCGGAAGACACGTATTCCACCTACTGGCGCGCGTCAACGGGCCTCAAGGGTTCGTTCAACCTGCCGAACGGCGAGTGGGATTGGGCGAGCTCGGTCAGTCACTCGCAAAGCACGGTTTCGAACACCTATACGAACCAGCTCAACACCGCGGCGCTGACCAATATTTACCAGAACGGGACGTTCGATTTCTCGAATCCCGCCGCTACGCCGAACGGGCTCAATGGGCTGTACCAGGATGCGAATAACCTGGCTATCTCGAAGCTCGATACCGTTGACGCGACGCTGTCTACTCCTCACCTCTTCAGTCTGCCAGCAGGCGATGTAGGCCTCGGCTTCGGTGCACAGTTCACGCACCAGAGCGAAGTGATGAACCCGGGTGCGGCGTTCGAAACAGGTCAGGTCATCAGCCCGAATCTCCAGACGGTGAACGGTCAGCGCAACGTGGCTGCCGTGTATTACCAGGTGGACATTCCGATCGTGCGCGCGCTGACGTTCAGCCAGTCGGGCCGTTACGACCACTACAGCGATGTGGGTGGTGCATTCTCGCCGCGCTTCGCGTTGCGCTATCAGCCGGTTCAGGCGCTGACGATGTACACCTCGTATAACCGTGGTTTCCGTGCGCCGACGTTCGTTGAGAACAGCAACTCGCAAACGATGGGTATCCAGGTGGACCAGGCCACTGGTCAGAACTACACGTCGATCACGGAAGGCAATCCGGCCCTGAAGGCGGAGCGTACGAAAAACCTGACCATCGGCTTCGAGCTGTCGCCTACCCGTACGACTGATATCGGCCTGGACTGGTACAAGATTCGTGTCGATAACGTGATCGGCCAGGGCTCGCCTTCCCAGGTTGTCACCGACGCGGATGGGAATTTGCTGTACAAGGTCATCCCGTACGCGAACCTCGGCTATCTCGATACGAACGGTTTCGAGGGCACATTCCGTCAGTCGCTGCCGACGAAGACCGGGACGTTCACGTTGTCCGCGGACTGGGCTTACATCAACAGCTTCAAGCTCGGTGCCCCGGGTGCGTCGCCGGTGAATGGTGCGGGTAACGACTTCACCCTCACACAGCCGTTCGGCGGCAGCTTCCCGCGCTGGAAAGGGAACACCACCCTGGACTGGGCGTACAACAAGTTTGACGCAGCGTTGACCTGGCAGTTCACCGGTCCGTACGCGCAGAATCTGGTTGCCGCCGGGCCGTCCCACGCGGGATCGTACAGCCAGTTCAACCTGATGATGACGTACACGGGCTTCAAGCACTGGACGATCTTCGGCGGCATCGACAACATCTTCAATCGTGCGCCGCCGTACGATGCAGTCTTTGCAAATGGCACGCTGGATCAGAATGGCTACGACCAGTCGCTCTACACGAACATTGGCCGTTTCGCGCAGGTCGGCGCAACGTACAAGTTCTGATGCCGCTGTAGTCTGTTTGCCTGATGGAGCGGTCGCTTCGGCGCGCGTGATGCGGCGCCGGAGCGGCCTTGTTTCTGGAATCACTGACCTTTCAATTCAATCATCGATCTTTCGACGCCTCATCGCATGACGTGCTCAAGGCTGCAGTCAAAGCCGAGCGCGGAAGTCACGAATACCAGGAGTTTCCAGATGTTTTTCGCACCACGTCCTTGTCCTTCCATCCGGCTTCGCCGTGCATCCGCGGCACTTGCTCTGGGCGGCGTCATGCTCGCTGGCGCCGTGCAGGCGGCAATCGTTCCTCCCGGCGTGCAACTCGCCGCGAAGCAGGAACTGGTGCGCAACAACGGCACTGAAGTCGAGACACTCGATCCGAACGTGGCGGAGTCGGTACCGGCCAATACCGTTGCGCGAGATCTGTTTGAAGGGCTGACCGCGACGCGCGCCGACGGCGAGACGGTCCCCGGCGTCGCGGAAAAGTGGGAAATGAAGGACCCCACCACGTGGGTCTTTCATTTGCGAAAGAACGCGAAGTGGTCCAACGGCGAGCCGGTCGTTGCCGGTGACTTTGTCTACGGATCCCAGCGGCTCGTCGATCCAAAAACGGCTTCACCGTACGCAACCACCTACGGCATGTTCCTGCTTAACGGAACAGACATTGTGGCTGGCAAGAAACCGGTGGCTTCGCTTGGCGTGAGCGCACCCGACCCGTACACAGTCGAGATCAAGACGCCCTATCCGGTGCCGTTCCTGCCTGACCTGATGTCGAATACGAACTTTGGGCCGCTGAACAAGGCGGCCGTCGAAAAGTACGGCAAGGACTGGACAAAACCCGGCAAGCTGGTCAGCAACGGCGCGTTCATGCTGAAGGACTGGCAGGTGAACAACCGCCTTGTGCTGGGAAAAAACCCGCAGTACTGGAATGCCGCTTATGTGCAATTGAATCAGGTTACGTATCTGCCTGTGGAAGACGAAAATACGGACGTGGATCTGTACAAGTCCGGCGGTGACGACTGGGTGAATCAGCTTCCCTCGGGTACCTATGCCCGTTACAAACAGGAGTACCCGAACGAGATGCGCGCGGCACCCATGCTCGGCTTGCGCTATTACTCGTTCAACAACAAAGACCCGCTCCTGAAGGACGTGCGTGTGCGCAAGGCGCTGTCCATGGTCATCGACCGGGACATTCTCGCGCAGCGCGTGACTGCCGACGGCCAGATCCCGGCGTATGGCGTCATCGTGAAGGGCGTGAAGGGCGCCGACGTCAGTGCGTACGACTGGGCCTCGTGGCCAATGGCGAAGCGCGTGGACGAGGCGAAAAAGCTGCTGGCTGAGGCGGGCGTGAAACCTGGCACCAAGTTGCAGTTTGTCACCAACACGAGTGAGTATCACAAGAAGATGGCGATCTTCGCGGCTTCCGAATGGAAGACCAAGCTGGGCCTGGATACGGAAATCCAGGCGATGGAATTCAAGGTGCTGCTCAAGAAACGGCACGACGGCGACTACCAGATCGCACGCAACGGCTGGGTGGCGGATTACAACGACGCAAGCACCTTCCTCACGCTGGTTCAATGCGGTTCCGAGCAGAACGACAACCAGGCGTGCAACCCCAAAGCCGATGCGCTGATGCGCCAGGCGTCCAACTCCACCGACCCGGCTACGCGCCAGACATTGCAGACCGAAGCGGGCAAGGTGGCAATGGAAGATTATCCGATGCTGCCGCTGCTCCAATACACGCTGGTGCGCTTGGTCAAGAGTTACGTGGGCGGTTATTCCACGAAAAACCCAATGGACCATTACCGCAGCGCGGACATGTACATCATCAAGCATTGAGCGCAGTGCCGCGTTTTTCATCCGGACGCATACGCCCGTTTCATTTTTCTGGCTTTGCTATGAACGAACCGCATCATCCCCTGAAAGTACTGGCGTCGTGCAATTCCCGTTCAAGACGATGGCGGCAGGCGACGATGAACAGGGTTCTTTTCACGCTGGGCTTTACGGCACTGCTCGTTGCATCGCAAGCATTCGGGCGGCCGTCGATCGCGCAATACGACGAGCCGAAGTACCCGGCCAACTTCACGCATTTCGACTACGCGGACCCGGCCGCGCCGACCAACGGCGACATGAATTTCCAGAACTGGGACGAACTGCAAAGCTACGATTCGATGAATCCGTTCCTGGTCCGCGGCGCGCCGGCGCCCGACCTGAAGAACCTGATGTTCGACACACTGATGCAGCGAAGCTGGGACGAACTGGCGTCGGAGTATCCATTGATCGCGGACGACGTGGTGGTGACCCCGGACGGCAAGTCGGCCACGTTCCATATCAATCCGAAGGCGCGTTTTTCCAATGGCGATCCGATCACCGCTGCCGATGTGAAGTATTCATACGACACGTTGTCCAGCCGCGAGGCTGCGCCGATCTACAACTCGCAGTTCGCCAACATCAGCCGCGCGACCGTGGTCGATCGCCTGACGGTGCGCTTCGACTTCAAGGAAGCGCGCCGCGATGCACCGTTGATCGCGGGTGACTTGCCGGTTTTCTCGCCGAAGTGGGGCATGAAAGCGGACGGCGCGCGGCCGCCGTTCGACCAGATATCGGATGTGCCGCCGGTGGCGAGCGGTCCCTACCTGATCGAGCAACGCAAGAACGACAAGCAGATCACGTACAGGCGCAACCCGGATTATTGGGCCGCTGACCTGCCGTCGCGACGCGGCATGTACCGCTTCCAGCGCGTGACGTTCCGGCTCTTCACGGATCACTACACCTCGCTGGAAGATTTCAAGGCGGGTCACACGGATCTGCGCGTGGAGTATTCGTCATCGACCTGGGCGCGCAAGTACATCGGCAAGAACTTCAGCAATGGATCGCTCAGGAAAGGCGAGTTCCCCGATGGCCCGGCACAGATGCAGGGCATGTTCTTCAATACCCGCAAGCCACTGTTCGCGGACGCCCGCGTGCGTCATGCGTTGACGCTCGCTTTCGACTATGACTGGCTGAACCGCCTGGCTTTCTACAATCAATACCGCCGCACGGGAAGTTACTTCCAGGATTCCCCGTTTGGCGCGCAGGGCTGGCCGGATGCGAAAGAGCTGAAACTGCTCGAACCGTATCGCTCGATGCTCCCCGCCGCCGTGTTCGGTCCGATGCTGAAGCAGCCCGATACGGTGCCGCCTCACTCGTTGCGCGCCAATTTGCGGCAAGCCCAGGCGCTCCTGAACGATGCGGGCTGGCAGTATCGTGACGGCGCGTTGCGCAACGCCAGCGGCACACCAATGACCGTCGAGATCATGGACGACCAGCCCGGCATGGACGAGGTCATCCTGCCGTACATCCAGCAGTTGCAGACGCTTGGCATTCAGGCACACCTGCGAGAACTCGACAGTGCGTTATACGAGAAGCGGATGGACGCGTTCGATTTCGACATGACCACGTTTATCTATGCGCCTGTCACCATTCCGGGCGGCGAACTGACGCGGCGTTTCGGCAGCGCGGCGGCCTCGCAGCCGGGCTCGGAGAATTACCCGGGTGTCCGTTCGAAAGCCGCCGACGCGATGATCGACGCTGCGTTGAAAGCGCAGACGCTAAGCGATCTTGAGACCGCGACGCGCGCGCTCGATCGTATCCTGATCAACGGGTATTACATCGTGCCGGAGTACTACGCACCAAATACACGCGTGGGGTATCGGTCACGAATGGGCTTCCCAAAGGTCTCGCCAACCTCTTACTACGCCGAGGACTGGCTGGTCGACTACTGGTTCGTGAAGGCGCCGTCCGCCGCTGCCGGTTCAACACACTGAGAGTGCCATGGCCGCTTATATCCTGAGACGCCTGTTCCTGATGATCCCCACGCTGATCGGCGTGGTCACGCTGACGTTCTGCGTTACGCAGTTCGTGCCGGGCGGACCGGTCGAGCAGATCCTGACCCAGATGCGCCACGGTGGAAACCACGGTGGCGAGGCGGGCGGGGCTGGCGGGTATCACGGCAGCCAAGGGGTTGATCCCCAGCAGGTGGAGCAGCTCAAGAAGCAGTTCGGTTTCGACAAACCGCCGTTCGTGCGCTATTTGAGCATGCTCAAGAACTATGCGAGCTTCAATCTCGGCCAGTCGTATTACCAGCATCAGAGTGTCTGGGCGGTGATCCGGTCGAAGCTGCCAGTGTCCATCACGCTGGGGCTCTGGACCGTGTTGCTGACCTACCTCATTGCAGTGCCGCTGGGGATCTCGAAGGCCGTGCGCAACGGCTCCCGGTTCGACACCGCCACGAGCGTGCTCGTGCTGACCGGCTACGCCATTCCGGGTTTTGTACTTGGCGTACTGCTGCTGATGCTGTTTGGCGGCGGGACGCTGTGGCAAGTGTTCCCCATGCGCGGCCTGACTTCCGACGACTTCGATCAACTCAGCATCGTGGGAAAAGTACTCGATTACCTGTGGCACATTGCACTGCCGGTGACAGCCGCGGTGGTCGGCAACTTTGCGATTATCACCATCCTCACGAAGAACACGTTCCTCGAGGAGATCAGCCGGCAATACGTGCTGACCGCGCGCGCAAAAGGTGCGCCGCAACGCGACGTGCTCTGGAAGCACGTACTGCGCAACGCAATGATTCCGCTCCTGACCGGGCTGCCGGCGGCATTTGTGGGTGCGTTCCTCAATGGCAACCTGCTGATCGAGACATTGTTTTCACTCGATGGCATGGGCCAGCTTTCCTACGACTCGGTGATCCGGCGCGACTATCCCGTCGTGCTCGGTTCGCTCTACTTGTTCACCCTGATTGGTCTTGTGACCAAGCTTATTGCGGACGTGTGTTATGTCCTCGTCGACCCCCGTATCCAGTTCGACCGGCTCGACCGGTGAGCGCATGAACGTCTCTGCGGACCCGCTCATGGCGGCCATGACCCACCCGCCGCCGTCCGAGTCGCCCGGCCGGCGTGTATGGCTGCGTTTCAAGGCGCAGCGGCTGGGCTACTGGAGCACGATCGTGTTCGTCGGGTTGTTTATCATCAGCCTGCTCGGCGAGGTGCTGGCAAACGACAAGCCGCTGTTGGTCCGGTACGAAGGAACCTATTATTTTCCGATTCTGAAGGACTATTCGGAGAAAGTATTCGGCGGCGATTTTCCTGCGCGCACGAATTATCTTGATCCGTACATTCGCAACCGGCTGGAATCGAAGGGCAACTTCGCGATCTATCCGCCGAATCATTTTCACTACGACACTGTCGACTATTTCGCGACCACGCCCAATCCGGCGCCACCCTCGGCCGCCAACTGGATCGGCACGGACCAGTTCGGCCGCGACGTCCTCGCGCGGCTGCTGTACGGTTTCCGGCTCTCCGTGCTCATGGCGCTTGCACTGACGGTTTCGGGCGTCTTGCTGGGCGTCCTGACGGGCGCTGTGCAGGGGTTTTACGGCGGGCGCACCGACTTGATCGGCCAGCGCCTGATCGAGATATGGAGTTCGATGCCCGACCTGTACCTGCTGATCATCTTCGCGTCGATCTTCGAGCCGACCTTGTGGCTGCTGTTCATCCTGCTCTCGGCGTTCGGATGGCTCACGCTGTCGGACTACGTGCGCGCCGAGTTCCTGCGCAACCGTTCGCTTGATTACGTTCGCGCAGCTCGCACGATGGGTTTGTCGAACTGGCAGATCATGTGGCGTCATGTGCTGCCCAACAGCCTGACGCCCGTGATCACCTTCTTGCCATTTCGCATGAGCGCCGCGATTCTCGCACTGACGAGCCTAGATTTCCTCGGCCTTGGCGTACCCGCGCCAACACCGAGCCTGGGCGAACTGCTCGCCGAAGGTAAAAACAATCTTGACGCGTGGTGGATCTCCGGAGCGGCGTTCGGCGGCCTTGTTGTCACCTTGCTGCTGCTGACCTTCATGGGCGACGCATTACGCAACGCACTCGATACCCGCACACGCGGTTCCGCATTCGGAGGCGCACAGAAGTGACAGTCCCTCTGTTGCAACTCGACGGGTTATCGATTGGTTTCGGCGACAAGACTGTCGTACGCGACCTGAGTCTTTCTATCGGGCGTGGCGAACGCGTGGCGTTGGTGGGCGAATCCGGATCGGGCAAGAGCGTCACGGCGCTTTCCATCCTCGGTCTTGCGGACAATGCTCGCCAGACGGGGCGCATTCTGCTGGATGGCGACAACCTCCTGCAAAAGACCGAGCAGCAGATGCGCGGCATTCGCGGCCGCGACATCGCCATGGTCTTCCAGGAACCGATGACCGCGCTCAACCCGTTGTTCACTATCGGTAAGCAGATTGCCGAAAGCCTGCGTCTGCACGAAGGGTTGCGGCCGAACGCTGCACGCCAGCGCGGCATTGAATTGTTGCGGCGTACCGGTATCCCCGAACCGGAACGACGTGTTGACAGCTTCCCGCATCAGCTCTCCGGTGGTCAGCGGCAACGCGCGATGATCGCGATGGCGCTTGCTTGCCGGCCACGCCTGCTGCTCGCCGATGAGCCGACCACGGCCCTCGATGTGACAGTGCGCCAGCAGATAGTGGAGTTGTTGATCGGCTTGCAGGAACAGGAGGCGGCCGAGCGTGGCATGGCGGTGCTATTGATCACGCACGACCTGAACCTGGTCAAGCGCTTCGCGCAGCGTGTGGCGGTGATGGAGAAGGGCGTGCTGGTGGAAACCAATTCGACCGCGGAACTGTTCGCGAATCCGCAGCATCCTTATACACGCCGTCTGCTCAACAGCGAGCCCGAACGCGCGATCGATCCGGTAGCCTCGAACGCGCGGCGGCTGCTCGAGGTGCAGGGGTTGTCGGTGGACTACCGGACGTCGGTGAAGGGCTGGCGGTCCGTGTTTTCGAAGTCTTCCTTCCGCGCTTTGCAGGACGTCGGCATCACGCTGAGACGCGGCGAAACGCTTGGCATAGTGGGTGAATCCGGGTCCGGAAAGTCAACGCTCGCTGCCGCCATCCTGGGCTTGCAACGGCCGGCGGAAGGACTGATTCATATCGACGGGCAGTCCTTGTCCACGCTCAGGAGCGCGAACTCACGGCGCAGCGTGTCGTCGCGGCTACAAGTCGTATTTCAGGATCCCTACGGATCGTTGTCGCCACGGATGACGATCGAGCAGATCGTGGGCGAGGGGATTGCATTGCATCGGCCGGAGGTAACGGCAGCGGCACGTCGTCAGCGTGTGGTGGCGCTGCTTGACGAAGTGGGCATGCCGGCCGATGTCCTGCCGCGTTATCCCCACGAATTTTCCGGCGGCCAACGGCAGCGCATTGCGATTGCCCGCGCGCTTGCGGTCGAGCCTGAACTACTTGTACTCGATGAACCCACGAGCGCGCTCGATGTGTCGATACAGCAGCAGGTGCTCAACTTGCTCACACGGCTGCAGAAAAAATACACGCTGACCTATCTGTTCATCACGCATGACCTGGCCGTAATGCGCGCGATGGCGCATAGGGTGGCTGTCATGAAGGCGGGGCGGATCGTGGAGATGGGCGACACAATGGACGTTTTGCAAGCGCCCGGGCACCCTTATACACAGGCGCTACTCGCGGCATCGATCGTAGCGAGCGCGGCGGCGTGAACTCGCGAGGCAGCCGCTTTGCAAACTCAGGACACGGGCTCGTCGCTCTTTTCGCCCAGGCGACGTTCCGTGCGCAGTGCGCTGAATGGACCGGCCTCCGGCGAGTCCGACCCGGAATTCTCCGCGGCAGTCGATCCGTTAGCTGATCCGTCAGCCGACCCCGCCGGCTTTCCCGGCGCGAGCATCTTGCGCAGTTGCGGCGCGATTGGGGTCGCGTCGAAACACAACTTGATGCCGAAGCGCGCGCGGTTGAGAAGGTGTGCCGTCGACACCGTCCGCCAGAAGCGATTCGGGTTGAAGCCGGGATAACGCGCCTCGCGTTCAATCAACGCCTTGCCATCGGGCAAGTGGACGAAGCAGCAGTGCTGGAACCATCGAAGGTCGCGATGCGTGTTGCCGGTCCAGTGCCGGCCGATCGCCTGGTACGCTCCCAGTTCCACGATCTGTTGTCCTTCGTCGGCGAGCGTATTGAGTGCCGCGGAGACAAACGACTCGTCGCCGTGATGCTGCAAGCGCGAGATCTCTCCGACGTACCGTTCAAAGTGCGCACGTGCGCGAGGCACCAATACCCTGAGGAACGCGCTTGTGCTGATGAGGAATTCGCCGCCATACCAACGCGGATTAAGCAGATGCCGTCCGGCTACTATCTCAAGGTCCTTGATGACGTTGGCGCTTCCATAAGCAGGGAACACTTGATCCGATATGTCGAACGCACCGACTCCTGCGTCGGCACAGAGTTGAAGCAACTCATTGTCCAGGGGACGGATGGCGACAATGTCCGTATCGAGCAGCAACAGCAAGGTATCGGGCGCGAGCAGCCCTGTCACTTGTTCAAGCAGGTCGAGCTTGAAATGCGCCGCGTAGAAATCCGTGCTTCTTGGAACGTTGACGCTCGTGATCAGTTCGTGCACGAGCGGACGCCGCTCTTCCGGCACAACGGAAAAGCATGCGTTGACCGCGTCCGGTGCGTTCGTGAAGACGTTAAGCCGGGGCATGCCTGCATGCAGCAAGGTCTTGTTCAAGCAGAGCGCTTGGCGGGCGTACGATAGCGGATCCTTACTCGTGCTATTCGGACTGGCGGTGGCGTCGACATCGACGAAGACCAGAGTACAAGGAAAAATTTCCATTGTTGAGTTGTCCAGTTCCTTGATCGAGAATTTGTTGCTGATTTGAATCGGGCCATTTGAATAAGCCGCCTTATAAGCATCGTGGAAGATACAAATACTATGTGTCCGCCAAAATGCCGGACAGGTGAGACATATAAGAGGAATTAGCACGGTTCCGATTACCGGCAATGGCACGCAGCGATAACACCCGCGCATACGCGCAATGGAAGCGAGCAAGGTCCAGCGGTGCGAAGAGATCTAATGCGGTTTGAAAAGCCATTATCAAGCGGCAAGAGCTACCGTGGTTTCTGAATAACAGTAAGCCTGACCGGCGTGTTTGCGGTGCCGTAATGTACTTCCGGTTGAAAGATGGCTGTTGCGGTTTCAGATAATGGAATGCTTCTTCGCAGGGCGATGGTGAATTTCGCCATGGCTTTAAAAAGGGCAATAACGCACAACAGAAATGACGCAGAGATCAGTTTCAGTGCATTGTCTTCCCATCGATTTCTGAGCCGTCGAAGCCGGGATGGATTCGCCATGAACAAAAACTAGTAGAGCGAAATCACTTTCGACTTTAGCCGGCTTTGACACTCCGCTATAACCAGGAACGATGCCGCATGCTGCCAGGAGGATCAGGCAATCGAGAGCAATGAACGAAGCGCGCCAACCTCAGCGGGTTGTGCTGAGTTCGCGTTTGGCGAGTAAGCTTTAGCGCGGATTTACACGCGGGCAGGGTTCGGCGATGCATCCTCAGGCTTCGGCCCGACATGACCTTCCTCATTCAGATGCACTAATACAACTGACTTTCCGATTGATAAACAGGAGCTTTCCATGATGAATCGAGACAATCCCGTGTGGCTCATCACCGGCTGCTCGACCGGCTTCGGCCGTGAGCTGGCCAAACTTGTGCTCGAGCGCGGATGGCGCGCCGTGGTGACGGCACGGGATCCGTCCAAGCTCAAAGACCTTGCCGAAGGCTATGGGGACCGCGCGCTGGTGCTGCAACTCGATGTGACCGACCGCAAGCAGATTGCCGATGTCGTCGCGAAATCGCAGAAGCATTTCGGCCGTATCGATGCGCTCGTGAACAACGCGGGTTACGGTTATCTGGCGGCGATCGAAGAAGGCGAAGACGACGCCGTACGCGCCATGTTCGAGACGAATGTGTTTGGTTTGGTCGACATGACAAAGGCCGTGCTGCCCATCATGCGTGCGCAAAAAAGCGGCCTCATTGTTAACATTTCGTCGATAGGCGGGATCACGAGTTTCGCGGCCACGGGGTATTACCACGGCACCAAATACGCGGTGGAAGGCATCTCGGAGTCGCTGGCGATCGAAGTGAAGCCGCTGGGCATTGACGTGCTCGTGGTTGAGCCCGGACCGTTCCGCACCAACTGGGCGGGGCCGTCGATCAAGCAGTCGGCTACGCGCATCGATGACTATGCGACGACCGCTGGCGAGCGCCGCAAGCAGACCGAGGCGCGCAGCGGCAACCAGGCGGGCGATCCGGTGCGCGCGGCGCAGGCGATCATTGACGCGGCACTCTCCGATACCCCGCCGTTGCGCCTGTTGCTTGGCAAAGCCGCGCTTGAACTGGCGCGCAAGAAGGTCACTTCGCTGACTCACGACTTCGACGCTTGGGAAAAGACGACTATTGGCGCCGACTTTCCTGAAGGATCGAGCTAAGCCGTCACATCGCACGAGAGTCTTTCTGAATCCTTGCCGCACGTTATAACCGCGGCGCACGCTTCTTTCGTCTACCTGACTGAGAGGTGTGCGCCTTGACAGTCGGACACCTCCAATCAATCAAGCGCGCCTGCGCGTCTCACGCGTATGGCTTGGCTTCCATCACAAGATAAGCGTGCCTGCTCCCGGGCTGCATGAGCCTGTACTTCACCACGATTGCAGGAAACCCCGCTTCCGCGAACATTTTGCATAAGGCAAACTTATGGACATCGACGGAAAATGCTGCAGCTTCGCACGGTCCTTAGCAGCACGGGCATCCTTTAGTCCTTGCTAAGCCGGCGCCGCGCCAAACCGGAGCGCCCATGAGACGACCGCGTCACCCCATCGACCTGCGCTCACTGCAGGCGTTCGTTGCCGTCTGCGATACAGGCTCCATGACTGCCGCTGCAAAGCAGCTCGGCGTGAGCCAGAGCGCGATCAGCCAGGCGGTATCCGCCCTCGAACGCGAGCAGGGTACAAGCCTGTTCGACCGGGACAGCCGCCCGCCGCGTGCCAATAGCGCAGGGCGAGCCTTGCTTGAACTCGCCACGCCCTTGCTCGATCACGCGCAACGTGTAAGTGCTCGCATAGACGAGGTATCCGACGCAGGCAACGCGTCGGTGCGCCTCGGATGTGTGGACTCGTTCGCAGCCACTGTTGGCCCGGAACTGATTCGTGCACTCTCGGGTTCGTCCCGGCAGATTGCGTTGTGGTCGGGCCTGACGCCGGGGCTGACCAAGCAGTTGCACGATCGCGAGATCGATCTGGCCGTATGCACCCAGACTGTCATTTCGGACCCGCGTATCGTGGAGATCCCATTGTTCTCCGAGGCGTTCGTGGCGGTTGCGTCGCGGCGCTTCCTCGCGTCGCGGCCCGCGGTGGACTGGCGTATGCTCGCTGGCAATCTTCCTTTGATCCGTTATACGGGGCGCTCGGTGATCGGCCAGCAGGTCGAGCGTTTTGCGCGGCACCTCGGTATCGACAGCCCGCGCCGTTATGAATTCGACGCCACCGATCCGCTGCTCAGCCTCGTTGCCGCGGGTCTTGGTTTCGCCATTTCCACGCCGCTCTGCTTGTGGCAGGCGCGTCACTACCTGGGCGAAATCGATGTGTTGCCGCTGCCGCCGGGCGGCCTTGCACGTCGCGATTTTTTCCTGCTGCATCGTGAGAGCGAATGGGATGGTTTTGCGGCCGAACTGATCAGTTTGACGCGCGGTGTGCTCGACCAGCGCATTCGCCCGGCGCTGCAGCAAGCGCTACCCAACCTGCCGGACGACGCGCTCCAATAACGCTTATCAACTTGCCTGTTGTTCTCTGTTCCAAATTTCTTTCATACGCGCACCTTTTTCATACGATTACTTCGCCCGGAATCCATCATGACCGATCTCTACACCCTGCATCGTGGCGACGCGCCACTGCTTATTTCGATCCCGCATTTGGGCACTGAAATTCCCGAAAGCTTGCGGCCGTTATACACGGACATTGCGCTGACCGTTGCGGACACCGACTGGCATCTCGACCGCCTCTATGACTTCGCCCGCGAGATGGGCGCGACCATTCTGGGTGCACGCATCTCGCGTTATGTGATCGACCTGAACCGCCCATCGAACGATGAAAGCCTCTATCCGGGCCAGACGACAACGGGCCTTTGCCCGGGCGAAACCTTCCGTGGCATGCCGCTGTATCGCGATGGCGCGGGCCCCGACGCTGCCGAGAAAGCGCGGCGCGTAGTCACTTACTGGCAGCCGTATCACGACGTGCTTGAGGTGGAACTCGCGCGCTTGCGGGCGGCCCACCCGAACGTGCTGCTGTGGGAAGCGCATTCCATTGCAAGCGTGTTGCCGCGTTTGTTCGAGGGCAAGCTTCCTGATCTGAACATTGGTACGCAGGATGGGCACACGGCGGCGCCGGGCGCCTTGCAAGCGGTCACCGATGCCGCTGCGCGGAGCGCTTATACGTGGATCGCCAATGGCCGTTTCAAAGGCGGCTACAACACGCGTCACTATGGAGCGCCTGGGACCGGCGTTCACGCGATACAACTGGAAATGTGCCAGTCGACCTACATGGATGAGACGGAACCGTTCGACTATGCGCCCGAAGCCGCGAGTCAGGTTCAAGTGGTGGTGAAGGACATGGTGGGCGCCGCGCTGGATGTCATCCAAAGGCTGTAATCCAAAGGTTGTAATCGCTCTCGCTTGAGTGCAGGACCGGCTGCTGCTGCCTTGCGTCCAAGCGCGATTTTCAACGATCTCTTAACATGGCCGATGCATCAGCGAAGCCGCCTGCCCGCGTCGCCGGCGCGGCAGCGGCTCATTGGCTTTCAATGGAAAGGAGTGGACATGGAATATCGCTTACTGGGTGAAACGGGCTTCAAGGTGCCCGTGCTGAGCCTGGGCACCGCCACGTTTGGCGGCAGCAATGATTTTTTCAAGGCGTGGGGCAGCACTGACGCCGACGGCGCGCGCAGTCTGGTCGACATTGCGCTGGAGGCGGGCGTCTCCATGTTCGACAGTGCCGACGTTTATTCCGACGGCATGGCGGAGGAGATCCTCGGCAAGGCAATTGCCGGACGTCGCTCGAAGGTGATCGTATCGACGAAAGGAACGTTTCAGTTCGGCTCGGACGTGAACAGCGTTGGCTCGACACGGCATCACTTGACCGAAGCCATCAATGGCAGCCTGAAGCGCCTGAACACCGACTACATCGACATCTATCAACTGCATGGTTTCGACGCACTGACACGCGTGGAAGAAACCTTGCGCACGCTCGACGACTTCGTGCGCGCGGGCAAGATCCGCGTGATCGGCTGCTCGAATTTCTCCGGCTGGCACTTGATGAAATCGCTGGCGGTTTCCGACCGTGAAGGCCTCGCGCGGCATTCAGTGCATCAGGCGTATTACTCGCTGACCGGCCGCGATTTCGAGCATGAACTCATGCCGCTGGGACTGGACCAGAAGGTCTCGACCATTGTGTGGAGTCCGTTGGGGTGGGGGCGTCTGACAGGCAAGATTCGTCGCGGCAGCCCGTTGCCGGAGAACAGCCGTTTGCACAAGACGGCCGACATGGGACCGCCGGTTGCCGATGACTATGTCTACGGCATTGTGGATGCGCTGGATGCCGTCGCCAAGGAAACGGGCAAGAGCGTGCCGCAGATTGCGTTGAACTGGCTGCTGCAGCGGCCGACTGTCGCGAACGTGATTGTGGGCGCTCGCGACGAGAAGCAATTCCGCGAAAACCTGGGCAGCGTAGGATGGTCGCTGAGTGCTGAGCAGATTGCGGCTCTGGATAAAGCGAGCATGTTGCCGTTGCCGTATCCGTACTGGCATCAACGCGGTTTCGCGGATCGCATTCCGTCGCCGGTGTAGAGAAGGGGGCGGGTGGGCATACACAGCGCTTTCATGTGAGGGTTGCGAGCGCCGCGCGCCACCCGCCGTCACTTCGTGGGTTAAGGGTTAGCGCAGCGACGCGATCGCTCCGTTTTCTGCACCGTTACGCATGATTCGCGTGAGTCGATCGCCGAGTTTTTCACGCGCCTGTTCGGTATCGTAATGCGTCTGGAGGTTCATCCAGCTTTGTGGATCGACGCCAAAAAAATGCACCGGGACGAACAGCTGTATCAGCCGTGATGGCGCGTTTCCCTTGCACGATTTCATTGATACGACGTGCCGGTACTTCTATGGCTTTCGCGAGCGCGTACTGAGTAATGCCCATTGGGGCGAGCCATTCTTCCGCGAGGATCTCGCCGGGTGTGTCGAGTGGAATTTCGCGAGTCGTAAGGAATCCTAGTGGTAGTCGCAGATTTCAACTTGCGTGGCGCCGCCCGATTCGAAACAAAAGCAACGACGCGACTCAGATCCTCTTAACGCACCGTCACCGGTCCTCTACCGTATCCCCACGCTCTGCAATGATCCGTCCCAACTCCCGCGTTGAAGGCACGCGACGCATTGGATTCGTGGACCCCAGTTCATCGTCGGCCAGGTTTTCAATCAGCGCCAGCAACACCTTCCGCGCGGTCTTGATGTCGTGCTCGCTCAGGCCCACCACGCTGACGTCATTGACTTCCTCGGCGAGCGGAACGAGCTTCTCTTTCAGCGCCCGGCCCTCGGTCGTCAGGAAGACGTGCACGTTCTTCTTGTTGTCCGGCATCTGCTGACGCTCGACGTAACCCAGCGCCTCCATCGCCTTGACGGCTGCAAAGGTGGTTGGCTCCATCACCCCCGCCTGCGTGCTCAGCTCGCGCTGCGTCAAGCCATCTGTCTCCCACAAGATTCGCAGGAACGTCCAGTGCCCGTACGACACGGTATGCTCGGCAAGCCGCATTTGCATCGCGCGCACCATCGAACGCGCAGCGTCCTTGACGAGGTGGGCCAGCCGGTCGTTGGGTACGGCGTCGTGCCAGTGACGCAGGATTGCAGCGGTTTCGCGGGGCGCGCTGTCCGCGGGTTTCTTTCTTGTCATGACCGTGTTTCCCAAAGCTCGAAGCGTTACCCAGGCCAACATGATAGCCGGTCGGAACGAACCTGAAGAACGGCGCCGCATGGTCAAAGGCACGGTCACGGGCATGATGGAAAATTGGGCCGCGCGCGGCATCTGCATGCCGGCTGAGCAGGGGAATGTACGCACAAAGTCGATCTATACGAATTGAACCGCCATCTCGTGAGCATGCCGTGCAGACTTGCAGGGTTAAACTCCGTGCGAGAATTGTCGTTATAGACTGTATGCACTGCTCTAGGCACCGTCGACAGAACTGGATATGCTGGCCCCCATTAAACTTGACGACGAAAGCAACCCGGTTCATGCCCTGCGCTCGCTCGACGGGAACACGCTTCCGGACGAACGATTCGACGGGCTGACTCGTCTCGCCAGACGCCACTTCGGCGTGAGCCTCGCGCTCATCATGCGGGTTGACGGGCAACGGCGGTGGTTCAGCTCATGCGATGGTCTTGCGGCTGGTCGTGCCTTCGCGCAAACCCCTCGTGCGCTTTCATTTTGCGGTCAGGCAATACCTGACGACGAGACACGTGACGACGATCTTCTCGTCATACCGGATACCCTTGCCGACAACCGTGTTCAAGACCATCCGCTTGTTGTGGACAATCCCTGCATCCGTTTTTATGCCGGATATCCGCTGCGGAATTCGAACGGAGAAACGCTCGGCGCCTTTTGTCTGCTTGATACCGCGCCCCACGACCTCGACCACGCCGAGCGCGAATGCTTGCGGGATTTTGCCCGGCTCGCAGAGGCGATCCTTGCGCGCGATCAGTCGGCCGCGCATTTAAAAGAAGACCAGGACGCGCTGCGTAAGCGCGAGAAACGCATGGCGCTTGCCATTGCAGGCAGTGGCACGGGCATTTGGGATCGCAATATCGTTACCAACGAGATCCACTATTCTGCTGGATGGAAAGCCATCCTGGGTTATGCGGATTGGGAACTGACCAACCAACTCAATGACAGCTACCAACGCGTCCATCCAGACGATCTCGCTTACGTTCAAGCGGCCATCCAGGCGCATTTCAATCAGAAGACGCCAAGCTATGAAGTAGAACATCGCATCCGGTGCAAGGATGGCAGTTACAAATGGATCTCCAGCCGCGGCAAGGTCGTCAGCCGTGACAGCACGGGCCGGCCGTTGCGCATGATTGGCACCACTACCGATATCACGGCTATGCGCGCTATGTCGGAACGGCTGCAGGAGAACGTTGACCTGATCACCAGCCTGACCAACGAAGTACCGGGTCTCGTCTTTCAATATCGCTTGCTGCCGGGCGGCGAATCATTTTTTTCGTACGCGAGCGCGGGCATTGAAGAGATTTACGAGCTCACGCCGCAGCAGGTTGCCAAGAGCGCGGCGGTCATCAACACAATCGTGCACCCGGATGATCTCGCGGCTTACCGCGCTTCCCTTGAAATATCCGCAGCTAGCCTGACGCCGTGGCACCTCGAATACCGTGTCGAATTGCCACGACAGGGTCTGCGCTGGCGGCAGGGTGACGCGCAACCCCGGCGGCTGGAAGACGGCGGCACGCTGTGGCACGGCTTCATTACCGACGTGACGGAACGCAAGCGCATAGAGGCCGAACTGAAGGAGTTCGCGACCATCGACTTCATGACGCAGTTGCCGAATCGACGCCATTTCATGGTTCAGATCGAGGCGGAACTGGCGCGGATCCGGTGCGCGAAAGAGGGTTTTGCGACCATCCTCATGTGCGATCTCGATCACTTCAAATTGATCAACGACACATGGGGGCATGCGGTTGGCGACCGGACGCTCAGGCATTTCGCGTCCATCCTTCAGGCTGAGCTGGGTACGCAGGGCATCGCGGGCCGTGTTGGTGGCGAAGAGTTTGCGGTGGTGTTGCCGAATGCCGATCTGGTCGATGCCAGGGCATTCGCGGAACGCGTGCAACAACGGATGGCGGAAGCGCCGCTGGCGGAATGCGACTGGCGAATCGCGCTGACGGTCAGCATCGGTATTGCCGTCATGAACGCGGCCGATGCAACTGCCGACGCACCGCTCTCTCGCAGCGACGCCGCCCTATATCGCGCGAAGGAGCGCGGGCGCAATCGTATCGAGTGTCATTGACCAGGCGCCTCGCCTGTCACCGTGGTCCCGGGCAGCATTCTCGCAAACGACACAGCCATGGACGCCAATTCCTGCGCGACCGGTGTCAACGGCACACCTGCGCGGCGCAGCAGGCACACGCGCGTACTCAACGCCTGCTCTTTGATCGGAACGACCGCCACGTGGTCCCTGAAGAACGGATGTGCCGCGAGACGCACGGGCTCGAGCGACAAGTAATCGCTGTTCGCCACGCAATGCAGCGTATCGAACACCGCTTCGGTCGTGGCCGCGATACGCGGCGGTTCAAGCCCCGCGTCCTCGAACAAAGTGGATAAGCGGTTAGCGACATCACCTGCATGACGAGGCCGGGTGCTGACCCACTCGCAGTCCTGCAACGCCCGTAGCGAGCGCGCGCGACCTAACGGATGACCACGCCGCGCGACCACGGTGACAGGCGATTCAAACAGGGTGGTCGCTTCGAGATCGTGGATATCCGCTTCGTTCGATGCCAGCGCCAAGGCAAAATCCAGGCTGCCGTCGCGCACCCACGCCGTCAGGACACGCGACGTGGCGCTGGTCAAGTGAACATCGATACGCGGGCAGCGCTCGCGAAAACTCGCCAGCAGCGCGGGAAATAATCGCATCATGGCTTCGGCCGCGGCGCCGAGCGAGACCTGGCCCGTCAACTCTCCGCGTAACTGGCGCATTTCGTTTTCGGTTCGAACGCATTCGCCCAGGATCACGTCGGCGCGAATCCGCAAGCGCTCCCCAACCGAGGTCAGGCGCGCGCCGCGATGCCCACGCTCGAACAACGGACCGCCCGCGTTCGTCTCAAGCTTCCTCAACTGTTGCGTCACACCGCTTTGCGCAATGCCGAGGCTGCGCGCCGCCGCCCTGAGACTGCCGGCTTCAGCAACAGCCACGAACACGCGAAGTTGCGTCAAGGTGAGGTCCACGATATCCGCCCACGGTGATAGGTAAAAGTGATCATGATAAGTAAATCGGCCCTGTTTGGTGGCATTTTGCACTCGTACCATGCAGGCGTGTTATCCCCATCACCGTCCTGACCACTGAGTAAGCGCCGATGAAAACCCTCTCTTCGTTGCTGGCCGCCGCCGTGATCGCGGCCTTGACCGTCTCCATGCCGGCCCTCGCGAAAGACGCGAACGTAGTGCGCCTCGGCATTGATCCGACGTATCCGCCAATGGACGTAAAAATGCCGGACGGCACGGTGACCGGTTTCGACGTCGACCTCGCCAACGAGATTTGCCGCCGCATCGCGATGCATTGCCAATGGGTCGAGATGGAGTTTTCCGGCATGATCCCGGCGCTACAGGCACGCAAGATCGACGCGATCATCTCATCGATGGCCATCACCGAAAAGCGCATGCAGCAGATCGCGTTTTCAACCAAGCTGTTCCAGTTCAAGTCACGTTTGATCGCGAAGACCGGCGCTCCGTTGACGGTCAGCGCGGAGGGTCTGCGCGGCAAGCGCATTGGCGTGCAGAGCGGCACGCAGTTCGAGACGTATGCACAGAAGAACTGGCAGTCGGGCGGCGTGGAAGTGGTCGCGTATCAAAGCCAGGAGGGCGTCTTTGAAGACCTGATGGCTGGCCGGCTGGACGCGGCGCTGCTGGGGTCGGTGGAAGCGGATAACGGCTTCCTGAAGACACCGAGAGGCAAGGGTTTCGGTTTTGTCGGCGGACCGCTTGAGATGGGTGACCATGGCACGGGCATCGGCTTGCGCAAGGACGATGGTGCGCTCAAGGCCAGCATCGACAGCGCGATTGCCGGCATGCGTGCCGACGGCACTTATCAAAAGATCGCCCGCAAGTACTTTGACTTCGACGTCTACGGCAACTAACAAGATTTCAGGAGCATTCGATGCACATCCAAAGCACGCCGCTGGTTTCCACGTTCATTGGCACGCGCCGCGAGTTCGTCAGCTTTCACTTCGGTACGCCGGGCAAGGGCGAGAAGATCTATATACAGGCGTCGCTGCACGCGGACGAAATACCCGCCATGCTGACCGCGTGGCGCCTGAAGCAACGGCTGATCGAACTGGAAAAGGCGGGACGCATTCTCGGCGAAGTGATCCTGGTGCCGGTCGCGAACCCGATCGGACTCTCGCAGCATGTGCTTGGACAGTTCCTTGGGCGCTTCGAGTTGAATAGCGGCCACAACTTCAATCGCAGCTTTCCGCTGCCTGCTGCCGCTGCTTTGGTCGAGCGCATCGGCAGCCAGTGGACGCAGGACGCCGACAGCAATACGCGCTTGTTGCGGCGTGCTGTATGCGACATGCTCGCCGACGTCAAGCCGAAGAATGAATTCGAGTCCTTGCGCCGCGAGATGCTGATCATGGCAGCCGATGCCGACGTCATCCTCGACCTGCACTGTTCGCTTGAAGCGACCATGCACCTGTACACGAGCCCAGCGAGCTGGCCGGCGGTCGAACCGCTCGCGCGGTATCTGGGTGCAAGCGGCGTACTGCTCTGTGGGGACTCGGGCGGCCAGTCATTCGACGAGGTTCATACGCAACTCTGGAACGACGTTCGTGCGCTTCTGGGCGAGGGCACGCCGCTCGCCGCGCCTAACGTTGCGCTGACGGTCGAGCATCGCGGCCAGCGCGACGTGTCCTATGAGTTCGCCGAGCAGGACGCGGACGCAATTGTCGACTACCTGACTTATCGGGGTGTGATCGAAGGCGAGGCGCGCGAGTTGCCGCCGCTCAATCATCCTGCAACGCCGCTGGCGGGCAGCGAGCAGTTCATTGCGCCCGCAAGCGGCGTGGTGGTGTATCGCGCGCAGGTTGGGGCACATCTGAAAGCCGGTGACCCCGTCTTCGACATCGTCGATCCGATCACGGACGAGGTGACTACGCTCACTACGAAAAACGACGGTGTCTTTTATATGCGCCGGGCGATCCGCTTTGTTATCGCCGGCGCACCAATGGGCCGTGTAACGGGCGCAGTCCCATTCAGGACCGGGGTGTTGATCGGTGCTTAGCTAGCGTCTCCTGATAGCGTCACTTGACCTCGCCCGCGCGCCCGCGTGTGGACCCTCGCGAAGCAGAAATTCCCTCTCCTGCTTCAGCGGGCATCCGCATGAACATCGGATAAGAACTAATGACAACGAGCGCGGTAACGATAAAAGCCGATGCCAACTGCCACCGTTCAGCATGCGCGCCAGGGGCCACGATCATGGTGACTTGAATTGTCCCCGCCGCGACTGTCACGCCGACCGCCTTCATCAATTGCTGAGCGGTCCCCTGAAACGATGTGGCGGCAGCAAGCTTGGCCTTGGGTACATCGGCGAAAGCGAGTGCGCCCATGGTGGCGAAGCTGAGCGAGCGCGACAATCCGCCCACGAGCAGCAACAAGAAGATGCCGCCAGCCGGCCAATTCTGCGACATGAACGAGCACACCACGAGCACGGCGGCAAACGAAACGCTCCCCGCACACAAGACGGTGCGCACGGAAAAGCGCCTTAGTGCAAGCGATGTCATGGGGCGCATGCAAAATGATCCTAGCGCGCTAGCGAACGTGACGAGGCCGCTAGCGGAAGCGCTATAGCCGAACCCGGCTTGCAACGTCAGCGGCACGAGAAACGGCAGCGCGCCAGCACCGGCGCGAAACAAGCTTCCCGCAATAGTCGCCGCATGAAAAGTGGGTATGGAGAGCAGTGAGAAATCGACGGCCGGGTCGTCCACGCGGCGGCAGTGCCTGACGGCCATCCAGAACATCACCACGCCCGCCGCAACGCAGGCAGGGGACGCAAACGGCGGCAGGACGCCACGTCCCGCACATTCAATACCGGTCATGAACAGCGTCAGCGACCCGCCGATCAACATCATTCCGCGAACGTCGGGTGGCGCGTGATGTTCGGGAGGCGCGGCCGGCAGCAAGCGCCAGGTCAGCAGCAGACCGACGATGCCCACAGGTACGTTGACCCAGAAGATGCTGCGCCACGAGAGGGTATCGGTGAGAAAACCTCCTAGTGGCGGTCCCATCAAGGGGCCGATGAGAGCAGGCATGGTGAGCCATGTAGTCGCCTGCAATAACTCCTCGCGTTTGACGCCACGGAAAAGGATCAGACGCCCGACCGGCACCATCATGGCGCCGCCGATTCCCTGCACGATGCGCGCAGCAATCAACTGCGGGAGGTTCGCGGCCGCGGCGCACGCGAGCGAAGCGAGCGTGAACGTTGCGATCGCCCACATGAAGACACGCTTCGCACCGAAGCGATCGGCAACCCATCCGCTAGCCGGAATGAACACCGTCAACGCCACCAGATAAGCCGTAATGGCACTGCTCAGATGCACCGGGTCAACGCCCAAGTCGCGCGCCATGGCGGGCAGCGCCGTCGCGACGATCGTGCCGTCCATGTTTTGCATAAAAAGCGCGCTGGCTACAACGGCGGCGGTGAGGCGGAAGTTGGCAGGTTTCACAAGGCGGCGAAGGTATTTCAGGTAGAGCCAGCGACGCGCCTGCAACCAAGGCGCCGAGGGTTCGATCGCTTGCGTGGCACCAGAGTCTACTTGAACCGGAGGGCGCGATGCGAGAGCGTCGATGTCCCAGGTTCATTACAAAAGCCGTACAAGGAGAGTGCGGCTTAAGGCTTAAGTGCCTGTTGGCTGCTAGTGGCAATTGCTTCCTGATTTTTCCTGGAGTCGGAACATTATGCTTGTCGTGAGGATCGCCAAGTCAGGGTAACTACTAGGAATAACACCGTCGCGCGCGTCACGCTAATAGGACTAGGATGACGTATGAAACTCAATTTCCCGAACCCTAGCCGTTCCTACGACAACTCCCGGCACTGCGTGTGCTTCTGGGGGTATGACGGTTCGCGCGAGATATCATTCCAGATAGACGATGCAGCTCTATCGAGTTTCAATCCACAAATGGGGTCGGACGAATCCGCCGTACTCGCCGCCTTCGATCTTTATCGCGAACGCATCCTCCTGAAAGCCGAGGGGCTGTACGTACGCGGGTCGCAAAACATCTTCAAGATATCCTGAGCCTGATTGCACGTGCTTGCGCCGGCTGGTCGCCGTTCTGCAGCTCTGCAGCTCTGCAGCGCTGACTGGCCGCGTATAAAATCGAGGCATGCTCAAGCCGAATTCCTCGATTTCCTCGCCGCCGGAAAGTCAGACCCACCGCGCTATGCAAAGCCCACCACCGGCGGGGGCAGAGCACGCGTTGCCCTTGCGTACGCCCGGCACGGCGTCGTTATTGCTGGCCGCGTGCATCGCGACAATAGCGTGGCTCGCGCTCGCGGCGCAAACCGATATCACGGTCCACCGGATGCTAGCCAGGGGCCTAAGCGTATTCGATGGGATTGAGCGCCTTAGCAGCTATCTGACGAACCTGACCGTATTTGCTGTTGCCCTTTGTTTTTCGTGTGTCGCCGCGCTTGGCCGCTCGCCGTTCGGGAGATTTTTTCGCCAGCCGCCGGTGGTGACAGCGGTCGTGGTGTACATCGTGTTTGTCGGGCTGGCTTATAACCTGTTGCTGCGTCACCTATGGACGCCTTCGGGATACCGGGCGATGCTCAACGAATGTCTGCACACTGTTATTCCCGTGTTGTCGACAATCTACTGGGTGCTGTTCGTGCCGCGCTTTCATCTGACTTTGCGGCAATGCCTGCTGTGGCTGATCTATCCGCTAGCTTATCTTTGCATCACGCTTTGGCGCGGCAGTACGTCGGACTTTTATCCGTATCCGTTTATTGATGTCGGTGAACTTGGCTATCCGCATGTGCTGCTCAACGCAAGCTTGCTCGTGCTGGCCTTTGTCACGCTGATGGGTGTGTTCATCGCTTTGAATCACAGGCGTCCGCATTAACGCGTGATCGAATGGCCGCCGGCCGCGTTTGTGCACGTTCGTGCGCGACCGGCAGTGCTTCATTACGCCTGCCCGGACATGGCGACTACTTCGGCGCGTAGTGCATATCGCCATTGCCGAACGACCAGTCCTCCCGGTTCACCTCGACCAGGTTGATCCAGACATCCTCCTTTCGTACGCGCGTCTTGGCATGTATGCCATCCGCCACCGCGCGGTAAAACGCTTTCTTCATTTCAGTCGTGCGGCCGGTGTTCCATGTCACCTGAATAAATACGATCCCCGGCGTGTAGGTCACGCCCAGGTATCCCTCCGCCGGGTAGATCAATTCGTCAGGCGCATGGCGCGTGATGATCTGAAACTTGTCGTGCTCGGGCACTTTGACGACATTGATCATTGCGTCGTACACGATGTCGCTGATTGCCTGAACGACTTCCGGTGACGCAGTTTGCGCGAGATTAATTCGAACGAGTGGCATGGCTTTGACCTCAGGATTAAGTGGGAAATAAGGGCGCGCTGGCCACGACATGCGTGGCAAGTTGTGGCGGTCAGAATTTGCGCCGTGCATTAAAAAATATCGCTTCGCATGGTTCGCCATTGAAGATTAGACTAGGTGATAACTTGCATCAAGCGCATAGTTTTCATACGAACCATGAGAATCAAGCATGTTATTCGAAGATCTTAAAACCTTGGTTGCGGTAATTGACCAAAATTCGTTGACTCGGGCGGCGGATGTGCTGTCGCTGACGCAATCGGCCATATCGCGGCGGATTCAGCATCTTGAAGCTGTACTTGGCGCGGAACTCCTGGACCGAAACAGCAAGCCGCCTCAAGCAACCGCGCTTGCGCGCCGAATCTACGAACACGCTGTTCCGCTCATGCGCAGCGTGAATCAACTGCTTGAGATTTCCCGGGAAGACGCTGTGCCGAGCGGGACGTTTCGCCTAGGCCTTTCGCAAGTGATAGCGGAGATCGTTTTGTTCGACGCGGTGATGCGTCTGAAAGCGGCATTTCCGGCGCTAGAGGTTCAGTCGCATACCGAGTGGAGCACGGGCTTGTTGCAGCAGGTCAGTCTTGGGAAACTCGACGCGGCCACGTTGCTGTTGCCCTCTCCCAGCACGCTGCCGGACAATATGGCAGGCCGGCTTATCACAACGCTCGAGGTGCTGGTGGTCCAGAGCAAAAGGCGGCCGGTGGTTGAGCGTCGTTCAACCATCAAGGCGCTTGCGGAGCAGGAATGGATCCTGAATCCGTTGGGTTGCGGCTACCGTGCCGCGCTTGACCGGGCGATGCAAGGCGCCGGGCGCGAGCTCAAGTTGAGCGTGGATACGCACGGCACCGAGATGCAACTGAAGTTGATTGCTGCGGGGCTCGGTTTGGGGCTTGTGCCGCGGACTGTGCTTCGCCGGAGTGATTCGTATGCCGAACTATCTATTGTTGAGGTGAAAGATTTTTCACTAAGTCTCGATATCTGGCTGATCCACTCTGTTCAGTTAGGCAATCTAAAGGGTGCAGCCGCTGTGTTTGGCGACGCCGTGGCTGAGGGCTTCGCGAGCGTTGCTGCCGGTCGTGGCCGTTAGGAAACAGCTTGCAATAGCTACCCTTAACATGGCAATTTAATAGCCACTGTTGATTGGCGTGAGCGTCGTTGGCTAAGCAAGCGTTCCTTGCCCCCGCCAACGACGCACAAAGCTTTTCACTCCCCCGACTTCTCGATCGCCCGCTTATACGCGTCACGCGCTTCAATACGCCGGACGAACGCGGTGAGGTTGGGGTATGCCTCTTCGCCGCAGAACTTCACGGCCATCTGGACCGCGAACGACAGTTGAACATCCGCGCCCGTCAGTTCATTCCCAATGAAATAGTCCTGTCCTGCGAGCTCGCTGTTCAGAAAGCCAAGGTGCCTTTGCATTTCACTTTCGATGCGTGGCTGCAATGGTGCAGCGCCATCGCCAAGCCGGCTCGTGTAGAGCTTGAGCATGAGCGGCAACATCGCGGAACCTTCTGCATAGTGCAGAAACTGCAAATAGCGATTGTAGTCACGCGAATCCGCCGCGGGCGCAAGACGGCCGTTGCCATACTTGCGCACCAGGTATTCGATGATCGCACCGGACTCGAAGATGACCTCGTCGCCGTCGCGAATCACGGGCGCCTTGCCCAGCGGATGAATCTTTTCTAGTTCGGGCGGCGCAAGCCGGGTCTTTGGATTGCGCTGGTAAGCATGGACGGTGTAGTCGAGTCCAAGTTCTTCGAGCAGCCACGTAATACGGCGCGACCGGGATTCGTTTAGATGATGGACTTCGATCATGAATAGCCTTGTGATTCAAACGTTGGAAAAGGAGTGGTCTGCCGATCTGCGACTGGCACGCAAGCTACGGTCCCGCTTGCGACCCATCCAGCGTCGGCATCCGCTGACATGCCGCGTAATGAACGTGTTGTCCACGAGACCTATCTCTGCAAATGATTCTTTTCGCAGGAGAGGTGATTCAAACTGGCGGCGGTGAGATCGGCTAGCGCGCGTCGCGGCGGGCTTGCGGGCGCGCGTGCTTGCTTACGGGTTGAGAACCACCCGCTTGACGATCCTACGGCTTGACGAAACGCAGCGTCATCCGGTCGGATTCGCCAATGGCTGCGAAGCGTGCGCGGTCAGTATCGCCGCCACGGTAGGTCGGCGGCAACGACCACACGCCGTTTGGATAGTCCTTCGTATCGCGGGAATTGCTGTTGATCTCGCTACGCGCCGCAAGCTTGAAACCCGCTGCCCGTGCATGCTCGATCACGTAGGCTTCTGTCATATAGCCGGTATCGATCATTTGCTGAACCGATGTACCCGGTATTGCGCGATGCTCTTCCACACCAAGCACGCCGCCCGGTTTCAGGACCGAATAGAACGCACGCAAGTTGGCATCGACCTGACCGTCTTCTATCCAGTTATGAATATTACGGAACGTCAGCACACGATCCACTTGCAGCCCGGCGGGAAAGCCGCTGAACTGCCCTGATTGCAACGTGCCGACCACAACCGTTCCGAAGACGTCGGGCGCGGCAGCGAGCTTACGCTCGAACAAGGCGTTGCTCTTTGCTTCACCAGCAGGAAGCCCCCCTTGGGGCGGCAGATATTGCGCTTCGTAAAGCGTGCCACGTGCGCGCAAATAAGGCCCGAGGATGTCCGTGTACCAGCCGCCGCCCGGCGCGATCTCCAGCACGCTCTGGTTAGGCGCAAGGCCGAAGAACTCCAGCGTCTCTTTCGGGTGTCTATAAACATCGCGCGCCTGCGCTTTTTCGCCACGATACGGCGCGGCAATGGCGGTATCGAGTGATATCGGTGCGGTAGGTGTCGCGCACGACGCTAGCAGCATGGCTGCGGGCAACGCCAGGAAAGCACGCCGCATGAGACGGGGGGTAGGGAGCATTTTCATGCGAGACATTATCGGACAAAGCGGGCCGCTTGTCAGAGCGTGTCCGTTTTACTCGCACGGCCTTTGGGTTTTTCGAAGATCCGTGCGACAAGCGCTGTTCTAAATGAACCACTCAATCAAACGCTCAGAGCAACGTCCTGACGTGCCATAACTCAGGAAACAGCACGACATCCAGCATCTTTCGCAAATAGAGCGCACCGCTGGTTCCGCCCGTGCCTTGCTTGAAGCCGATAATCCGCTCAACGGTGGTGACGTGGCGAAAGCGCCATTGCCGGAACGAGTCTTCAAGATCGACGAGCTCTTCCGCCATCTCATAGAGCTCCCAATGCTGGGTCGGCTCGCGATACACCTTGAGCCACGCGGCTTCCACGCTGGCGTCGTGCGTGGTCGGCTGGGTCCAGTCACGCTCCAGCCTTTCCGGTGCGATCGGAAAACCGCGGCGTGCAAGCAGGCGAATGACTTCATCGTAAAACGAGGGGGCGTCAAGCGTCGCCTTGACCTCGGCAAGCACGTTCGGACGATGCGCGTACGGCTTGAGCATCTGCGCATTCTTGTTGCCAAGCAGGAATTCGATTTGCCGGTACTGATGCGATTGGAATCCGGACGATGCCCCCAGATAAGGCCGCATCGCCGTGTATTCGGAGGGAGTCATGGTGGCGAGAACGCTCCACGCCTGGACCAGCTGATCGAGTATGCGCGAAACACGCGCAAGCATCTTGAACGCAGGCGGAAGATCATCGCGATGCACGGCGGCGAGCGCTGCATGGAGCTCATACAGCGCGAGCTTCATCCATAACTCGCTCGTCTGGTGCTGCACGATGAACAGCATCTCGTTGTGATCAGGCGAGAGCGGGTGCTGCGCCGACAGGAGCGTATCGAGCGAGAGATAGTCGCCATAGCTCATCGAACTGGAGAAGTCGAGCTGTGCGTCATGCCAGCCTTCGGGCTTCTGCGCAGCGTCGCCTGCCGTTCCAGTGGTTCCCGTGATTCCTGCCGTTCCATACCCCATGGGACAGCCGCCCGTGCCTTCGCTTTCGTGTGATTGTGTCATCGCGCGTTCTCCGCTTGTGTCAGGTAACCGCGCCACGTTCGGCGAACTCGGGTGCACGCCATGCTTCAGTCGCGAGCACGTCGCGCAATGTTTCAACAGCGTCCCACACATCCACATAGCGCGTATAAAGCGGCGTGAAGCCGAAGCGCAAAATGCGCGGCTCGCGGTAATCGCCGATCACGTTGCGCGCGATCATCGCTTGCATGACCTCATACCCATGCGGATGTTCGAAGCTTGCCTGCGACCCGCGTTCAGCATGTGCCCGCGGCGTCACGAGCTGCAACGGAAATTCGCTGCAACGCGTCTCCACGAGTTCAATGAACAAGTCACTCAGCGCCAGCGATTTCCGGCGCAACGCGGCCATGTCGGTTTGCCCGAATACGTCGAGGCCGCATTCGATCATCGACATCGAGACAATAGGTTGCGTGCCGCACAGGAACCGTCCGATACCGTCATCGGGCCGGTACTCAGGGCTCATTTCAAACGGTTTTTTGTGGCCCCACCAGCCGGACAGCGGCTGCGAGAAAACATTCTGCAGCCGCTTCGGCACCCAGATGAACGCGGGCGAACCCGGTCCGCCATTCAAATATTTGTAGGTGCAGCCGACGGCGTAATCCGCACCGGCGGCGTTGAGATCGACCGGAACCGCGCCTGCCGAATGCGCCAGGTCCCACACCGCGAGCGCGCCCGCTTGATGAATCATACGGGTTAGCGCGGCCATGTCGTGCATGGCCCCCGTGCGATAGTTCACGTGCGTGATCATGGCAACGGCCGTGTTCTCGTCGATAGCACCGGCGAGCTCGGATGCGTGATCCACGAGACGCAGTTCGTATCCGCGATCCAGTTGTTCAATCACGCCTTGAGCAATGTAGAGATCGGTCGGGAAATTCGAGCGTTCGGAGACGATGACACGACGCTTGGGATCGCGTTCGTTGGCTACCCGCAGCGCTGCCGACAGGATCTTGAACAGGTTGATGGAGATGGTGTCGGTGACGACCACTTCGTCCTCGGCTGCGCCAATCAACGGAGCCAGCTTGTTGCCAAGCCGCTTGGGCAACGCGAACCATCCCGCCGTATTCCACGAGCGGATCAAACCGTCGCCCCATTCGCCGGTTATGACGGCGGTGGCGCGTGCGGCTGAAGCCTTGGGCGGTACGCCAAGCGAGTTGCCGTCCAGATAGATGGTGTCGTGGCCGAGCGCGAACTGGTCGCGCAAACCGGCTAGTGGATCGTCGCGGTCGAGCGCCGCAGCATCGTCTCTATGGTTCATTGAAGCGTATTCCGGTGAATTATTGTGTCCGTGCCTGACGGAAATCCGCGTCTCGCCGCCGTCTGGGGAGCGCGTGCCCATGCCTGAAAGCTTAGCTGAGAATGGCCGTTAATTGATTGCGAAACAAACGCGGCGCTTACGCTCCGGTGCAATATTCTTCGATGAAAACCGCGCTTAAGCGCGATAAATTGATTGCGATCTGTTATGGGCGGCATTCGGGTGCGCTCACCCATTGATGGGGCGGGTCCGCTAAGCTGGCGCTGCTCGCCGGCAGCAGCGTTACTCGTTACCATGCAGCCAACCCCCAGCCAATTACCTAGATAGACCGCCGCTCATGACCTCACCCGTTCTCGCCTCGACCCTTACCGACTGCGTCGATCATCACTTTGACCAGGAGGTTCAGTTTCTTGCCGCGCTTGTGCAAAAACCTTCGGACAATCCGCCGGGCGATTGCGCGGGCCACGCTGAGATGGCGGCACAATGGCTTGAACGGATCGGCTTCACGGTCGAGCGTCACGTCGTGCCGGCCGACGATGTCACGCGCGCCGGCATGATCAGCGCGACGAACCTGGTGGTTCGCCATCGCTTTGGTGCGGGGCCGGTGATCGCGCTGAACGCGCACGGCGACGTGGTGCCGCCCGGCGATGGCTGGACCGCCGATCCCTACGGTGCCGAGATTCGCGATGGTTTCATGATCGGGCGCGGAGCGGCGGTATCGAAGTCGGACTTCGCCACTTATGCGTTCGCGTTGAAGGCATTGATCGAGAGTGGTGCGACGCTCGGCGGAACGGTGGAGCTGCACCTGACCTATGACGAAGAAACCGGCGGCCTGATTGGCCCGGGGTGGTTGCTGAAGCAGGGCATTGTGAAGCCCGATTACGCCATCTGTGCAGGTTTTTCCTATTCGATCACGACCGCACACAATGGCGCGATCCATCTGGAAGTCACGGTACGGGGCAAGTCGGCGCACGCGGCGCGGCCCGATACCGGGCATGACGCGCTGGAGGCCGCTACGGCGGTGCTGAATGCGCTGTACGCACACAGGGCCGCATTGCGCGAGATCCATTCGGAGACGCCGGGCATCGATCATCCTACGTTGGTGGTGGGTCTGATCAAAGGCGGCATCAACACGAACGTGGTACCCGACAAGGTGAGTATGCGGCTCGACCGGCGCGTGGTGCCGGAGGAGAATCCGCAAGACGTGCTCAGGCAATTGAAGACGCTGATCATGGCGTCGGTGGGAGGCCTGCCAGGCATTGGCGTGGAGATAGAAGAGGTGTTGGTTACGTCGCCGTTGCGCTCGCTTGACGGCGCAGAGCGCTTGTCACAAGCGTTGCAACGCGCAGCGCTGGTTACGTTGCAGCGCGACATTCCTACCGAGGGCGTGCCTCTTTATACCGATGCCCGTTTGTATTGCGAGGCGGGTGTACCGACTGTCATTTACGGCGCCGGTCCGCGGACGCTGCTTGAGGCTAACGGACATCGGGCCGATGAGCGGGTTGCACTCGAAGACTTGAAGGTCGCGACAAAAACTGTTGCGATTGCACTTGCGGATTTGCTCGGGCAACAGTCCTAAGCGTTCCATGCTTCCAGGCTTCGTTCCTTTGCGGCCTTGCAAAGGAACGAAGCGGTATTCCGCACTGGCACGGATAGAGGCCGAAGACCGACGTGCATTAAAAACCGACTGCTCCCCGCAGACTGCTTCAATCTCCCCGATCCATCAGCATTCCAAGCCCTCCTGCCCGGGGCATTCAGCACATCTTCGAAAACTCGAACATAATTCCGGGTGTCCTTATTCCGGGCTTCGCCGCAGCGCCCGGCTGCCGCGAAGCGCGACAGGTCGAACCTCTATCACGAATCAAACTACTATGAAAACATCAGAAGAGACAAAGCATTCCTGGCTTTGGCTGGTCTTGCTCATTCCCTACGTCGCCTTGCTCTGGCTGCCTTTTTATAACGATATCCGTCCGTCTTTCGCCGGCTTCCCATTCTTCTACTGGTACCAGTTCCTATGGGTGCCGCTGACCTCGCTCATCATTTACATCGTGTATAGAGGTGTCAAATGAGCGATATCGTTCCGGTCAATCCGGTAGCCATGACCGTCTTCATCGCCTTCTTCCTGCTGGTGACGGTGGTGGGATTTTTCGCGGCGCGCTGGAAGCGCGGCGACCTGACGCAACTGCATGAATGGGGTTTGGGCGGCCGCCAGTTTGGCACTGTGATTTCATGGTTCCTGGTAGGGGGCGATTTCTATACCGCCTATACCGTCATTGCCGTACCCGCGTTGGTGTATTCCGTAGGCGCTTATGGTTTCTTCGCGCTGCCCTACACCATCATTGTTTATCCGTTTGTGTTTGCCGTCATGCCGAAGCTATGGAAGGTCGCGCACGCGAAGAACCATATTACGGCAGCCGATTACGTGCAAGGCGAGTACGGCGGCAAGTGGTTCCCGGCGGCCGTGGCGGTGACGGGGATTGTCGCGACCATGCCGTACATTGCATTGCAGCTGGTGGGTATGCAGGTCGTGATCAAGGGTCTGGGCGTGAGCGGCGAGTTGCCGCTGATTGTTGCGTTCGTGATCCTCGCGCTCTACACCTACACCAGCGGCTTGCGCGCGCCGGCCATGATCGCGTTCGTGAAGGACATCATGATTTATATCGTGGTGATCGCGGCAGTCTGGCTGATTCCATCGAAACTCGGCGGCTATGCGCATGTGTTCGATGCCGCCGATCAGTTCTTCCAGGCCAAGGGCGGTGCGACCGGGATTCTCCTCAAGCCGACGCAATTCACCGCGTACGCATCGCTTGCTTTAGGCTCAGCGCTCGCGGCCTTCATGTATCCGCACACCATGACCGCGGTATTGTCGTCGTCGTCGGCTGCCACCGTACGCAAGAACGCCATCTTCCTGCCGGCTTATACGCTGCTGCTCGGTTTGATCGCGTTGCTCGGCTACATGGCAATTGCTGCGGGCATCAAGGTGCAATCCGCGTCCGACGTCGTGCCCGCGTTATTCGGCCAGTTGTTCCCGTCGTGGTTCGTTGGCTTCGCAGCCGCGGCCATCGCGATCAGCGCGCTTGTGCCGGCCGCGATCATGTCGATTGGTGCAGCGAACCTGTTCACGCGTAATTTGTGGCCGCTGATGGCGCGTGATATCACGCCCGAGAAGGAAGCGAAGACAGCCAAGCTGGTGTCGCTCGTGGTGAAGTTCGGCGCGCTGCTGTTCATCGTGTTCCTGCCGACGCAATATGCAATCGATCTGCAATTGCTCGGTGGCGTGTGGATCCTGCAGATATTCCCGGCCATTGTGTTTTCGCTTTATACACGGCGCCTGAACACGCCGGGGCTGTTCCTCGGCTGGCTGGCCGGAATCGTGCTCGGAACCGGCATGGCGATCGCGCAGGGTTTGAAGCCGGTGTTCGCGTTGCATCTGGGTGGGGCGACGTATCCGCTGTATATCGGCCTGATTGCATTGGCGCTGAATATTGTGGTGGCGTTTGTTGTATCAATGGTCACACCGCGACGCGCACCCGTTCCGCAGGCGACGTAACGAACGAGGCAAGCAGGAGAGGGCAAGCGCAGGTCGATGCACAAGATTTTTTGCACATCGACCAAGCAATCTTTACTGTGCTGGCGCGCGCGGTTTGTACTTTCCGCGTCGTGCCTGTAACCTTCGGCGACGAGCATTCCCTGCTCGTTGTTTACCCCGTGATTTGCAGCACCTCGGCAACACTGCGGCACCTCGTCCTGACCTTTCCATGACCTGTCGATGACATCTTTGTCATCAAGCTTCCACCCGTCTCCGGGCGCGCTACCATGGCGCAAAAGGACGACGCTTAAGCGCCCGCCCGGGCATGTGATCGCCGGGCGTCAGTTAAAGCGCGTCGTCCTCAAACCCGGAGGTTCTCCATGATTTCCACGAAGCAAAATCCTGCCACGTTTCTGCGTTCGCGGGGCGCGGCGCTGTTGACGGCCATTGGCCTGGGCGTCGGTATCCTGTTCGCATCCATGCATCCAGCACATTCATCAGAAGCCGCGGTCGTCATTGCCCCGCCCACGCTCGACGAACCCGTGAACGGAGCGCACCAGGAAACCGCAGTGCTGGCAGGCGGTTGTTTTTGGGGCGTTCAAGGCGTCTTCCAGCACGTCAATGGCGTGACGAAAGTTGTGTCGGGCTACTCTGGTGGTCAGCCTCAGACCGCGCAATACGAGACCGTCAGCGGGGGTCAGACGGGTCATGCCGAGTCTGTGCAGATCACTTATGACCCAACGAAGATTACCTATGGCAAGTTGCTGCAGATCTATTTCTCGGTCGCTCACGATCCGACGGAATTGAACCGGCAAGGCCCGGACAGCGGAACGCAATATCGTTCGGCAATCTTCCCGGCCAACGACATGCAAAAACACATCGCGCAAAGCTATATCGCGCAACTCGACAAAGCGCATGTATTTTCCTCGCCGATCGTGACGAAGACAGATTCGCTCAAGGGCTTTTATCCCGCCGAGTCTTATCACCAGAATTATTTGACGCTGCATCCGGATGCACCGTATATCGCGATCAATGACATGCCGAAGGTCGAGAACCTGAAGCGCCTTTATCCGACGCTGTATCGCGACAAACCGGTGCTGCTGAGCGTGGCATCGCAGTAATGGAAAAGCGGTGGTGGACTTGAAATTCACCGCCGCTCGGTCGCTAGTCAGCGGCTACTCAGCCGTTGTCACTCATCTTGTCGACGATGTCGCGACCCGCATGATAGGCCGCATCCAGTGCCTTTGCTTCGGTCTCAAAGACGTTGCCGAGTTCATAAAACTGGGTGCGTTGCCCGGCATGATGCACGTCGGCCCCGGGTCGACATACGTACCCGTTGTAGTGGTAGGGGGTGTCTGGCGTGGGAGGTCCGTACGCAAGGATCGGCAGCACCCAGATCTCAAAGCCTTTGT
>NZ_JAQGMM010000621.1 GCF_028292365.1 Caballeronia sp.
GTTGCGTCGGGCAGGATTCCGTCGATTCGTGCAGCACGAGCCACGCGCCGACGTCCTCGCGCACAGCGAACGATGCCACCTCGGACGACCTTCCGCCCGGCAGCATCATTTCACCGTCGCTCGGCGGCATGCCGTGATGCGTTTTGCATAAAAACGGCGTGCTGGGTCCGCGGTTCCGCTATTGCGCTATTCGGACGGCTTGTCGTCCTTGTCGTTAGTCGCGGGCATCGGATCCACCGACCTTTGCTTTGAAACCCCTTCCGGCTCTGAACTGTGCGAACCGAACCCGCCGCGTCCGCTCGCTTCGGGCGCGTTGCCGCTGCCCAGCGGGACTTCGGCAGTCTGCTTTGGATGCTGTGTGAGATTGCGCCTGTCAGGCTCGCCGGGTTCAGCTTTTGTGATCGAGGTCTGGGGCGCGTCGGGCGGCCTTACCCCTTGTTGCGCGTTGCCGCCGGTGGCCGCCCCGCCCGGCAGATTGCCGCCCGAGCCGCCACCGCTCGCGCCGGTGCCAGAATCCCCAAGCGGTTTGCTGTTGTCGAGGTCGCGTTGTGTCGCGGTCGGTTGCGTCGTGGTCGGTTGCGTTGTGGTCATTAAGTGCTCCTGTCCTGATGGCTTGAAGTCTCATCAGTCGAGCAACAGACGTTCCTTCTCATGCTTCTCCGGGCCTTTTTCTTCGCTCCAAGCGAGCGCGATATCAAAGCGCAACTACCTCGCGGAACGCGAATCCGCATTCCGGCGGTTTTGCCGCATCACCCAATCCGCCAGCAAATTCGGCACGCGCGGCAACGCGTGCGGCCAGTGCACGGCTTCCTTCGCCAGTTGTGCGACAACGCCGTGCGAACTGAACTGATCCAGCGCCAGACGCATGATCACCCTGCGCGCAATCGGCCAAACGTCGATATCCGGAGCAATCCGGCGCGCCATTTCCTCGATGCTCTGCGCCGAGCGCGCAAGCAACGCCGCCCGGGACGCGATGCCCGTGTGGGCATCGCCGAATGCGTGCTCCAGAGGTCCTTTGCCCAGCGCCGTGAAGAGATCGGCGGCTGTCCGATGCCGATGGGCATCGCCGGCAAAACGCTCTGCTTCCCGCCGATACGTTGATTCCACACGCACTGCATGCTGCTCTTCGTGTTCGTCGGGCCGGCCATGCCGCATGTGTTCACGCGCGGCCGCCTTGTGATCGCCGTGCAGCAACGCGTTTGACCCGGCAACGAGGAAACTGCGTTCGTGCGCGGCGAAAAACGTGAGCGGCGAATCCCCGTCGAGCACGAGCGCCCCGAGCGTGTCCGGTTCGATGCTGACCGCGGCGCCTGCCGCTTCCAGACCGGCATGGAACACGCCTTCGCCAAGCGCCGTTTCAAAAAAAACCTCGATCCACGTGGCAATCAGTTGGGCCGGGTCCAGGCCGTGAGCACGCAGCGCTTTGGCGTCCGAGAGCGGCACGCTGCGCACGGCGCGCGTGACGAGCGCCGTGTCGCTGCAAAAATCCCAGAGCACTTCGGGCACGACGACGCGCGAGTCCTTGTTTACTTCGCGCAACCGGTAGCGCAGAAAGCTTTGGTCGGCAGCGCGCTGACGCAAATCGAGCATCCCGGTAATCGATTCCGCCAAACGGGCGATCAGCGCGCCGACATTCTGCTCCCGAACCTCACGTGAAAAACGCCCGGCCAAGCGCGCCGCCGAGTTTGCCACATCGAGGTCTTGCGCCAATTCGGTGCGCGTATCGGTGCGGATCAACGTAATGCGGACGGCCACCGGAGGTTTCGCTTGCGTGGATGCGGGGGGCATTTCCAGCGTGATCAGCGCACGATGCGTCTGCTGCGCTATTCCACAGCGTTCGGGCTCGGCGTCTACGTCGATCAATGCGTCTGCCCGTCCCGGCGGTAGCGCGGTCGCAAGCGCCCGGCGCAGCGGCGCGTCTTTCAGCGGCGCCTTGAGGGTGTCCAATTCGGCGAGCGCGACGCGTACCGCCGTCTCAGCCAACCCGGGGTGTTGCGCCAGCAGGCCCGACGCCATGGTCAGCACACCCGACAGGTTCTGCAACACCGGCACTCGCTGGGCCAGACTGGTGGCGCCACGGCTACGCACACCGCCGGCGAACGAGCGCAGAACGCGATGGATCGGGGCGTCGGCGGCGGACTTTGTGCGGCTTTCGCGCACGAACAGCGTCGCCAGGCGCCAAATTGCACGCAGGCGGTGTGTCATGGGTTCACCCGGCATAGGCTCGAATAGCTGATTTTCAGCTCCTTGGATAAGGTGAATCGGGTGGCAGAGAGGGTACCCGCGGGAATTGAACTTCGAGAGAACAATCTGCGGTGCATCACGTTGGTCGCGCAAGCCGTTTGGAGGGTTCTCGCGGATGACACTCAGGCCACCAGCGCTGCAACTGACTTGAACAACACAACAAGATAGAGCAGATCAGGCCAATGTGTCGAACCCCAAGCTGGGCGATCTGCGGCATTCAACGACGATCAGTTTGCACACCAGGCCCCAATAGCTAATTCATCAGCATGCGGATCGAAAATTTGTTCACCACTGAAAATTTAATGGCGAAAGCAAAATGAAATATATTAATTGTCTGATGTTTTAATTGCGGTTTTCTCGGCGTATTATCAATTCGCTGCATTGTTTCAAATTTTGACCTTTAATCATTAGTTTTCAAACGAAACTCACCGTGTGAGAGGGCGACCCATACAGCGGTTCGCGTCGAGTCTCCCAATGTGTGAACCAATATGCGTTTTGGCCGTGAAAATCACGCTGTATATAGCCACACGTTAAAAACCCATGAAGGCCGCCCTGCCGCGGCCTTTTAGTCGAAAACGGGCTCCGACCAGCGCAGCAAGGCTCCGCTCCATCCAATTGCGACCCCTGCGCCATTTCTCAAAGTGCATCAAAATGTGCAACGACCTGCACATTTGATTCTCTCTGGCATTAGACGTTTTCCTGTCGAAGCAGGAACATAAACATGCAAATCATTTAACGGTTTCTCTTTGGGAAATTTTTCATGGCGTCTGCGAATAATCTGCACTTTTTTATAAATGGGATCTCGCATTTTTCGAGAACTCAGCATAACGATTACCAAATCGCGTCTTTGATCACAGATGACGACGATTTATAAGCTGCAACGTGCCAGAAATTTATTTCAGAGTAGTAAACGTCGTCGCCAACCGGATCGAAAATTTTATCGTTTTGGCGCGAATCATTTGTACTGAATAAGTAAAATTTACTGAAATTATCGAATCGTCCGAAATGCACTCCCTTCAGACACATTGTTTCCTTTTCCTGTTTGCCTGCGCAGGATAGTTTGAACCGCTACGACGGTTCATCGATAAATTCATCGGCATGATTGGCACGTTTCATGCTCAGTATGTGCAACCAGATCGATCATTTTGTCGTTTTTTTGTCCACCCCGGATTATTACCATGCGACCTACTCCAGTGATCGAAACACACCTGAGTGCCTTCCACGAGGTAATTGCAGAATGCACCGACCTCAAAAGCCGTGTTGAGACGGAGCGCGTGGCGGTATCGGCAATAACTGCCGCGATTGTCAATGCAAGTGAAACCCTCGCCAAGCGGGGTTACATGACGCCGCAAAAGGTTGAAGGACTAACCCTCTCTATAGAAGAGAACGCGCTTGACCTGAAAGCCGCGCTCGATGAAGTCGATGCCTCCATTCGCACGGCCATTGGCCCGGTCGAGAAATTCGCCGCAGTGACGGAACGGTTGAGGACAGCCCAGAGAGTGGCGCTTCCGGTTCACGTCATGGCGGCAGCAGGTCGATCGGAAGAGCCGGAAGAGCCTGAAGCATCAATGTTCGATTCAATCGCGGCCCAGCACTCCGCCTTGTGCGAGCATTTACTGGAAAGCGTGCGGGAACTGGCGAATAAAGCCACGTACCGGCTCGACGATCTGCGGGAAAAGATCGACCGGCTGCAGTCGTCTTATGGAGAAATCACTGCGGCGATGGCTTCCTGAACTGTCAGGCCACGACGTTGGTGGTGCGCGTGTCACGCTGCGGGGTTACGTTGCTGACGTTACGTTGCGGGGTTACGTTGCGGCGTTACGTCAGCAGGAATCAGGCATATGACCGGTAGGTACAGTGACTGAAGGCGGGGCTCCATGCGTCGACGAAGGCGCCCTGTTCAAGCACCCTGGCCGACGCCGCAGCGCCAAATCAGTAGAACTCTGCTCGCCGCGTTCCGCAGCGGCCGCCAAGCGTGTTGTCGCGCCTGTTCGTCCGCGAACGCAGGGCGTAAATGGAGGATTCCGCATTGCACCGCGGCGTGCTATCGTTTTCATGCCGGAATCAGAACGTCCGGCACACGTCAATCATCTTCGTGAGCTCCGCCATGAACGATGTACGCCACAATCTCAGCCCGACCGACCGCGTGGAATTGCTCTGCTGGCTCACCTGCGGGAGCCTCGGCGCTTATTATCTGAACGGTTCCTGGCCCACTGCGGCTTTTCACGTACAAGCGGCTCACAAGTGGCTGGACCGGCATAAGCGCCAGGCTGAATGGCTCGCGATCGCGAAGCTCTCAGCCATTGCAGCCGACCTCGCCCAGCGTCACTCGGAACTGGTGGATGCCGATTGGGCTCGCGATGCCGTGGAAGAGATCCTCGACAGCGACGATCTCAACTATCAATCAGAACTGGTGTTGCGCGTGCTCGATGAATGCAAGCGCGCGCTTGCCGACAAACGGCCGGCCGACTGATCCGGCAAAAACCAGGGGCTTTCGTTGATCGATCATCATCGATCAACGAAGGCCCCCTCCTTGAAGCGCTTTGCTGAAATGGCTTCAAAGCAACGACTTTAATGTGCGGGCTTCAGAACCTCGTGCGCATGCCGATCCGGATTGCCGTCGACGAATCCCCCGAGCCGACATACACCCCGTTGGAAAACACGGGCGCTGAGCCACCGCCGAGAAACACCGGTGCAGCACCGCCCGACACCCGCAAGTAGGTAGCGCTGGTGTAGACATCCGTGCGCTTGGACAGCGCATAGTCAAGCAGCAACGTCCCGTTCTGGAACTTCTGTTCGCCCAGCTTGCTGTACCAGTAACCGCCCATCAAGGTCGTCGCCGGCGTCAGCTGGAACACCTCGTTGATCTCGTAGGTCGGCATCGAGCCGTTGTCCCGGGCGACGCGAAAGTGGGTATCGGTGAAAAGCAGCCGCGTAAGGCTGCGCCCATACCGGTAGCTGGCACCCGCGCCGATCGTGCTGACGCTCGTCGCCACGACCGGTGCCCCCGACAGGTTCGGAAACAGCGTGGTGCCCGCCTGGGTCGGGGCGTTGAGACCGAGGTCGTGGGTATCGGTGTACGCGACGCCAGCCTGGAACGGGCCACCGTCGTATCGTGCACCGAACGCGATCACGCGACCAGTCCCGGCCGAGACGGATTGCGAAGGAAACGCATAGAGGGCGCCGAATGAGAAACCATAGAAGGTTGGCGATTTGTACTTGACCGCGTTGTTGATGTGCAAGGTGCCGGCCAGATGATCGAAATCGCCGGGATGCCAGGAGTATTGCCCGGCGTACTGACCCATCGCGAACTGAGTAAGGTTGTCCCAGAAGAAGTCATATTGCTTGCCAAGCGTGAGCGTGCCGTGAGTGGTGTCGGTGAGGCCCACCCAAGCCTGACGGCTGAAGAGCACGCCCGACTGGACCATTGTGCCGTTGTATAAATTAAAGCCATTCTCCAACTGGAAAATGGCCTTGGCGCCGCCGCCCAAGTCTTCGCTGCCGAGCAAACCCCAGCGATTCGACTGGATCGAGCCATCGTTTGCCACGAAGGTCCCGTGACCATTCAGATTGCTGAAGTACGTGATGCCGGCGTCGATAATGCCGTACAGCGTGACGCTGCTCTGCGCGTGGGCGCAAGGGGCGGCTATCGTGGACAGGGCTAATACCGCGGCACTGCACATCCATCTCTTCTTCATCGCGTTGTCTCCATCAGGTTTTTTTATGCAAAGCGGTTCTCCTCCCCTTCGTCGAGGGGATGTCGGGCGTCGAATGACGATTGCTACAGGATCTCGGTATGACTCGAGCGGTGTGAATCAGCCCAGGGTGTTGAACCGGCCAGGCTGCGGATGCCGGGCCTTTCAGGTACCGCGTGCGGCTCGTCGCGGGTCGGGCCGAGTGCCCAAGCGTGCGCCAGGCGTTCGTCGGGAAGATCGGGTGGCGCCGACGCGTTGCGTGCCCTGCGTACCGACCGGCTTGTGCGCGCTAAAACGGCCGGCCAGGAAGAGTCCGTTCATCTTGTCTCCGTCTTTTGTTTTGGGTTGACGTATTGGTTGGAGACAGTATCGCCCGCCAAACAATTTTGATTTATTCTTTCAATTAACGTTATTGATTTACGAACCGAATCAATGAATGATCTTGACGACGTTGGCGGGAAACGAGGGACGTCAATGGAAAACGCCCGCAGTGAGCGGGCGTGTGTTCGACAGGTGAATCTTTCCTGGAATGCGGTCAATAGGTCTCCAGATGCAACCTACCCTCTCGCTTGAGCGCCCGCCATAACGGGTCCCATTCAATGCCGTTCTGCACGGCAATATCCCGCAGCGCCTGAAGCACACCGTCCTCCATCCCTTTGAGCCCGCATACATAGATGAATGTGTTGTCATCGCGCAGCATCTGCCCGACGTCTGTCGCGCGTTCGCGCATCGCGTCCTGGACGTATCGCTTCGGCTGGCCTGCAGTCCGTGAAAACGCCAGGGTGGTATCGATGAAATCCTTCGGCAGATTCACAAGCGGTCCAAAGTAAGGCAACTCCTCCTTGGTCCGCGCGCCGAAAAACAGCATCAGCTTGCCGGTCGCGCCCTTCAACCGCCTGCGTCGCCGGTATTCCGTCATCGCTCGCATGGGGGCCGAACCCGTGCCCGTGCAGATCATGAGCAAATGCGAGTTCGGATGGTTCGGCATCAGGAACGTGCTGCCAAACGGACCGATCACATTGACCTTGTCGCCCTTCTTCAAGTCGCACAGATAGTTCGAGCAGACGCCATCCGCAACATTCCCGCGATGATCCTGCGTCACCCGTTTGACCGTCAGCGACAGGTTGTTATACCCCTCGCGTTCGCCGTCGCGCGGACTCGCGATGGAGTACTGACGAGCGTGATGCGTCTTGCCGTCTTTCGATGTGCCCGGCGGCAGGATGCCGATCGACTGGCCTTCGACCACCGGAAACGGCGTGGTGCCGAAATCCAGCATGACGTGATGAATATCGCTGGCGGTGGACTCGCCGGTCAGACGATAGTTGCCGACCACCGTCGCCGCCAGCGGCTGCTTGTGCGTGTATAAATTCACGTACGGCTTGACCGCCGACCAGGGCGGCAGCGTCGAGCCGCGTACCGTATCCACGTCGATGCCTTCGGGATTTTCGTCCGGGTTATCGGTTGCGTCGGTTGCGTCGGTTGCGTTGGTATCGGCGCCGGCTTGAGCAGGGTAATCCAGCGCAGCGCTTGCCGTTGTGTTCTGCGCCGGCAGTTCGTCCCAGGTGAACTGCTCTTCAACGCTGTATGCCCGCGACTTCAGCACCGTTCGCCAGTTGTCGATAGAGCCGGTCGGGCACGGCGAGATGCACGCCATGCAACCGTTGCAGACCTCAGCCTTGACGACGTAGTTGTTGGAGTCGTGAGTAATGGCGTCGACCGGGCACGTCTCTTCGCATGTGTTGCAGCGAATGCAGATCTCCGGGTCGATCAGATGCTGCCTGAGGACCTCCATGGGGGCTGGACCGTTCATTGTTTTCTCCATCTGCGCCGGGACCGCAACGGCATTTCGTTAGCGGTCCGTACGCGCCTGCTGAAATGCTTAGTTGAAACGCACGTAGTCGAAATCGACCGGCTGGCGATTGATGCCCATGGCCGGGGGTGCGATCCAGTTGGCGAACTTGCCCGGTTCGACCACACGGCCCATCAGCGAGGCGACATACGCGCGATCTTCCGGCGTCGGCAGCCATTTCGCCTCGTTCGCTTTCCATTCATTCTCGTTGACCACGCGGCCGTCGGGCGCCACGCGCACGCCGGCGAAGGTGCCGATCTGGCGGTTGAACGCCTTGTGCGGCACAGTCAGGCGAACGTCGAACCCCGCCTTCTCCAGCACCTTGTTCCAGCGTCCGACACCCGCCACGGAATCCCTGATGTAGTCGTCACGCAGCACTTCGTTCATGGCGTTGAGCATGGGCACTTCACGCTCGACCAGCTTGCCGTCCTGGACGTCCAGAAGCTTGTAGCTCTGGCCGTTCAACTGATGATCGTCGTCGCGTTTGGTTTCTTCGTAACGGCCCTTGAGTCCCGAGCTATAGAACGTCGCCGCATTCGACGAATGATCCGCACCGAACAAATCGATGGTCACCGAGTAGTGAAAATTCAGATAACGCTGGATGGTTTCCAGGTCGATCACACCGGCCGCGCGGATCTTGTTGACATCGTCGGTCTTCAGTTCGTTCATGACCTGCGAGGTCCGCTGAATCACGCGCGAGACACCCGATTCGCCCACGAACATGTGATGCGCTTCTTCCGTCAGCATGAACCTGGTCGTGCGTGCGAGCGGGTCGAAGCCGGACTCGGCGAGCGCGGACAACTGGAACTTGCCGTCGCGATCCGTGAAGTAGGTGAACATGAAAAATGCGAGCCAGTCCGGCGTGCGTTCGTTGAACGCACCGAGAATGCGAGGATTGTTTTCGTCGCCGGAACGGCGGTCCAGCAATGCTTCGGCTTCCTCACGACCATCACGGCCAAAGTAACGATGCAGCAGATAGACCATCGCCCACAAATGACGCCCTTCCTCCACGTTGACCTGGAACAAGTTGCGCAGGTCGTACATGGACGGCGCCGTGAGTCCCAGGTGCCGCTGCTGCTCGACCGACGCCGGCTCGGTATCGCCCTGCGTCACAATAATCCGCCGCAAGTTTGCGCGATGTTCGCCCGGCACCTCCTGCCACGCTGCTTCGCCCTTGTGTTCGCCAAAACTGATCTGCCGGTCCGCGATGCCGGGCGTCAAAAAAATACCCCACCTGTAGTCCGGCATCTTCACGTGATCAAAATGGGCCCAGCCACCGGCGTCCACGCTCACCGCCGTGCGCAGATATACATCGTAGTCCGGCGAGCCTTCCGGACCCATGTCGCCCCACCACGACAGGAAGTTCGGCTGCCATTGCTCGAGCGCGCGCTGCAGCGTGCGGTCGTCGGCGAGATTGACGTTGTTCGGAATCTTTTCGCTGTAGTTGATCGTTGAGTTGATTGTGGACATGGTTTCTTTCCTTGAAGACGGTCGCGCTGAGGAGCGCTGAATGAGTAGGACCGGACAGCCGGATGCGTCAGACGCGATTCAGGTCGAACTGCGCCTTGCTGCCCTTGCCATACACCTTGAGAGCGCCCTTCTCACCCACCGCATTCGGCCGGTTGAAGATCCAGTTCTGCCAGGCCGACAAACGCCCGAAGATGCGTGTTTCCATCGTCTCCACGCCGTTGAAGCGCAGGTTGGCCTCAAGCCCGGTGAGCGCATCGGGCGACATGGCCGCGCGTTCTTCAATAGCGATCCGGATCTCGTCGGGCCAGTCGATGTCATCCGGCGACGCGGTGACCAGTCCCAGGCGTTCAGCCTCAGTCGGTTTCACCCGCTGTCCGATCTGCTGGCGTACCGCGTTCATTGGCTCGGTTTCGTCGTAGAAACGGCGGCCAAGACGCGACTGGCCGGTGATCATCGGGTAGAGGCCGAAGTTCACTTCCGAGAGCGTCAGCACCGGTTCCTCGTCTTCGTTGCTTGGCAACGCCGCCATGTAGCTACGGTCACAAGCGAACGCGAGTTCGGCGAAGGTGCCGGCGAAACATGAACCCGGTTCAATCAGCGCGAAGAGCGTGCGCGACGAGACGTCGATACGTGCCAACGTGCGGCGTAACATGCCGATGGTCTCGCGCACGAACCAGTGATCGCGATGCTCGAGCAGTGTGGCGTCCGTGGCAAGCACCGTGCGTGCGTCGCCTTCGGTCTTGAAGATCCAGGTGCCAATATCGAGTTCGTTCGTGCGCATGCAAAGGATGGCATCGTCGAGTTCACGGGCGAACTGCAGGGGCCACCAGTGGGCGCCGGCCGCGACGATGGCGTCTATATCGGATTGCGGATTCGTCGACGGCGCTTTCGCGGTAAACGTTGCGGTACGGCGAGCGCGATCGATGCTGATATCGACGGTCGCATAGCTCAGGCCATCTTCACGATCCGTGCGCTCGATACGCGTCAAGACAATGCCTTGTGCTCCGGCCGGCCGGTCGCTTTGCGCGGCCAGTTCCAGCGCGCGAGCCTGCACCGTTTCCTTGAATACGTTCGGCTTCACGACTTCATCGACCAGGCGCCATTGCTTCGCGCGCTCGCCGCGCACCCCTTCAACAATGGTGCAGAAGATATCGGCGCGGTCGTGGCGAACCTTGCGTTTATCGGTCACGCGAGTGAGACCGCCGGTGCCGGGCAGTACGCCGAGCAGAGGGACTTCGGGCAATGCTACGGATGACGAACGGTCGTCGACCAGATAGATTTCATCGCACGCGAGCGCCATTTCATAGCCCCCGCCGGCGCACGCGCCGTTGACGGCTGCGAGGAACTTGATACCGGAGTGGCGCGACGTATCTTCTATGCCGTTGCGCGTCTCGTTGGTGAACTTGCAGAAGTTGACCTTCCACGCATGCGATGAAAGGCCAAGCATGAAAATGTTGGCGCCCGAGCAGAACACACGGTCCTTGAGGCTCGTCACCACCACCGTGCGCACTTCCGGATGCTCGAAACGCACACGCTGTAAAGCGTCGTGCAATTCGATATCGACACCCA
>NZ_JAQGMM010000622.1 GCF_028292365.1 Caballeronia sp.
CCTCGCGCCGAAAGGCGCGTTTTTATCGATGTCTCGTGGCCGCGTTCTCATTCAATAAAATCGTGATTTTCGGCGTCGGCCTGATCGGCGGATCACTCGCGCGCGCGTTGCGCGAACGGGCTGGCGCGGCGGGCGAACTCGTCGGCGTCGGGCGCTCGTTGAAGTCCGTCGAGCGTGCGCTGGAACTCGGCGTGATCGATTCGGCCGTTTTTCTCGACGATGACCGCGCGCTCGAACTCGCGCTGCGTGGCGCCGACTTCGTGTTTATCGCCGCGCCGGTCGCGCAAACCGAGCCGCTGCTGCGGCGGATTGCACCGTTCCTGGACGCACGCACCATCGTCACCGATGCCGGTAGCACGAAAAATGACGTTGTCGCGGCGGCGCGTGCAGCGCTGGGCGATCGCGTCGCGCAATTCGTGCCGGGGCATCCGATAGCCGGCCGGGAATCAAGTGGACCTGACGCCGCCATACCCGATCTCTATGTGGATCGGAATGTCGTGCTGTGCCCGTTGCCGGAGAATGCGTCGGCGGTCGTAGAGCGCGTCGCCGACATGTGGCTTGCGACCGGCGCCAGCGTGCATCGGATGACGGCTGAGCAGCACGACGGCGTGTTTGCGTCGGTGAGCCATTTGCCGCACGTGTTGTCGTTCGCGCTGGTCGAGATGATTCTGCAAGCGCCCGATGCCGCGCTGAAGTTTTCGTTCGCCGCCGGCGGGTTCCGCGATTTCACGCGGATCGCGGCGTCGAGTCCGGAAATGTGGCGCGACGTGTGCATCGCGAACCGGGCGGCGCTGCTGACCGAAATCGATGCTTATACCAACGTGTTGGCGCGTTTTCGCGAGGCTATCGCTAGCTCCGACGGCGCCGCGCTCGAAACCGCCTTCGAGCGTTCACGCGCGGCACGGACCGATTGGCAACAAGGCGGCGCGATCAAAGCCGCCGATGAATCGGCCCAATAATCCGCACAGTAAGCTGCACAATAATCCGCAAATTAGATAACTGGACTCAATCATGGAACACCTCGATCTCGGACCTTTTGCGCGTGCGTCCGGCACGGTTCGGCTGCCCGGATCGAAGAGCATTTCTAACCGCGTCTTGCTGCTCGCCGCGCTGGCTGAGGGCGAAACGGTGATCACGAACCTGCTCGATTCCGACGACACCCGCGTGATGCTGGCGGCGCTCAACACATTGGGCGTCCAGGTGCAAAACGATGGCGAGCGCTGTGTCGTGAAAGGCACCGGCGGCCGCTTTCCGGTGAAATCCGCGGAGCTTTTTCTTGGCAACGCTGGAACTGCAGTGCGTCCGCTCACTGCCGCGCTCGCGTTAAACGGTGGTGAATATCGCGTGCATGGCGTGCCGCGCATGCACGAACGGCCTATCGGCGATCTCGTCGATGGCTTGCGCCAGATTGGCGCGAAGATCGATTACGAAGCGAACGACGGTTTCCCGCCGCTGCAAATTCACCCGGCGGAAATCGCCGTCGACCAGCCGATCCGCGTGCGTGGCGATGTCTCCAGCCAGTTCCTGACCGCGTTGCTGATGAGCTTGCCGATGACGCAGAACACGCGTGGCCCGATTGTTGTGGAAGTGGACGGTGAGCTGATTTCGAAGCCGTATATCGACATCACGATCAAGCTGATGGAGCGTTTCGGGATGACCGTTGAACGTGACGGCTGGAAGCGTTTTACGCTGCCGGCCGGCGCGCGCTACGCGTCGCCGGGCACGATTGCGGTGGAAGGCGACGCGTCGTCGGCATCATATTTCCTCGCGGCCGGTGCGCTGGGCGGCGGTCCGCTGCGCGTGGAAGGCGTGGGCCGCGCGAGCATTCAAGGAGACGTGAATTTCGCCGATGCGCTGATCCGCATGGGCGCGAACGTCATGCTGGGCGATGATTGGATCGAAGTGCGCGGCGTGGAATCGGACGACGGCAAGCTGATGGCTATCGACATGGATTTCAACCTGATCCCCGACGCCGCCATGACCATTGCCGTGGCTGCGCTGTTCGCCACCGGCACGAGCACGCTGCGCAATATTGCGAGCTGGCGCGTGAAGGAGACGGACCGGATTGCCGCAATGGCCACCGAGTTGCGCAAGGTTGGCGCAACGGTCGAGGAGGGCGCGGATTACCTCGTGGTGACGCCGCCGGCGCAATTGACGCCGAATGCCGCCATCGACACCTACGACGACCATCGGATGGCGATGTGTTTTTCGCTCGTGAGTCTGGGTGGCGTGCCGGTTCGGATCAACGACCCGAAGTGCGTGGGCAAGACCTTCCCGGATTATTTCGAGCAATTTGCCAAGCTCGCGAAGGCGTGATGGGCGTGCCTAGCGTAACTAACATGAATACATTGACCTCACGCGCTGTTACCGGCCGATCCGGACGTCTTCGATGAAACCCACTCGTCCGTTTCATCAAACTCCGGTTATCACCATCGACGGCCCGACGGCTTCGGGCAAAGGCACGGTCGCCGCGCTGGTCGCGGCCACGCTCGGTTTCCATTTACTCGACAGCGGCGCGCTGTATCGGCTGACGGCGCTGGCGAGCGCGCGCTACAACATTGATCCTGACGACGGCGATGCACTCGCCGCGCTGGTCGCCCAGCTTCACATCACGTTTCGCGAAGG
>NZ_JAQGMM010000629.1 GCF_028292365.1 Caballeronia sp.
TCGCCGACTATGGTATGACCGATTACAAGGAAACATTCTACGAAGAGCACGTCTGGGATACGAACTGGAAAATCCTGGCCGAAAACTTCATGGAGAGTTACCACCTGCCCATGCTGCACCGGGCAACCGTCGGGCCGCATTCGCGCCTCGACGAGATGGAATGCCCAGCCGGCCACAACGCATTCAATTACCACTGGATCACCAAGGAAGCGTCGCTACCCATTGGTCAGGCGCATCCGGATAACATGCGACTGCAAGGGCACTGGCGCAAGACAACCGCGCTGCTCGCGATCTACCCGACTCATCTTGTCACGCTGACGCCGGGCTATTTCTGGTACCTCGTGCTGCAGCCGCTGGGCACGAGCCGCGTTCATATCCGCTTCGGCGGGGGGCTGGCGCCTGAGTTCATCGCTGATCCGAAGGCGGACCAATACATGGCGTCGCTAAAAGAGTTGCTGGATGCAGTCAACGAAGAGGACCGGCGCGGCGTGCAGGCCGTGTTCCGTGGGGTGCAGGCGCCGCTTGCAAAACCTGGTCATCTTAGTCACCTCGAACGGCCGAACTACGACTTCGCGCGTTATCTCGCGCAGCAGCTTGCCTGATGAATAACGCAAACCCATAACGCAAACCCATAACGCAAACGCATAACGCACGACACGCGAAGCACGACGCTCATCGCAAGACACGCAACGCAACGCCGATCTGAAACCCGGAGCCCACGACACGATGTCAACCCACTCCTTCATCTCCTTTGCGAGCGTGAGCAAGACGTATGACGGCGTTCACTATGTCGTGGAAGGGCTCGATCTCGACGTGGCGAAAGGCGAATTCGTCTCCCTCCTCGGACCGTCCGGTTCCGGAAAAACCACCACGCTGATGATGCTTGCCGGTTTCGAATCCGCGACTCAGGGAGAGATCCGCCTGAATGGGAAACGCCTTGACGATAAACCGCCGCATCAGCGCGACATCGGCATGGTGTTCCAGAATTACGCGCTCTTCCCGCACCTGACGATCGAGCAGAACGTTGCGTTCCCGTTGTCGGTAAGAGGCATTGGCAAAGCAGAACAAAAGGCGCGTGTGAAGCGGGCACTGGAGATGGTCGAGTTGCCGCAACTGGCTTCCCGCCGGCCGTCGCAATTGTCAGGCGGACAGCAGCAGCGCGTCGCCCTCTCCCGCGCGCTTGTGTTTGAGCCAAGCTTGGTGCTGATGGACGAACCACTGGGCGCACTCGACAAACGCCTGCGCGAAACCATGCAATACGAAATCATGCGGTTGCATCGCGAACTGGGATTGACGGTTGTTTATGTGACGCATGACCAGGCGGAAGCGTTGACCATGTCAGACCGGGTAGCTGTGTTCTCCGATGGACGCATCCAGCAGGCAGCGACGCCTACCGAACTTTATGAAAACGCGCACAACGCGTTCGTGGCGAATTTTGTTGGCGAGAACAACGGGTTGACGGGGCGAGTGCTCGAACAGGACGCAAGCTGGGCGACGCTGGAACTGCCGGACGGCGCGGTCATTCGGGGCCGCTGCGGGCGGGGTCTGCGCAACGGCGAGGAAGCGATGCTCGCGTTGCGCCCCGAGCGCGCGCATATTGCGTCCGCTGACGCCGGACATAACGCTGCGGACACCAATGTGGTGACCGCGCGCGTGGAAGAACTCGTGTATTGCGGCGATCACCACCGCGTCCACTTGAAACTCGGGGAGCTTGGTCACGGCGACAACCTTATCGTCAAAGTCCCGAATACGCAGCACCACGATCTTCCGTCACTCGGCCAAGCAACCGTCGTGGCATGGCGCCACGACGACTGCAAGATCCTCGCAACAGCCGCTTCTGTCGCTCGCGGCTCTGCTCCGTCCTTAACCGCAGGAGTCCACTAACATGAAAGCAACACTCGTTCGAACCGGTCTGACGGGCATCGCCGGACTCACCCTTGCGGCGGCCAGCTTGTTCGCAGCCACCGCACACGCAGCCGATACCATCTCGGTCGTGACCTTCGGCGGCGCTTACGAGGCCGCGGCGAAGAAAGCGTTCTTCGAACCGTTCACGGCAGCCACCGGCATCGGCTTCTCGACGGAATCGTACGATGGCGGGCTCGCCAAGCTGTCCGCGATGGAACAGGCCAAGAACCCCACCTGGGACTTGATCGACCTTGAATCCAACGACGCCATCACCGGTTGTGACGAAGGCTTGTTGCGCAAGATCGACCGTAAGTCGCTTGGCAACACCAGCGCTTTCATCCCCGGGTCGATCATGGATTGCGCGGTAGCCGCCATGGTCTGGTCGACCGTGTACGCCTATGACACGACCAAGCTCAAGAGCCCGCCGACCACGATCAACGACTTCTTCGACCTGAAGAAATACCCTGGAAAACGTGGCCTGCGCAAGTCGCCAAAGGTAACGCTCGAATGGGCATTGCTCGCTGACGGCGTAAAAACAGCCGATGTGTACAAGGTGCTCGGCACGCCCGCCGGCGTCGACCGTGCGTTCAAGAAACTCGACACGATCAAGCCAAGCATCGTCTGGTGGGAAGCCGGCGCGCAGCCGCCGCAATTGCTCTCCGACGGTGCGGTGATCATGACGCAGGTCTACAACGGGCGTATTGACGACGCAGTGCACAAGGACCACAAGCCATTCGTATCAGTGTGGGATGGCCAGGTCTACGACTTCGAATGGTGGGGCATTCCGATGGGTGCGAAGAACGGCGACGCCGCAGCCAAGTTCATCGTTTCCGCCTCGACCGCACAAAGCTACGCAGACCTGACGAAGTACATTGCTTACGCGCCGCCGCGCAAGGACGCGATCCCGTTGATTGCGAAGGATCGCCTGAACGATTTGCCGACGGCGCCGGCCAACTTCAAGCATGCACTGCAGATCAATGCCAGCTTCTGGGCGGATAACGCCGACCAGATCAACAAACGCTTCCAGGTCTGGCTGACACAGTAAGGCGACTCGTGACCGTGACAGTGACCAGCAATCTGCAGGAACCGGCTGAGCGCGAACCCTCCGCCGGCTCCAATTCCGGATTCGGGGCCGATGGCCGCGCGGCGTACGCCAGGACCCGTCGCCGGGCGTCGGCACAGGCGCTCCTGCTTGCGCTGCCGCTGCTGTTGTTCCTGCTTGCCACTTTCATTGCGCCCATCGCGATCCTGCTGTCGCGCAGTGTCGAGAATCGCGAGGTGCCGGTGAACCTGCCGGCGTTGTCGCAGGCGCTCAAAGCATGGAACGGTGAAGGTCTGCCGGACGAGCACACCTTTGCCATCCTCGCGGCGGATATGCGCCGGGCGTCCGCGGAAGGGCAATTGGGAACCGTTGCGCGGCGGCTGAATTTCTACCTGCCGGAGTTTCGCAGCTTGCTGATGCGGACCGCGCGCCAGTTGCCCGAGACCGCGCCACCCGCCTGGAAGCCGGTGCTGATCGAACTCGATCCGCGCTGGGGCACGCATGACATCTGGCGCATCCTGAAGCGCTCCGCTGTGTCGCCTACGCCCGACTATCTGTTAGGCGCCGTCGACGCCACCGTCACGCCTGACGGTTCTATCGCGTCCCTGCCCGCCGATAGCTCGGTGTTCGTCAACGCGTTCGCGCGCACCGTATGGATCAGCGCGTCGGTCACGCTGCTGTGCCTCGTGATGGGTTATCCGGTCGCGTATTTGCTCGCCACCCTGCCGGCAGCCAAGAGCAATCGCCTGATGCTGCTGGTGATCGTGCCGTTCTGGACGTCGCTGCTCGTGCGTACGACCGCGTGGTACGTGCTCTTGCAACCAGGCGGGGTCATCAACAGCTTGCTCATGGGTCTGGGTCTCGTCAGCCATCCATTACCGCTATTGTTCAATCGAACCGGCGTGCTGATCGGCATGACGCATATCCTCCTGCCCTACATGATCCTGGCGATCTATTCGGTCATGAAGGGTGTGTCACAGGTCTACATGCGCGCGGCGCAGTCGCTTGGCGCGCATCCGGTCACGGCATTCATCCGCATCTATGTGCCGCAGACCTTGCCGGGCGTTGGCGCAGGCTGCTTCCTCGTGTTCGTGCTTGCGCTGGGGTATTACATCACGCCTGCATTACTAGGCGGCGCCGGTGACGAAATGATCAGCCAGTTGATTGCGACGCAGACCAACGAACAGCTCAACTGGGGGCTGGCCGGCGCGTTGTCGGCGTATCTTGTGATCTTCACGGCCGTGTTTTATTTCGTGTTCAACCGGCTCGTCGGCATCGACCGGCTGCGCTTCGGCTAAGGAGAAGGACTCATGCAAAGCCAGCGCCATCTCGTGCTCTCCGAACGCATTGCGTCAAAGTGGTTGCGCGTGCATTCCGCGCTCATCCTGTTCTTCCTGATCGCGCCCATCCTGGCAATCGTGCCGCTGTCGTTCAACACCGGCTCGTACTTTTCGTATCCGATGCAAGGCTTCTCGCTGCATTGGTATGCAAAAGCGCTCGGCAGCAGCGACTGGCAACGTGCGTTCGTGAACAGCATAGGCATTGGCGCCGCGTCCACGGTGCTTGCCACCTGCCTCGGCACGCTCGCGGCGCTGGGCCTGAGCCGCGCGAACTTTCCGTTTCGCGCGGTCATCATGCCGCTGCTCATCTCGCCGATGATCATCCCTATCGTGGTCGTGGCCGCCGGGTTCTATCTGGTCTTCGCGCCGCTCGGTCTCGTCAATTCCTACCTGGGCGTCGTGCTCGCGCATGCGGCGCTCGGCACGCCGTTCGTGGTGATCACCGTGACGGCCTCCCTGCTCTCGTTTGACCAGAGCCTGATCCGCGCGGCGTCGGGATTGGGCGCAACGCCGTGGATCGCCTTTCGCCGCGTCACGTTGCCGTTGATCGCACCGGCGGTGGCAACGGGCAGCGTGTTCGCGTTCGCCACCTCGTTCGATGAAGTCATCGTGATCCTTTTTATCGGCGGCCCGGATCAGCGGACTGTACCGCGGCAGATGTGGAGCGGCATTCGCGATTCCATCGATCCATCCATTCTCGCCGTGGCCACCATGCTGATCCTGTTCGCAGTGGCGCTGTTCACCAGCATCAACTGGCTTCGCGGACGCAGCGCGGCAGCGGCGTTACCGGCAGGCTAAAGACTTCA
>NZ_JAQGMM010000649.1 GCF_028292365.1 Caballeronia sp.
GGGGTGGTTCGTGCGAGTGCGGGACTCGGGCGCATATACGTCGAGCCGCTGGCGCGGCGCCTTGCCATAGGCGATGCCGCCCGGTGCGTCGTGCTCGCGCGCCCGAGCCGCGATCATGCCGGCGGCGCATGCAGCCAGTGACAGTGAAATGAACCTACGTCTCGCCATCGCACGCATGTTGCTATCGACCCTCGATGATTGTTATCGAAAAAGACGGCTGTCAGACGCTTAAGCCACGCAAGTCCGAAAACGAACGCGCCCTCGTTCATTGATATCGCGTCAGGCACGCAAGGCACTTGTGTCAACAGGCGATACAAACCCTCGGCCGACTCGATCAGGACGCGGTCGGCCTATTTCTTCGTTATTAAAGGGCACCTGAACATGGCTGTCCGTGCGGAAGACATCGTTCGGAACAGTGAAGTCAGCGCCTGCGTGGGCCGGACCGCCCGCAAGGGCAGTCCCACGAGTGACCGATGCACTCATGAGCGCGACGTTTGAACCGCAATACCACGACAAGCCGCTCAGGGTCGGGAAGCGACGACCGCCATCCGGCAAGGACCGGCCAAGAAGCGACGTCCGATGCTTCCGCCCAGATCGTCGCCAAGGGGGGAGTTCATTTGCAAGTTTGTTCACCGGACTCCGCTCCACTGGCCATTCGCTATCCACGCCGCCCGGTCAGTTTCCTGGCGGATCACGAAGCATGCAGCGCTAAATGCCGAACCGCCGGCCTTGGATTGGGCTCGCCCATTAGGGGTAACACCGAAAATAGAAATACGCCCTTGCGAACAATGCGCTTAACTATCAGCGACCACTTTCCTGTAAAGGGGTTGCACCGTTTGCGTGGAAATTCTATTTCAATCAAGGAGACCGGTTCATAAACAAGGCAACCAGCATATTAATCGCGGCCGTCGCAGCGCTCACGCTGTCAGGCGGCGTTTATGCACAGAGCAACAACTCGCTGGCGCGACCGAGCGGAGTGTCGCCGGCTGCCGCCCAATAACAGCCGTTGGCGATGACAATTAGCCGCGAATTGTCATCGCTACCGGATTCATAGGGAGAGGATGACCGCCCGTTAACGCGTTGCCAAAAGCATTGCCAAAAGCATTGGCAAAAAGGAACACTGGCGGTTCTTCACGGGTGAGTGTAAGAGGATCGGCCGACCTGGCGTCCTGTATGCGCCACGCTGAGCTGCCCAATCGGGGCGTACCAAATGTTGCATACGCGCCGCGCACTGTACCTTTCACGGGTTTCGCGGCCTTCGCAGCTTATGTTAATGGCTGCGTTGAGCAGCCGGCATCGGCCAATTCAAGCAATTCGAGGTCGCTACCGGATCGGGCGCTCCATAACGATGAGATCGCCGGTGAACTTCGGCGTGGTCGCGCGTCGAATCTCCTCAAAGCCCTCGCGCTGCCAGAATGCAGACGCGCGTCAATTGGTTGAGACGACTGCAAGCTGCGCCGTGCGATAGCCCCACTCGTCCGTCATCTCAATCAGCAACCCCAGAGCAGCCTTGCCATAGCCTCGACCGTGATGAGCTTCGGAGAAGAGCATCAGGCCGATCCATACGCAGTCGTCAGCTGGATACGAGCGAACTACATCTGCGCAGCCGATCATGTCCCGTCCGACAAAGAATCCGAAGACTGATTTGTATGCTGCGTCCTTGCCCACTGGCCTGCCGAAGAAGAAATCGTCGACATCTTCTGTGGAGGGAGAGCGGCCTTCAACGAGTTCCGTGTACGAAGGTGCTTCCATAAAGACGCGCAAGACATTTGCGCAATCGCGAGCCGACTCGCTAGTAAGTGGGAGCGCTGTGAGCATTGAGTACTTGGGGTAACTGGGTAATTCGATTCTAAGCCGGTTTATTCCAGAACTGCGCAGTGAACCGTCGCCACGAACGACCACTTCGAGTAATGTTGAATGTCCCTTCAGGGTGGCGGAACCGGATCAGATTCGATGGTGTTCAGGCCGACTGTCGTCGTTCGTCCAGCCAGCGATCTTTGCTGGCGTGGCAGTCTATGGATTCGCGGCGTCTTCGACGGTCGACGTTGCATTTTTCGGTCGATGTATTCTCACAGGTCAGACGTCCCGACACCTTTAACTACCGATCGCGGTAACACCATCCGATGCAAGCACAACTCAGAATTGCCAGACCTGTCAGTGATCTTCCCCGGTTAGAGAGTATGTATTGCGTAGCCCTGAACCTTGCCGTGCTGGCACGATTTCAAGATCACCAGGGATTTGATGGGGTGATGCTCGGTCGTTCCGGAATGGACTATCACTTCGAGTTCACCCAGTGTCGCGAACACCCGGTATCGCCAACTCCGACGCCCGAAGATTTGCTGGTGTTTTACATTCCAGATCGAGAAGCCTGGCAGTCGACGTGTGAGCGCCTTATCGAGAACGGCTTCGTTTGCGTGACGTCGTTCAATCCCTATTGGGACATATCGGGTCGAACATTCGAGGATCTCGATGGGTACCGGATCGTTTTGCAAAATGCGACGTGGTCCTCCTGACGAGGCGTAGTGTATTCGGGGCCGGCTTGATGCTTTGCTCCATGTATCTTGACTAGGGAAAGACGAATTTTGGCCATTTTGAGAGATTCGACGGTACGGTTTAAACCGCTAACAATCAGTGCTCTCTGACAGGCATCGACTCAAATGAGAAAGATTGAACTGTTAAAGCCAACGACCGCACTGCTGCCGAACTACATTGCCGCCCTCGAGGCTGGATGGTCGCCTGACAACGTTCGCAAGGAGGCCGCTGCGCGTGAACAATTACACGCAATCAAAATGAACGCGGATGCGTTTGTCGACGGACTGGATGATCCGACCGCGTCGGGTGGCCCGATTCCTTTGCCCGATGGTTCCACTGTCGCCCGTTTGCCTGGCATCGTTCGATGGATTTGGGACGGCGACATTAGCGGCGCGATCGGATTTCGTTGGCAAGTGGGAACTGCCGAATTGCCGCCCTATGTGCTCGGCCATATCGGCTTCTCGATCGTGCCGTGGAAGAGAGGCAATGGCTACGCCAAGCAGGCGCTCGATGCAATGCTGAGCGAAGCGAGGCGACAAGGCTTGGCGTACGTCGAGCTAACCGTTGATCCTGACAACATAGCCTCGCAAAAGGTCATCGTAGCTTGCGACGGTGTCTTGGTGGAGCGTTTCACAAAGACGGCGGCGTATGGATTCGCTGAGACTCTGCGGTACCGTATTGAGCTTGAGGGCTGAGGAACACGTCGGACCCAGTTCTACAGTTTGAGACGTTCGACATGTGACGGCTGTTTGCACAACAAAAAAATGAACAATGCGCGCCGAGACTTTCAAAGATTGGTGAAGTGGTTGACCGAGCTGCGTACGACGAGACTGATTCCGCTCGCGTTCGCATGCACTTACGTTGCGTCCATACCAACAATCGCTTTTGCCATCTTTCATCCTGGAACGCTGCTCGGCGGCCCTGGATGGGGAAAGAATGATCTCATCAAAATTATTGTGCTGGGCTGCATACTAGCGCCGCTGTTTGAGACGGCAGTAACGCAAT
>NZ_JAQGMM010000660.1 GCF_028292365.1 Caballeronia sp.
TTGAGCAGGAAGGCGTTCAGACCGGCACATGCAAATCAGCGGCCGCCTGATCGTCGTGCCGGGTCTCAACTTTCCTGCATTTCTCGCGGGGCGGCGGACCTCGCCTATTGATGGCGCGAATATGAACCGGATCTTCCCGGGTCATCGCGATGGCTCCGTCACGGAGATGATTGCGCACTATGTGGACACCGAATTGTTTCCCCGCGCCGATTTCGTCTTCGATATCCACTCGGGCGGTGCGTCGTTCGATCATCTGCCGACGCTGCTGGCCGCACCACCAGCCACAGAAAAGGGCTGGATTAAGCCAATCACATGATGGCATCCAAATCTCCCAGCCTGTTAGGTCGCAGTGAATGCGAGCACGTCGGCCACGAAAAACGGACATCAAATCCCTTGCCTACGTTCGCTCGTTCATGATAATTTATGCTCACTTACGATCGATTGACGATGAACGAATAAATCCAGACTGAGACCGACACCATGCAAAGAACCCGGCGTGATGCCGTAGACGGGCTGCTTCCCGACGAACGCGCGAAGCTGATCCTCGACCGGCTACTAACGCACGGCCGAGTGCTGGCCGCCGAACTCGCGCTCGAATTCAACACCTCCGAGCACACGATTCGCCGCCATCTGCGCGATCTGGCGGACGCGGGTCATTGCAAGCGTGTGTATGGCGGTGCGCTGCTGATCTCGCCCGCTGCGCCGGCCGGGTCCACCCGCCTGCGCGAAGCGGCTGATCGAAAGGCCCAACTAGCCGTTGCGGCGGCGTCCATCGTGCGGCCGGGGCAGATCATCCTGCTCGATGCCGGGTCGACCAACGTCGCTATAGCGGCGGCGCTTCCGGATAACGCCGGCCTGACCGTCGTGACCAACTCCCCCGATGCCTGCTCGCGTTTGCTCGATCGTCCCGGCTTCGACGTCATTCTGATTGGCGGCCGGATGAGCGCGCGTGGAGCGGGGTCTCTCGGGTCCACTGCCCTTTTGCAAGTCCAGCAGATCAAGGCCGACCTGTGTTTTCTCGGCGCGTGCGCCATGGACCCGGACGAGGGCGTGGCTGCGTTCGAGGCGGAGGAAGCCGAGCTTAAGCGCGCGATGGTCAAATCGAGCGGTCAGGTCGCCATTGCGATGACGTCGGAGAAACTGATGACTGCGGCGCCCTTTTTTGTAGTGGCAAGCTCCGGCGTCGAGCATCTGATCGTGGAGGCGGATATCGCCGCGCAACGGCTAACCGAGTTCGAAAAAATCTGCGGCAACGTGATCGTGGCTCGTGCAGGGGCTCAATCATGAGACCAGTCGCTGAGCGTATTGCCACCACCGCGGTATTTCTCGCTAACGGGCTGGGCATTGGCGCGTGGGCCGTCGAAGTCCCGCGAATCAAGGAAGCTTTATCGCTAAGCGATACCTCGCTCGGGATCGCGCTGTTCTGTTTTGCATTGGGCGCAATTGTCGCCATGCCGCTTGCGGGCCGACTGGCGCCGCGCTTTGGAAGCGGCCGCGTCACCGCATTCCTGGGCATTGCATTTGTGGTTGCATTGCCCTTGCCTGCGCTGGTCCCGGACTTCGCTTTGTTATGCGTCGTGCTCTTTGCCTTAGGTGCTGCGAACGGCGCACTCGATGTGTCGATGAACGGACACGCCAGCGCGATCGAAGGCGAATGGCGGGCGCCGATCATGTCGTCCTTTCATGCGGCCTGGAGCATGGGCGGTCTGCTAGGCGCGGCGGGGGGCGCGGCGCTTCAGGCCAACGGTATCGGCTCGATGGGCGGATTATTGCTGCCCGATGTTGTTATCGGCGCGCTTATTTTGACCAGCGCCGTACTCGCGCTGCGGGATATTGGACCTAGGGTGCTGACGTCGGCTAGTGGTTTTGTATTGCCTAGCGCGGGCGTCATGAAACTCGCCGCACTCGCCTTTCTCTGCATGCTGGTCGAAGGCGCGGTGGCGGACTGGAGCGCGGTGTTCTTACGCTCGGCACTCGACACGCAAGCGAGCGCAGCAGCACTCGGCTATTCGTCGTTTGCTTTCGCGATGGCTGCATGCCGCGTAGTCGGCGATGTATCGGTTCGACGCTTAGGCGCAAGCGTCGTAGTCGCTTGTGGGGGGCTTATCGCAGCCGTAGGCTTGGCGCTAGTGCTTGGGTATCCCAACGTGGTCACCGCTTGCGTGGGGTTTGCGCTGGTGGGAATCGGCCTGGCTAACATCGTGCCGGTAATCTTTAGCGCTGCGGGCCGCTCAACGACAACACCAGCCGTCGGTGTTTCCATGGCCGCCACGGCAGGTTATGCCGGCTTTCTGGTGGGACCGCCGCTGATTGGACTGGGCGCAGGTTTCCTGGGGTTGCGGCTCGCGTTATGCGCGCTTTTGCTAGCCGTCGTGATCGTCTGTCTGGTGGGTGGCAAAGCCGTGAGCCGGGCAGGCGTCAAACAGGCGTTTTAAATGCTGCGGCACTGTTGTGTAGCTGGTTTCCCTTTGGCGCGGGTCAACGGACTTAGGGTTTTGTCAGGCAGGGTTGCTGACGCAATGCGGCGCGCCTTCAACCCTTACCGCTTAAGAAAGTCACTGCGACATCGGCATCAAGTCGCCATCCGTCTGACGCTGAAGATCCTGCACCTTGGTCTGCAAGGCACGCAATTCAGCTTGAGCCGCGTCCTGCTGCGCCCGCAACGTGACAATGGCTGCCTGCTGTTGCGCCTGACGATCGACGACCTGACTTTGCTGCGCGCGCGCCACGTCGACATCCGCCTGCAAGCGGTTCGCCCGATTCTGCTGCAAGGCAATCAGGCGATCCGCGAAGGCGTTTTCAGCCTGCAGCTTCTCGCGACTGATTTCCGAAGCGGCCAGCTGGGCCGTCGACTTCGCGAAGTCCGCATAAACCGCTTCGGCACGCGTATCGGTCTGCGTCTTGATCACGCGCCAAAACTTCTTTTGCTGGAACAGCGCGACGTAATACGTCATCTGGTCCGGGTAGAACAACATGCTCGCGCCATAGCTGCCGTTATAGGTCGTGCGCATTTCCATTACCTTGCCGTCGCGGATCATCTGCTGCAATTCGGTAATGCTGCCGTTAGCGCCATTCCCCGGCGCCTGCGGCTCGTCTGCCGCGCCATTGGCCAGCAAGCCGCGCCGCGCACTCGCGTCGCCAAGCGCATTTCCCGATGCTGCCGACGAATCCTGCCCCGCAGGCATTGCCGCTAGTGCAGTTGTTGCAGTGATTGCGGCGCAAGCCGCCGTGCAGACCACCGCGCCCGCCCACAGAACACCCCCGTGCCGCCATTTATTTTTGTATTTCATGGAATTTCCGAGTTCTTTGAACAAAGCGAAACCGACCGGATTATGGCAGATAGAATGCCCCGATATTGGTTGGTCACATTCAAAAATCGTGTTCTTTGAATGGAACTCAAAGCAATGGATAATCGCTGGGTTCAGCGAACCTGCTGCGGCATATGTCGAAACCCGCGAGGCTAAGCGCAAGGCTCTCGCCGCCAAGCCCCAAGTCACCTGAAAATATCGGCGACCAGATTCGACACCGCCCGTATGCGCTCGCTGCCGCGAAGCGCCGGGTGCAAGACCATCCATACATCCTGGTCCAGCTCCCTGATATGCGGTTCAATGCAGACCAGATCGCTGGTCGTGTCGCCTGCCAGTTGCGCGAGCACGCCCAGGCCCGAGCCGCCCAGCACGCCATCGAATACGCCCAGTACGTAGCTGCTGCGAAGGCTCGGCGTGGGCGCGCCCGGCAACGTCTTGAGCCAGCGAGCCGCGGGATGGTCCCCCCGGCGCTCGTCGTAACCGACGAAGGACAGCTTGCTCCATTCCTTCTTCTTGATAGCTACCTTGTGACGCAGGTAATAGTCCCGCGACGCATATAAACCAAAGCGGACCTTGCCGATCCTGCGTACATACAGGTCACCCTCGTCCGGGCATTCCGACCAGATGGCAATGTCCGCTTCGCGCCGGGCGAGGTTATACGGTTGCTGCGAGGTCAGGACTTCAATGGCCAGTCCGGGAAATCTTTCCTGGAACGAGCCCAGTAACTTCATCAGGATGTAGGACATCCACTCGACTGCGTTGATCCTGACCGTGCCTTCAAGACCATGAGAACCCGTGACATCCCCGGCCCGTTCGATCTGATGCGCGAGGGCCTCCATTTGCTCGGCCCATGCGAGCACTCGCTCCCCAAACGCCGTGACTGCGCAGCCGGAAGGCACGCGGTCAATCAGGGGTTCACCTAATCTTCTTTCAAGCTCAGTCAAGCGGCGCGACAGCGTTGCCGCGCTAAGATCGCATGCCGCAGCCGCTGATCTCATGGTTCCTTCGCGGGCGATGGCGAGCAAAAGCCGCAGGTCGTCCCAGTCAACGTGTTCCATTTTTGAAACGCTCGCTTTCGATTTTAGACGTAGCATATCGCGAATCGCGAGGATAGCATTAGACCCGGATGGGCTGGATTGCCGCTTGATTTACGCTACGGCTCATGCATCGGGTTTTCACGTATTGGCTTAAAGCGATGCGGCAACAAGCATGGCCTTTCACACTGACCAAGCGACTAACCGATTAACTGCCTAACTGACGAAACGACTCGACGGCTATTCCCTCAGTAGACCGAAGAGCGAACTAACTAACGGAGACTCTATGACCCGCAAGGCCAACCCAGCACGGCGCCGCGTACTCGCTGCCACCGCAGTATTCGCCGCATTCTCGCTGTTGCCTGTCTCGTCGGCATTCGCTCAAACGGCGAAAAAGCCCGTCGTCGCCCTCGTGATGAAGTCACTCGCCAATGAGTTCTTCCTCACCATGGAAACCGGCGCCAAAGACTATCAGGCCCACAACGCGAGCAAGTTCACGCTCATCTCGAACGGCATCAAGGACGAAACCGATACCGCGAACCAGATTCGCATTGTCGAGCAGATGATCGTCTCGAAGGTCGATGCGCTCGTGATCGCCCCGGCTGATTCGAAAGCCCTCGTTCCGGTCATCAAGAAGGCCGTGGATGCAGGGATCATCGTGGTGAATATCGACAACCAGCTTGATCCGGACGTGCTCAAGTCGAAAGACCTGAACGTGCCGTTCGTCGGCCCGGACAATGCGAAAGGCGCAAGGCTGGTCGGCGATTACCTGGCCAAGAAACTGAAGGCTGGCGATGAAGTCGGCATTATCGAAGGTGTGTCGACCACCACCAACGCGCAGCAACGCACAGCCGGCTTCAAGCAAGCGATGCAAGCAGGTGGCATGAAGGTTGTTGCGCTGCAATCCGGCGACTGGGAAATCGACAAGGGCAATGCGGTGGCATCGCAGATCCTGAACGCGAACCCGAACATCAAGGCGCTGCTGTGCGGCAACGACAACATGGCACTCGGCGCGGTGGCTG
>NZ_JAQGMM010000662.1 GCF_028292365.1 Caballeronia sp.
GAATCGGAGTCCGGGACAGTCGATGGCAACAGCGCAGCGATAGGTTCGTGATTCATGGGGCTTTCTGGATTAGAGCGAGTCGCCAATAGTACGGCGAGCGTCAGACCGCGATCAACTCCCGCACGCCTTCGGCTTCCATGTCCGTGCCCGCGCCGCCCGCTACGATCTCGCCGCGGCTCATGACCCAATACCTGTCCGCCAGCTCCCGCGCGAAGTCGTAATACTGTTCAACGAGCAATACCGTCATGCCCATTTCGTCGACGAGTTGACGCAACGTGCGCCCTATATCCTGGATGATGGACGGCTGGATGCCCTCGGTAGGTTCATCGAGAATGAGCAATTGTGGTTCGCTCATCAGCGCCCGGCCTATTGCAAGCTGCTGTTGCTGACCGCCTGACAAATCGCCGCCGCGCCGGCTTTTCATCTCCTTCAACACAGGGAAAAGTTCGTAGATCCGATCCGGTACTTTCGATGGCGCCTTGCGGCTCGCCGCGCCCACCAGCAGGTTTTCTTCAACGGTGAGGCGGCCGAATATGTCGCGTCCTTGCGGTACGTATGCGAGGCCGCTCGCAACTCGCTTGTAGGTGGGCATCGAAGAAATCTTCGCGCCGCGCCATGAGATCGTGCCGCTTTTGGTGGGCACCACGCCCATTAAACAGCGCAGCAAGGTGGTCTTGCCCACACCGTTGCGGCCGAGTAAAACCGTCAGTTTCCCATCGGGCACGGTCATCTTCACATCGCGCAGGATGTGGCTGCCGCCGTAGAACTGGTTGAGCGAATCGACTTCGAGCATTTTTATAGTCCCGGGGTGGCCAGATCAACGACCAAGATACGACTCGATCACTTTCTCGTTGCGCTTCACTTCGTCAAGCGTGCCGTGCGCGAGTACGCTGCCTTCGGCCATCACCGTCACGCGGCCTGTATCGCCGGAGAGCGCCGCGACAAATTCCATGTCGTGCTCGACGACCATCATCGAACACGTACCACGCAGCTTGTTGAGCAATTCCGCGAGCTGCATGGTCTCGTGGTCCGTCATGCCGGCGGCGGGTTCATCGAGGAGAAGCAGGGCAGGCTGCTGCATCAGCAACATGCCAATCTCCAGCCGCTGCTTCTGACCATGCGACAACTCGCCGGCATATCGCGTGGCATCGGCTTCGAGATGGATCAGCTCCAGCGTTTCTTCGATGCGCGCCTGCGCTTCCCGATCCAGCTTCGACCTGAGCGATGCGAGCCACCCCTTATCGGTTTTCATCGCGAGCTCGAGGTTCTCCCACACCGGATGATTCTCGAACACGGTGGGCTTCTGGAACTTCCGCCCGATACCCGTGCGCGCAATCACAGGCTCCGACATGCGCGCGAGATCGAACGTCTGCCCGAGAAAAACCTTGCCCGAATCCGGTCGCGTTTTACCCGTGATGACGTCCATCATCGTGGTCTTGCCCGCGCCGTTGGGTCCGATCACGCAGCGCAGTTCGCCCACATCGATGGACAGCGTCAGCTTGTTGAGCGCGCGGAAACCATCGAAGCTCACGGTCACGTCTTCGAGGTACAGGATCGTGCCGTGCGAGACGTCGATCTCGCCCGGTTCCAGCACATGGCCGAGGCCGGTGATGCCGTTCTGGTTACGCTCGTTGATTTCCGGCAGCGGTGGCAGATCGACGATCAAGGCGTTGTACGCATTAGCTAATGTGTTCAATGTGGATGTCCTCCGGCTTTCTTCTTGCGCAGCGCGATATCGATAAGACCCATGATGCCGTTCGGCAAAAGCAAGGGCACGAGCGTGAAGATCAGGCCCAGGAAGAACAGCCAGTATTCAGGGAAGTTCGCCGTAAAAAAGCTCTTCGCGCCGTTCACCGCGAACGCACCGATGATCGGCCCGATCAAGGTTCCGCGGCCACCCACGGCGACCCAGATCGCCATTTCGATGGAGTTACCCGGCGACATCTCATTCGGGTTGATGATGCCAACCTGCGGCACGTACAACGCACCGGCAATGCCGCACAGAATTGCTGACACGGTCCAGATAAAGAGCTTGTAAGACAGCGGGCTATAGCCGAGAAACATCAGCCGCGCTTCGCCATCGCGAACGCCTGTGACCACACGCCCAAGCTTTGACGTCACAATCGCCCGTGCCGCGATAAACGCAAGAATCAGCACGCCTAGCGTCATCAGGAACAACACCGTGCGCGTACTCGCCGACGTGATCGGAAAGCCCGCGATGCGCTTGAAATCGGTGAAGCCGTTGTTGCCGCCGAAGCCGGTTTCGTTGCGATAGAACAGCAGCATCGCGGCGAAGGTCATGGCTTGCGTGATGATCGAGAGATACACGCCTTTGACGCGCGAACGGAACGTGAAGAAGCCAAAGATCCATGCAAGCACGCCAGGCACGACGATCACCAGCAACAGCGCGTACCAGAGGTGTTCAGTGCCTTGCCAATACCAGGGAAGCTTGTGCCAGTCGAGGAACACCATGAAGTCGGGCAGATCGCTTTGATAGTTCCCTTCACGTCCGATGGAGCGCATCAGGTACATGCCCATCGCGTAACCGCCGAGCGCGAAGAACAGCGCATGCCCGAGGCTCAGGATCCCGCAATACCCCCAGACGAGATCGAGCGCCAATGCACCTATCGCGTAGCACATGAGCTTGCCGACAAGCGTCATGGAATAGGCGCTCAGGTGGAACGTGCTCGACTCCGGCAGCACGAGTGCCGCGACCGGCACGTAGATACCCATTGCGATGATGAACGCGATCAGCGCAATCCAGCCGTTGCGAGGAAGCAGGGCGGCGCGCGGCGGCAGGCCCAACGCGAAGCCTTCGCGCTTTGCCTGCTCGTCGGGTTGCGGCGAGACGTCGAGATTCGCGGAGACGTTGGGTGTATTCATCTCAAACCTCCGCGCTGCGGCCCTTCAGGGCGAACATGCCCTGAGGACGTTTCTGGATGAACAACACGATCAGCACGAGCACCGCGATCTTCGCGAGCACCGCGCCCCAGAACGGCTCGATCGTCTTGCTGACAAGCCCGAGCCCAAACCCGCCGATCACCGTTCCCGCCAGTTGTCCGACGCCGCCGAGCACGACCGTCATGAACGAATCGATGATGTAGCTCTGCCCTAGGTCCGGCCCGATATTGCCGATCTGCGAGAGCGCGCAGCCGCCGAGCCCGGCGATACCCGCGCCGAACGCGAACGCATACGAATCCACGCGAGCTGTCTTCACGCCGACGCACGCCGCCATGCGGCGGTTTTGCGTGACCGCGCGCACGAACAGGCCGAGGCGTGTCTTGGTCAGCACGACCCATGCAAGCAGCACGACGACCAGCGAGAAGCCGAGAATGGTGAGGCGGTTGTACGGCAGGATCAGGTTCTGCATGACGGAGACCCCACCGCTCATCCACGAGGGGTTCGTCACCTGCACGTTTTGCGCGCCGAAAATCGTGCGCGTGGCCTGGATCAGGATCAGGCTGATGCCGAAGGTGGTCAGCAGGGTTTCGAGCGGACGGCCGTAGAGATGTTTGAGTACCAGCCGTTCAAGCACGATGCCAACGACCGCAGCCGCCGCGAACGACACGGGCACCGCGAACAGCGGATACCAGTTGAACGCGCCCGGTGCGTAGTGCTGGACAAGGTTCTGGACTACATACGTGGCATACGCGCCGATCATCAGGAACTCGCCATGCGCCATGTTGATCACGCCGATCAATCCGTACGTGATCGCGAGGCCCAGAGCGGCGAGCAACAGCACACTGCCGAGTGACAACCCCGCGAAGATCGTGCCGACAATCTCGCCGCGTCGTTGTAACGAGTTCAGTTCTTCAATGCCTGTTTGCGCCGCGGCGCGCACGCGTGCATCGGGTTCGGAGAATGTGCCGTCCGCGTTCTTCGCGACGATCGGGCGCAAGAGTTCGTTCATATCCAGGTCGTGACGCGCGGCGACCAGTTGGACGGCTTCGAGGCGCTTGTTCGGATCGGTGTCGTGCAACGCGGTGGTGGCCCAGAGCGTATCGAGGCGCTTCTTGAGTGCCGGGTCGGTCTCCTTGGCACGGGCTTTGTCGACTAGAGGTTTGATCGAGGGATCGGCGTTCTTCAGCAATTCGTCGATAGCCGCGCGGCGCACAGCAATATCCGGCGATGCCAGTTGCAACCCCGACAACGCGCCCGATACCTTCGAGCGCAGCAGATTGTTGAGGGTGACCGGTTGCGCGTCGGGCGCTTCCACAACTTTGTTGGTGAGCGGATCCTTGTTGCCGTCGTCGGTTTGAATTAACACTTTGCCAGCGTCGGTGGCGACAAGCGAGCCATCGGAAAGCGCGTTCAACACCGCGATGGAAGGGGCATCGGCGTTGGCGATCAGCTTGTCGACGGCGGCAGACTTGGCGTCGAAGTCGTCGGCGGCAAGTGGCGCGAGATCGTCGGCTGTCAGGGCCGCGAATGCGGCGAGCGGCATGCAGGCAATCAGGATTGCGCAGAGGCCACGGCGAGCGAAGCGAAGCATCGAATCAGTCATGAATGGCCTGTCAGGTAGAGCGGAGTGGGGCGTTGCCTGCTGCGTGCTGCCCGGACTCGTACGAACCGCCGCTCTTGTTCTTGTGCTTCGAGCGCGGCGGTTCGATGTTTCAACGTTCGTACTTACTAAGACTCGTACTGAGGCTTGATACCGGGACTTAAGCCACGCGTCGGCGGCGCAGGAAATCCGGAATCGAGCTGACTACATCCGGCTTGCTTTCGTTGCCCTGAATGTATGGGCTCCACGGTTGCGCGCGAATAGCGGTCTTCGTGCGCCACACGACGTTGAACTGGCCGTCCGCACGCACTTCACCGATCATCACCGGCTTGTGCAGATGGTGGTTCCCGTCCATCTCAAGCGTGAAGCCCGACGGCGCCGCGAACTTCTGGCCGACCATGGCCACGCGGATCTTGTCGACATCCACGCTCTTCGCTTTTTCAGCCGCCTGCTTCCACATGTGGATGCCGACGAAGGTCGCTTCCATCGGGTCGTTCGTGACGCGCTTGTCGCCGCCCGGCAGGTTGTTCTTCTTCACCCAGTCGGCAAACATCGCCTTGAACTTCGTGTTCTCCGGGTTCTTCAGCGACATGAAGTAGTTCCATGCAGCCAGATTGCCCACCAGTGGTTTTGTATCGATACCGCGCAGTTCCTCTTCGCCCACCGAGAACGCGACGACCGGCACATCGGTGGCCTTGAGGCCTTGATTGCCGAGTTCCTTATAGAACGGCACGTTCGAATCGCCGTTCACTGTCGATATCACGCAGGTCTTGCCGCCTTGCGAGAACGTCTTGATGTTTGCGACGATGGTTTGGTAGTCCGCGTGGCCAAACGGCGTGTAGACCTCTTGAATATCGTCGTCCTTCACGCCCTTCGAATGCAGGAACGAACGCAGGATCTTGTTCGTCGTGCGCGGGTAGACGTAGTCGGTGCCCAGCAGGAAGAAGCGCTTGGCGCCGCCGCCTTCCTTGCTCATCAGGTATTCGGTTGCCGGGATAGCTTGTTGGTTAGGAGCCGCGCCCGTGTAGAACACGTTGCGCGACATCTCTTCGCCTTCGTATTGCACTGGGTAGAAGAGGAGGCCGTTGAGTTCTTCGAACACCGGCAGCACCGATTTCCGCGATACCGACGTCCAGCAGCCGAACGTCACTGCCACTTTGTCTTGCGAGATCAGTTGGCGGGCTTTTTCGGCGAAGAGCGGCCAGTTCGATGCCGGATCGACCACGACCGGTTCCAGTTGACGTCCGAGCACGCCGCCGCTTGCATTGATCTGGGCGATGGTCATCAGCGCAGTGTCTTTCAGTGACGTTTCCGAAATCGCCATTGTTCCGGAGAGTGAATGGAGAACGCCAACTTTAATCGGTCCGGTATCGGCGGCTTGCGCCTTTGAAATGGGCAGTTGGCCCGCAATCGCGAGTGCGCCCGACATGGAGCCGAACTTCAGGAGACTGCGTCGTTTCATTGTGTTTCCCCTTGCCGATATGTTTGTTTGAGGCGGGTGTCTGGTGGATTTTTTTATATCGCTGACGGAGGGTCAGTGGGTAGGACACTGCAAGGGTTATGCCAATGAGTGGTTTGTGCTGATGGATAGGGGGTTTGAAGCTGGGACGGGGCGGCAGGCGGAATGGTGGGATTAACAGCAGTGCATTAATTTGGTGCGAAGACGGATGGGACGCCTTGTGGCGGTGCGTCAGGCGTGGGGGTGGAGCGTCGGGCGCTTCTGACTGAGCAGCGGGTCGCGCCGGGCGGAATTTCGCTCGATTTCCAGATGCGCGTTCCGCATTCGTTTCGCGACGACAGCTTCACTCTTTAATATTTTTGCGAGAAGCTTTTAAGGTGCGGCCGAGGATTGACTGACCTAAAGACAGCCTCGGTTTAGGCAGTTATTCGGTCAGGGAGCCATTCTCGTCGGCGGCGCACCGAATGCGAATGCATTCAGTGCCGAACCATGCGCAACGCAGGTCTTTTATCGATTCACCATCCGCTTCGGCACGCTCAACGCCAGCAACCCACCCAGGACCATAAACGCCGCGAGCATATACATCCCGCTAGCATTCGATGCCGTCGCTTGCTTGAGCCAGCCGACCAGATAAGGACTCAAAAACCCCGCCAGATTGCCCAGCGAGTTAATCATCGCGATCCCGGCAGCTGCACCCGTCCCAGCCAAAAACGCCGTAGGCAAACTCCAGAAGAGCGGCAGGGTAGTAAGAATGCCCATCGTCGCCAAGGTAAGCCCCAGCATCGCCATGGGCGTATTCGTCGACCACACTACCGACACCACCAACCCGAACGCCCCCACAGCCGCCGGAATAGCGATATGCCACCGCCGCTCGCCTCTTTTGTCGGCACTACGCGCAACGAGCAACATGCCGATCACCGCCGCACCAAACGGAATCGCCGACAACAAACCGATGGTCAGCGCATCCGTCAC
>NZ_JAQGMM010000008.1 GCF_028292365.1 Caballeronia sp.
TTGAGCGCGGAGCGACGGGGGAAGTGCTGCAAGTGGCAGAACTACCCTCGTGCGGCAGCTAACGCTCTAACGCCCTAACCCGGATCTCGGCTTATTCCGCGTTCTGATCATCGTTATCCCACGCAGGAAATGGATCACTGAATCGCTGCCATGCCTGCGGACCTTGTGCCATTTCCGCGTCGTTGAGCAAGCACGCGTTCAGACGCGCGCGTAAGGCCTCCTCGTCCATATCGATGCCGATCAGCACCAACTCTTGCCGTGCGTCGCCGACTTGCGGGTCCCAATCGTCATCAATCGATTTCAGCGATTCAGCATCTTCCGGCCACCAGGCTTTCGGTACGGCTGCCCACCATAACCCCATTCCACCGTGCCGGCACACACCGCCCGCCTGAGACCAGGACCCTACATAGGTCGGCCGGCTGGCGAGCCAGAAGAACCCTTTGGAGCGCACCACGCCCGGCCAGTGACTCGCGATCAGTTGCCAGAACCGCTCGGGATGAAACGGCCGCCGCGCACGATAAACGAAATGCGTGATGCCGTATTCCTCCGTCTCGGGCGTGTGCTCGCCGCGCAATTCCTTGAGCCAGCCGGGCGCCTTGGACGCTTCATCGAAATCGAACAGGCGTGTATCTAACACCTTGTCCAGCCCGAGCTTGCCGAACTCCGCAATCTCGATCCTCGCCCGAGGATTCAGCCCCTTCAGGATCGTCATCAGGCGTCTGCGGTCGGCGTCGCTGACAAGATCCGCCTTGTTCAAAACGATCACATCGCAGAACTCGACCTGTTCGACCAGCAAGTCGACGACCGTGCGCGTATCTTCGTCGCCCATCGATTCGCCCCGCGTTTGCAGGCTGTCGGCAGAGCTGTAGTCCTTGAGGAAATTGAACGCGTCCACCACCGTCACCATGGTGTCCAGACGCGCGATATCGGACAGGCTTTGGCCGTGCTCGTCGGCGAACGTGAACGTTTCGGCCACCGGCAGCGGCTCGGAAATTCCACTCGATTCAATCACGAGATAGTCAAAGCGCTTTTCCTTCGCGAGCCGGTTCACCTCGAGTAAAAGGTCTTCGCGCAGCGTGCAGCAAATGCAGCCGTTGCTCATCTCGACCAACCTTTCGTCCGTGCGCGCCAGTTCAGCGCCGCCGTCGCGAATCAGCGCGGCGTCGATATTGACCTCGCTCATGTCGTTGACGATCACCGCCACTCGCCTGCCCTCCCGATTGTTCAGGATGTGGTTGAGCAACGTGGTCTTTCCTGCGCCCAGGAAACCCGACAAAACAGTTACCGGCAGCTTGTCCATTTCTTTCCGTCCAAAAAAGTTCTCGCACAATTGGTAACGAATGTTATAACATTGCATTCACAGCTTGTAGAACTTTTTCTCCGTACGGCGATCTGCTGCCCGCGGCGTTAGCCGCGGGGTTTGATATGCCTGCGCGAGGCACCTGCCAAAGATCGATTAGGACTACGTTTCTTACAAATTAAAGTCAACCCTCGGGGACCCTACGACGTCACCGGGCGGTGCACATCTAACACAACCCACTCAGAAAAATAATCGATGAAAAATCGTACGCTCATCGCCCACGCGGCCTTATTGCTGTTCGCGCAGATCTCCGCCGGACATGTTTATGCAGCAGGTTCTGACAGCGCCGTGTCAGGCTCCGTCACCGATAATTCCGGCAAGCCCGTCGCCAATGCCAGCGTGGCCCTGCAAAACGCGAGCGGCGCGTCCGTCGGCGACACGAGCACGGACGCTAACGGACACTTCGCGGTCCATCATGTGGCGCCGGGAACCTACGCGGTAGTCGTTGCGGCGCCGGGCTACGCAAGCGGCAGCAGCATCGCGACAACGAGCGAGGGCACGGACGCGTCCGTGTCGGTCGCGCTCAGCAAGAGCGACGCGATCGATGTGCAGGTCAATGCGAAGCGGCTCGACCGCGCACGCAACGGCCTGCTGCCGGAAACGGGCAGCAGCGTGTATCGCTTCAGCCAGGCCGATATTGATACCCTCCCCGCCGGCCAGGACACGCCGCTTAACCAAGTGCTTCTGCAAGCGCCCGGCGTAGCAAGCGATTCGTACGGCCAGTTGCATGTGCGCGGCGATCACGCGAACCTGCAATACCGTATCAACGGCATCATTATTCCGGAGCCGATCAGCGGTTTCGGCCAGTCGCTGGACACGCGTATTATCGACCAGCTCAATCTTCTGACCGGCGCATTGCCCGCACAATACGGCGACCGCACGGCGGGCATTGTCGATATTCATACGAAGAACGGCGACCAGGGTAATGGCGGTTCCATCGATGTATTCGGCGGCAGTCACCAGACCATCAAGACCAGCGCCGATGTCTTCGGTAGCCAGGGACCGTTCAGCTACTATTTCAGCGGCTCGCTGGGTGAGAACAATCTCGGCATAGAGAATCCGACTTCAAGCGCGAGTCCGCTTCACGATCACACGCGTCAGGGCGATGCGTTCGGCCTCATGTCCTACATCATCAATCCGCTCACGCGCGTGAGCCTGATGTTCGGCACGACCAGCAACCAGTTCGAGATTCCCAATACGCCCGGCCTGCCGACCGCGTTTACTTTGAACGGCAACACTACGTTCGACTCGAGCAAGCTCAACGAGACACAATCCGAACTCAATGAGTTCGCGGTCGTGGCGCTGCAAGGGACCAACGGCGGCGCGCTGGACTATCAGGTCGCGCTCTTTACGCGCTACTCGCGCACCCAATTCAATCCTGACCCGGTGGGCGACCTGCTGTTCAATGGCGTTGCCGCGAACGATTTCCACAGCGACAGCGCCAACGGAGTACAAGCGGATACGACCTACCGGCTTAACGAAAAACACACGCTTCGCGCGGGCATTTCGTTCCAGCAGGAACATGCGATCTTCAACAACAACCTGAGCGTCTTCCCTGCCGATGCCGACGGCAACCAGCTCTCCGATCAGCCGTTCAACGTGCCTGATTCGAGCAGCAAGACGGGTTATCTGTATAGCGCGTACATTCAGGACGAGTGGAAACTGACCGATAAACTCACGATCAACTACGGCCTGCGCTACGACAAGATGGACGAGTACGTCAGCGCAAGTCAGCTAAGTCCGCGCGTGGGTCTCGTCTATGCCTTGACGCCTTCAACAACAGTTCACGCCGGCTATTCCCGTTATTTCACGCCGCCTGCGTTCGAACTTGTGTCGGGAGAAGATATCGCGCGCGTTGCCGGTACGACTGCCCAGACATCGACCCAAAACGATCCCGTGCAGCCTGAACGCAGCCACTATTTCGATCTCGGCATAACGCAGCGGTTAAGTTCGACTGTCACGGTAGGTGTGGATGCCTACTACAAGAAATCGACGAACCTGCTCGACGAAGGACAGTTCGGCACTGCGCTGATCTTCACGCCTTTCAACTATCAATACGGCCGTGTTTATGGGGTCGAATTCACCAGCAACTATAAGCAGGGCAATGTCTCGGCTTACATGAATGTCGCGTTCAGCCGCGCACAGGGCAAGGATATCGACTCGGCGCAGTTCAATTTCAGCGCCGACGAACTCGCTTTCATCAGCAACCACTACGTGTTCCTCGATCACGACCAGCGTGTGACCGCTTCGTTCGGCGGCGCTTACCAGTTGGGCAAGACCACCTTCACCTTCGACGGCATTGTGGGTAGCGGCTTGCGCAGCGGCTTCGCCAACACGGACCGCTTGCCTGTGTACACGCAGGTCAATCTTGGCGTGATCCATCACTTCAACTTCAACGAGCCGCTGATCGGCAAGTTCGACGCGCGCCTGTTGCTCATCAACGCGTTCAACCGCGTCTACGAGTTGCGCGACGGCTCGGGTATTGGCGTGGGTGCACCGCAGTATGGTCCGCACATTGCAGTGTACGCAGGCATCACGAAGAATTTTTAATCGATCGGATAACTTAACGAAAAGGCTTTGATCATGCAGAATTGGGCAGGTATTACTGCCGCGGCGCAGGTAGGTGGCTGGGTGGTGTACCCGCTCACGCTGCTTGCCGTGCTGGCGATGGCTATCGTAATCGATCGCGCCTATGTGTTCGTGCGATTTGCCAGCGAGCCTGGAGCCAGCCTCACCACGTTGCCGGAACAGCACGCGTTCAGGCGCCTCGATGCGAAGGTGATCGCGCCAGCCGGAACACCGCTATGGCTGGTCGAGGCGCATGCGCAATCGGTCGCCACGCGCATTGAACGGGACATGAGCCGCGGCTTCTGGGTGTTGGAAACGATCGTGACGGCTGCGCCCTTGCTCGGGTTGCTGGGGACCATTGTCGGAATGATGCATTCGTTCCAGCTTTTCGGCGGCAACGGCCTGGTTAATCCGGGCGGTGTGACCGGTGGCGTGGCGCAATCGCTGGTGGCCACCGCTATTGGACTGGTCGTCGCGTTGTTCGCGCTTTTCGCGTTCAACTATTTTTCGCGACGCCTTGAACGCCTGATCGATGACCTCGAAGTGCACGCCAACGAGCGTCTCAGCGAGATTCGGCTGAAGGAAGAACACGTGTCAGCGATCGCCGGAGGCACGCAATGAAGTTCCGGCGCTCGCGGGTGTCGAAGCGTGGGCGCATCGAGATCATTCCGATGATTGACGTGATGTTCTTTCTGCTCGCCACCTTCATGCTGGCGTCGCTGGCCATGCAACGACTGGATGCGGTCAAGGTCGACTTGCCGTCGGGACAGGCGCAGCAGATGTCCGAGGATCAGCCGTTGACGCTGGCGGTCGATCGCACCAACATGATCTTTCTCGATCGTCAGCCCTTGCGTCTCGATCAGGTGGAAGCCGGCGTCAGGCGGCTCCTGAAGCCGGACCATAACGTGGTCATTGCCGCGGACGATGCCGCGGCGCAAGGAGCCGTTGTTCAGGCAATGCTGGCTGCACGGCGTGCAGGCGCGGAACATTTCCTTATCGCCGTACATCGTGAGTAGCGGGATGGAGAGACGGGCCGGTTTGATGGATGCGCCACGAATCAGATTCAGCGTGGCCCTTTTGATTGCGTTTGTGCTTTGGGTAGTTTTGCTGACCCGGTTCGTGAACCCGCTCTTGCGGCCTCTGCCGAGCACCGCCCCCCCTGTGCAAACGACCATGGAAATGCGTCTTGTCGAATTGGCCGTGCCTCCCACAAATACGCCTGCTGCTGTCCCTTCGTTGCCCCCCATGCCAGTCACCCCGCAAGTGCACGCACGACGACGGAATCCGACGACAGTCCGGGTGGTGAAATCGCACGAAATCCAGCATCCGACTACGGACCGTTCGATTGCGAAAACGGACCAACCGGCAACGCCAGCGCAACCGGAGACGAACCCCTCCGTACCATCTACCGCGAGTGTGCCAACGCCGTCATCTTCTGCTTCGCCAAGCAATATGCTGGCCTCGTCAGCGGGTTCCGCCGCACGTGTCATCAGTCAGCCGATGCCTTCTCTCCCCGACGATCTTCGCGAGGACGCCTATCAGGCGGTCGCCGTCGCGCGCTTCGATATCCACGCCGATGGAACGATCGAAGTAGAACTCTCGAAGCCGACGCAAAACCCCCGCCTGAACGCGTTACTGCTGGAAACGCTGCACAAATGGCGTTTTTTTCCCGCAATGCAAGGGGGACATCCCGTGGAGAGTCATCAGGATGTGCGTGTGCATTTCAATGTGAGTTAGACCGTTATTGATTAGCACGAGCAGAGGCATTGGCTGTTCATTGCCTCACTCGCTGCGACCTCGATACGGATTGCTAAGCAACCGTCTCAACCGTCTTCTCTCCATCGGCTAACTCACGCCACAAGCGGCCATTTCGCCAGCTGTACATGTTGCGTTTTGCCGACCCTGCTATCGACCAGAACAAACTCGCGCGCCGTCCAATGGATTGGCTCGATAGCTCGTCCTGCGACTTCGCGCTTGTCGTAAAGCAAGGTCAAATGTGGCGTGAAGCTTGATAGCCTTGGAGTAAATCCGGCTCTCACCAACGTCGTGCCGAGAACGCCGTGGAACTCCTTCAGCGCAGCGGCACCGTCGCTTCCAAGCAGCACGAGAGGCTGGTCGCGGGTCGTCCGATGAAAGCTGGCGACATGATCAAACGCGACGTTGAACGCGGGCATGGAAATGGTGAAAGCGGCGGCTTGTGCCCACGAGGCGACACGCTCGAAAAGCGTATCGTGGAAACCGATGGAGTGCAACGTCACATGAAAGTGCGCGGTCGGAAGTGGTTTTCCCTTCAAGCCATGTTCGATACGCAGACGCTGTGCCAATCGCTCGATACGCATGGCGGTATCCGCGTCCGGCACAATCGCGAAGAATAGGTGATGACGCTCAGCCCGCCGCGGCGCATGCCTTGCGTCTGATCCCTGCGGCACTAATTGCTCTGGCATAGGTTTATCAAACGCTCGTCAAACGTTTATCACGCCCACGCCTCAAGTCCAGGCTTTAAGCGACACTCGCGGTCATCCCGGTCTGCTATCAGTCGGCCGACGAAACCGGAAAAACGTTTTCGCTTTCCTGGGTGGCGGGTCATCGCCTAACAACCCGAACTCGATAGGCGCGCGTGTGTAGAAAACATGCACATTTTGCGCACGCACCACTTCCAGTATCTCGTCGGCTTCATGCTCAGTCACCGCCAGGATGACCTGCACCGGCTGGTCGGCGAGTTTAAGAATATGCGCGGCATGATGGGCGCCCGCGTGCCCAATGCCTTCTGCTGCACTGATGACAGTCGCCCCTCGAATACCGCGTTTGCGAACCTCTTGCAGAAGCCATTCACAAAACGTCAGATGACCGCATTTACGGTTCTGCTCAGTGTAGAACGTCAGTTGATAGCCGTTCATACCGACCTCCACGGCGACAGTCCGAGTACTGATTGAACGCCACCCTTACAAACTGTCGCACGTACACTCGCCGCGCGGACGAAAGCAAACAGACCACGTGACGCTGGCGATAAATCGACGACACCTTCGCACGACACTTAATTGTAGGTCACGTCTTCAAGACCGTCACGCTTGGCGCAATGCAACAACGGGCCGATCCTCACGATTCCCCCAGCACCTCGTACTCGATCGGAGCGCGCGTATAAGACAGGTTCGCGCCGCCTTGCCTGAGGTTCGCAAGCAGCGCGTCGATCTGCGCATCTTCCGCGACGACCATCACCACAACCGGTTGATCAGCCAGTTCGAAAAACCGCGCCGCGTGATACTTGCCGAGCATATCGATAGCTTCAGTAACCTCGACGACCGTCGCCCCGGCAATGCCGATCTTCCGGGTCTCTTCAAGGATCCAGTCGACCACCGTCAGGCGATGCATACGATGAGCCTGTGTTGCTGCATAGACCGTAAGCTGACTTCCTTTCATGGGATCCTCCGCTCGACCGGCGACCAGGCAATCGCTTCAATCGACCACCCGGACCTTTCCCGAAGCAAGATCGTAGATCGCTCCGACTACTTGCACTCTGCCTGCTCTCACATACTCTCCGATCAGCGGCTTCGAGACCCTCAAACGGTTGGCATTCAGCCGCACATTTTCGATAGTGGCGTCCGCTACCAGATCGCCATGTGGGTGCGTCCGGGCAATCTCGACGGCCGGCCTGATCGCCCTGACCAGCTCTGGCAGATGGCCAGGCAGGACGGCGTGTTCGCGGATCGCTTTGACCGCGGCGGAGACAGCCCCGCAATGTGTATGTCCAAGCACCACGATCAACGGTACACCCAGGAACTTCACCCCGTACTCCAGGCTGGCGAGTCCATCGTCGTTGATGAAATTGCCGGCGACTCTTACGACGAACAAATCGCCCGGGCCTTGATCGAACGCCAATTCAGGCGAAACCCGCGAATCCGCGCAACCGACAATTGCCGCAACAGGATATTGCGCCGTGACCCGTGCCGCCCGGCCAGCGGAATAGTCCTTGTTTTCAGGCGTATTAGCCGCATATCGGTTGTTGCCCTGCAGCAGCCGAGCGAGCGCATCCGAGGGTGCAATCGCGTTGGGACCAGGCCCCACGGAAGGTTGATCTGCCCGCGCATCGTGTAGCGAAAATGCAGCGAGAGTCGCGGACGCCACACCGGCGAAGAGCGCGCGCCGCCGTGACAAAGAACATATCGAATGAACGCACATGGATCACCTCCTCCAGAGGAATAAATGCCGTAGCCATCGTCCGGCGCAGACTCATGTCCCACCCTCTTCGTCAGAGCGTCAACCGCGCCCAGGCGAACATATTCTTCACCTCTTTGCGCTTCAATCGTCGCCCCGCCAATGACGGCTACCGAGCCAAAAACGTCAATTCGGTCATTGCATTCCGGCAATCGGAACCATGGTGACGGGTTGTGCGTACCTTACGTTCGCCACAGGCACGGCAGCGTAGCTGCTTTGCACCGGCACATACACCACTGGCTTCGGCGCCGGCACGGGAACCGCAACCACAGCAGCTGCGGGCACTACCGCGACATACCTGGGCTGAACCGGAACGGCGTAATAGACCGGCCGTGGCGGCGGTACATAGACCACTGCCGGTCCGGCGTAGACAACAAATGTCCGCGCTTCAGCGCCGGTGGAAAGCATGAGGCCGAGAGCGGTGGCGGCGGATGCACTGATAAGACGAATGTTCATGTCAATTTCCCTTCGATTCGTTCGGCAGGTTTCGCCTTCGCTTTGGAAGCCGTTCCGCCGGGTGGTTCGCCTTGCTTGAGAGCCTTGCGAATCCGTTGAAGCGCTCGTAGCGCCGACCACCGAAAGATACGCAAACTGCGGTTGAAAACCACGTCAAAACATATTTCATTCGATGTCACGGATCATCGGCGCTCAAATGTCGGAGCAAGCATTTTTGTTGGGAGCAGATGCTTAGTTTTCGGGTCCGACCCATGACATGCAGTGACATGATTCGTAGCCGGTTTGTCATTCATTTTCCGGCGCTGGCCGATAAGCTTCGGTCTGCCATTGACCGGGACCGCTTCAAGCGGCGGAACGCAAACATCCGCAAACACCCGCAACCAATGGCAAGCGAACCCTACATTCACTGGAATTCACTGGAGAACATCATGAAAAGCAAGATTGCCATCTTTATCCTGTCCATTGCCGCCTCCTTCGCCAGCACGGGCGCTATGGCACAGGCGCAAACCACACCGCAACCCCCGGTCAGCCCGCAACGCATGGAGCACGCGATGCAACAATTGCAGGCGCGCTTTGCAGCGGCCAACACCACGCACGACGGCAAGCTGACCCAGGCGCAAGCAGCGCAAGGCATGCCGATGGTCGCGCGGAACTTCGATCAGATCGACGCGCAAAAAGCCGGTTACATCACACTTCCGCAAATCGAACAATTCATGCAGCAGCGCGCGACATCGCACTGACGGTGATGCGACGGCGGGTGGAAGCTTTTTGTTCTGTGCTTACCGGACTATTGGACTATTGTCTTTGAACTGAGGACCACTTTGCCTTCTCGTCTTGCCATCTTCTTGCAGCCAGCGTGGCGCTCCTCCTGACGCTCGCCGGTTGCGTGACGGTCGCCCCCCTCAACCAGCTGAAGGCGAGCGCGCAGAGCCCGTGATTTAAAAGCCGGCCGTTCCAAGCACTGCCACAGCGGCTTGCCGAACGTCACGAAGCCCGACCGTCGTGCACATCGACACATCGAAGGAGGCGTGAATGGAGAGTCAGCCGAAGATCATTGTTCTCGACGACGAAGCCGAGTTGCGCAACATGCTGCAGCGTTTCCTGAGCAGTCACGGATTCGAAGTCCGGGTAGTCGCCGACAGCAAGCGGCTTGATCGTTATCTGCAGCGCGAGCCGTTCGACTTGCTGATCCTCGACCTGATGATGGATCAGGAGGACGGGCTGTCGGTCTGCCGGCGCTTGCGTGCCGAAGGCCAGACCCTGCCCATTCTCATCCTCACCGCCAAGGGTGATCCGGTCGACAAGGTCATTGGTCTCGAAACCGGTGCTGACGACTATCTCGCCAAACCGTTCCTGCCACGTGAACTCGTTGCACGTGTTCGCGCACTGCTGAGACGCCAGAAGATCGCGGCGGGCGAGCCTGTACTCAGGTCGCAGACCGTACGTTTCGGCGACTATTTCCTCGATCTCGGCAAACAGCGCCTGTACAAGTCGGGCGAGTTGTTCGAGATTCATTCGACCCAGATGCTGCTATTGAACGCGCTGGGCGCCTCACCGAACCGGCCTGTCAGCCGCGACAACCTGATCGCCCGCTCGCGCGGACGCGACCACGATGCACTTGATCGCAGTATCGATGTACAAGTGCTGCGGTTGCGGCAGATCGTGGAAGCCGACCCGTCGAAGCCGCGCTTCGTCAAAACGGTGTGGGGCGTGGGCTACATGCTGGTCGCGGAAGTCGAACCGTGAGCCGCCGCATGAGCCCTCCTGTGAACCCTCCCATGAGCCCACGCATCGGCCCAATGGCGCTGCCGCGCTCATTGTTCGCACGCAATATCGCGTTGCTGGTCGCGCTGGTCATCGTCAGCCAGATTAGTTCGTTAAGCGTACTAATTCACTTCGTCCAGAGACCGCGGATAGAACGTGCCGCCGAGACTTTCGCGATCTACGTGCAAACGCTGGATGACCTGCTGGAGACTGCCGCCCCTGACGCACAGAGCGGACTCGCGGCTCGCTTCGAAGCCAGCCGGCAATTCCCCGCCGGCGCTGCCTCCGAACCTCAGGTGACATGGCGCAATTTTTATCGGACTTATCAGCGCGATGTTTTTATCGATACCTTGCGCCAACATCTTCCCGCGAATATGGAAGTTCAATGGCAAACAGAAGGCGAACAACGGCTTTGGATTCGTGCGCATCTGGGTCACGAACCTTATTGGATCGCGCTGCCCGTTCCCGAGGCCGCACACAACGACGGCATGCTCTCGGCTATTGCGCTATCGTTCGCGCTCGCCGGGCTTGCCATCGTGACCGCCTATCTGATCCAGCGCCACATCAACCGGCCGTTGCGCGAGCTCGCCAACGCAGCACGCCGCTTGAGCTCAGGAGAGGCTCCGCAAGCGCTGCGCGTGGATGGACCGACCGAGATTGCTCAGGTCAGCGTCGCATTCAACCAGATGGTCCACGCGTTGCAGGAAGCCGATGCAACCCGTTCCCTGATGCTCGCCGGTATCTCCCACGATATCCGCACGCCATTGACCAAGCTGCGCCTCGCCGTGGCCATGACATCGCCATCGGAAGAACATGCTGAACTCGCGATTTCGACGGATCATTATCTCGATCAAATCGACGCCATTCTTCAGCAGTTCATGGACTATGCCGGTAGCGGCACGCGTGAAGCGGCCGAGATCAGCGACCTCGACGCGCTGGTCAGCAATCTTGCCGCCGACTTCGCGGGTCTTGGTCACGTGTTCGAACTCACTCTCGGCGACTTGCGACCGTTCGCGTTCCGTCCGATCAGCGTCATGCGCGTGCTGATGAACCTGATGCAGAATGCGGTGCTGTACGGTCGCGTGGGGTTGTCGGCACGGACGTGGACCGACACTGTCAGTCACACCGCGTACGTTGAGATCGCTGATCGCGGCGAAGGCGTGAATGGCGGCGATCTGGATGCGTTGAAAACACCGTTCAAACGGGGGCGATCGACAGGCACGCATCCGGGGGGGACTGGGTTGGGCCTGGCTATTGTCGAAAGGATCGCGAAACTGCATGGCGGTGAACTTCAGTTGATGCAGCGTGAAGGCGGCGGGTTTGCGGCTGTCGTCTCATTGTCAACGGGGCCGGGGAATCAGCGCTCGCAAGAGGAACGCGGCGCGGTTTAGAAGCGTTCGCAAGCGCAACGGCGGCCGCACATCGAGCGCGGTGTTGCGCGTACTATTTCGGTTTGAGCGCAGCTTGAATGATCGCGCCGCGCGAGAGACAAAGACGGAGACGGACTTGGCAAGCCCTTACAATCTGATGGATGCAACCACTGCACGCGAAGGCACAACCTACGTACTGGTTCACGGCGCCTGGCACGGCGGATGGTGCTGGAAAACCGTCGCCCAAATCTTGCGCGCGCACGGACATCGGGTCTTCACCCCTACGCTCAGCGGCCTCGGCGAACGTGCGCATCTGCTTTCGAAGGCTATCGATCTCGGTGTGTTCATCCAGGATGTCGTCAATGTCCTCGAATATGAAGACCTGTCCGGCGTCGTTCTGGTGGGCCATAGTTTTGGCGGACTACCGATCACCGGTGCGGCGGATCGCGTGCCGAAGCGCATTCGTCAACTCGTATATCTTGATGCCGTCGTGCTCGAACACGGACAGACGGCATTCTCCCGGCTTGCGCCCGAGATCGTGGCGCAACGCATCCTGCAATCGAATGAATCCAGTGGCGGCCTCTCCATTCCCGTGCCGCCCGCGAGTGCATTCGGCGTGTTCGAACCCACCCAGATGGCGCTGCTGGAACGTAACTGCACACCGCATCCGCTGAAAACCTTCGACGACCCCATAACGCTCAACGGACCCGTGGGCGGCGCAATCCCGAAGGTGTACATCCAGTGCATCGATCCGGTGTACGAGCCGTTGCAAGCGAGTCGCGACTTCGTGCGCGCTCAAGACAACTGGACATGGGACGAGATAGAAACCGGACACGACGCTATGATCAGCGCACCCGAAGCGCTTGCCGCCAAATTGCTCCGGTATGCGTCATAGTCAGGCCGGCTTGGCTATCGCTGCACGTACTGCGCGGCAGTGCCGTACAAGATCCGGTCGTGTCAAAACGAACTGCTTGAGCGGCGTGTCTATATCGTAGA
>NZ_JAQGMM010000043.1 GCF_028292365.1 Caballeronia sp.
AAATCGCTGCCGCTACCGGCGTTGGAAAAACCATTCGCCACGAAATACTGGCTGTTCTTCAGAAGCGTATGTGAATAGACCAGCCCGACGTTCGCATTGCCTATGGAGTATGACGCGCCTGCGCTAAGGACTTTCATGGCGTTCGCGTCCTGCAGTGCAACGTAGTTGCTGAGCGATCCTACATAGTTTCCATTTGACGCGTACACGCCACCCGTACCGTTCGCGCTGGTCGCGGGCGTGTTGATATCGAGGTAACCGGCGGCAAACGCAAAGGGGCCGGCCGTATAGGAACCCGCCAGCGCCCATACCCTGTTCGTCGAGAAGTCGCCCGCCTGACCGCCCAGGCTGAACATGCCGTCGACTTGCAAGCCGTTCCAGACCGGGCTCACATACTTGATCACGTTGTTGATGCGGATCGACTGGTTCAGGTTGTCCAGGTCGCCGAAATGTGAGCCGTAGCCAGTCGCAAAGTTATTGCTCGATGGAAACATGCCGACCGTATCCGACAGCGAATCGTACTGGCGCCCAAGCGTGATGGTCCCGTAGTTATTCGTTAATCCGACGAACGCCTGCCGGCCAAATTCAGTGCCTCCCTGACCTAACTTTCCGTTCTGGATGTTGAAGCCGTTTTCCAAAGTGAAGATCGCTGCGTTGCCGCCGCCGAGGTCTTCGCGGCCTTTCAATCCCCATCGGTTGCATCCTGGCGGCGCGCAGGTTTCGGTCTCATACACAGGTCCTTTGCCGGTGTTGTTGACGTAAGTAATCCCAGCCGTGACGAGTCCATAAAGCGTCACGCTGCTTTGAGCGAATACGACTTGAGGTGACGCGATTAACGCGCCAATACAGAACCAGCTCTTTTTCACGGCGATCTCCAGAAGGCGTGTCGAGGGTGCAAAGCGGGACGCGTTCGCCATGCTCCGATGGCGGCTTGGGCGAACGCGGTTAAGGCGAAGGAAGGGTTGAGCGCGTGTCAGCGATCGTGAGTCAGGGACGGCGTCTCACGCGCCGAGCTTGTAGCCGGTGCGGGAACTTGCCGGCGGCGCGGCGCTGTCGAGCAGGCCGATTTCAACAGCGGCCGGCGCGGGTGCGGGCGTGACGAGGCTGACAAGAATGGTCACGCCCGCATTGATCGCCATGGCGATCAAGCCGGGTTCCCATTGCGGCCAATGCGACCCCCAGTAATGCGCGGAGAACGGCGCGAGCAACGCGATAAAACCCGCAAACAAGCCGGCCAGAACGCCCGTCGCACTCGTGCGTTTCCAGAGGAAACCCAGAAACACTCCAGGAGCAAGCATGCCGATAGCGGAGTAGGCATCAAGGAGAATCTTGACCAGCGATCCCTTTTGGGCAAGCGATAAATACACGGCTACAGCGGCAAAACACACCAGCGAGGCACGCGATAACGCCAGCGATTGACCTTCGCTCAGACGCGGAGCAAACGGCCGCACGACATTTCGCGTGAAGATCGAACCCGCCGCGACCAGCAGCAGGGCGCCCGGTGCAAGTGCAAGCAGGAATCCGGTTCCGGCCACGAGCCCGATCACCCACGACGGATAACGCTCCGACACAAACTGCAGCAACGCGGCATTCAGGTTGTCGCCGGGTGGATGCGTATTGGCGAGCAGCGCTGCAAAGCCGAGCAGGATGATGAAGAAGTACGCGAGCGAATACAGCGGTTGCCAGATGGCATTGCGTCGAATGGAGGTCGCGCTTCGCGCCGAGTACGACATCTGGAACAGATGCGGAAACACCCAGTTGCCCAGCGCGATGTTGATCGCCGAGGTCATCAGCCAGATCGCGGTGGTGGGTGAACTCGCGTCGAGTCCCGGGAACTTGCCGATGCCCGGATGCTTCGCTTCGACCATGCCGAAGATATCGAGCAGCGACCCGGCGCCCACTTTGCTTGCCACTGTCGCGCTCAGCAACACCACGACGATGATCATCAGCACGTCCTTCACGCCCGCAGCGAACGCGGCCGAGCGGATCCCCGCGACGAACACGAACGCAATCATGAGCAGCCCTGCAACGATGGTCGCCGCGTGGCTCGAGATGGCGTCATCGAGCGTGAGTTGCACGATCAATCCAAGGCTCACCAACTGGATCTGGACATACACGATCAGCGAGGCGATCCCGATCACGCCGGTGATCACACCAAGCCAGGGCGCATCGAAGCGCGCTGCGAAGAAGTCGGCTTGCGTGACGAGCTTGCCGAGGCGGCCCGCTTTCCAGATCCGGGGCATTAGCCAATACCCGACGGCATAACTCATCGACACAGAGCAGAACGCAAGATACGCGGGTGCTCCGAGCGCCCATGCGTAGCCTGAAATACCGAGCACGGCGAAGGTGGTGTAGACCTCGCCGGCATTCATGAACCAGAAGATCAGCGTACCCAGGCTGCGACCGCCGACCGCCCACTCCGCGAGCGTTGCGCTTTTGCGAGTACGCCGCCCGTAAGCGACTGCGCCGACCACCGTCGCAAGCAGGATGCACAACACGATGGCTATTTTCATTGTGCATCTCCGGTGGAGGCGGAGGTTTTTTCCAGGAAGGCGGCTTCCTCGTCTTCCACGCCCGCGCGGCGATCCATGGAGAACACCAGCCCTATGACAATGCTCGCGAGAACAATGCCTGCCATCTGCCAGAACATGGGGAAGGGCAATCCAAACGGTCTCGCAGCGATGTCGTTTACCACTGGCGCCAACGCGGCTTGCCAGATGAACGGAATGACCAGCATCCATCGATACCAATGACGAGGGCGACTTCGCTCGCCTTGAAAGCTGCTGTCCATGCCACCTCCTGTAAGTTCTGACTGCACATATTGTGAGATGAAGTGTGCACTCAGGCAGCACATAAATTCAAGCGTGTCAAAAATAAACGGGATGTATTTTCGATATATGGCTGGGGAAATGCCTGGAAAGATCATCAGTCGGGCATGGCGGTGCAGTATTGACGTACAAAATAACGATACGTACACTCGACCCAACTGTATGTTCAGGCTGCACGAAAATACTTTGCTTGTCGATGCGGCACGACTGCTGAGCGGTTATCACCACCCTATCCCAGGAGAGTTCCATGCCTTCCACCCAAGACCCGACCAGCTCCGCGGACGACGATTTCGAGTTATACGACCTGCGCGTCGAGGTCGTCGCGCCGGACGGAGCGAAGCTGTATTGCGGCGCCAAAGTGGGTGACTACTTCGAGCTGAAGGGGGAGATGCTTCATCTGCCGCCCGGCCAGGGCTTCTCCATTTACTCGCTCGCCGCGCTGTTGCCGCTGCTTGCGTCCAAGCAACGGCGGCTGCATCCGAACGACTGGATGAGCACCGACGCCGAAGTCGCCTGTCCCGATCCAAACTGCCCCTCGCGTTTCAGGATCGTGCGCTCAGGCCTGCGCCGCTTTAGTCATGCCGACACCACGGCCGTCAAACTTCCCTCTACGGAGCAACAGCAATGAGTTCGCAGTACAGCATCGACCTGGCCCCCGGCTACACCATTTCGCGTCTGCTCAAGGGCGGCTGGCAGCTTGCCGGTGGCCACGGTTCGGTGGATCGAGACGCGGCAATCGCCGACATGGCGGCCTACTACGAAGCCGGTATCACGACGTTCGACTGCGCGGATATCTACACGGGCGTGGAAGAAATGATCGGTGAATTCCGCCGTGACTACCTTGCTCGCAACGGCCATGACAGCCTTCGTGATTTGCGCGTTCACACCAAGTACGTGCCGGATCTCGCGACGCTGCCCACGCTTGATCGTGAGCAGGTCGAACGGACCATCGACCGGTCGCTGGCTCGCCTGGGTGTCGAACGTCTGGATCTCGTGCAATTTCATTGGTGGGACTACAACGTGCCGCGTTATCTCGAGACGGCGCACTGGCTGACTGAATTGCAGCAGGCAGGAAAGATCACGCATCTTGGCGGCACCAATTTCGATACCGCGCACACTCGCGAACTTGTTGAAGGCGGGACGCCGCTCGTCAGCATGCAGGTTCAGTACTCGTTGCTCGATCAGCGTCCGCTGCCAACTCTTTCGCCGTTTTGCGCGAACGCGGGCATGCAACTGCTGTGTTACGGCACCGTCGCGGGAGGTTTTCTGTCGGAGCGCTGGCTTGGCAAGAGCGAGCCGACCGATGATCTCGAGAACCGGTCGCTCGTCAAATACAAACTGATGATCGATGACTTCGGGGGCTGGGATTTGTTTCAGCAGCTTCTAGTCTCGCTGAAGGGGATTGCGGAGCGCCATGCGGTGTCCATTCCGACTATCGCGATGCGCTGGGTGCTTCAGCAACCGCAGGTCGCAGCGATTATTGTTGGCGTGCGGCGCGGCGATCACTTACCCGATCACTTGCGCGTGATGCAGGCGACGCTCGATGCCACCGATCTGGCCGCGCTAGATGCCGTATTGACGCAGCGCCGCTTGCTTGATGGCGATGTCTACAGCAGCGAGCGGGATCTGGAAGGGCGCCACGGACGAGTCATGAAATACGACTTGAATGAGACGCCGCACTGATTGCGCTGTCTTTTTAGCGGCTACGATCGGTCGTATTTCAGCGAAGTGTGCATATTCACAGGTATTATCGTTTTCAAACTAAACGGAGATGAAACGATGAGCCTGATCGATGAAACTGGCGCGGGTCTCGACGGCCTCGCGCATTTGCGGGCGCTGATGTCGTCGGGGCGCAAGCCAGGGATTCTGGAGTCGCTGAATTTCGATTTCGTTGAAGTCGATGCCGGCCGTGCTGTCTTCGCCGGTATACCCGGCGATCACGCGTATAACCCGATCGGCACGGTTCATGGCGGCTACGCAGCCACGCTGCTGGATTCCGCCTGCGGTTGTGCCGTGCATTCACGGCTCACGGCTGCGCAGGCGTACACCACGCTTGAGTTGAAGATCGCGTATCACAAAGCGGTCACGCGCGATTCCGGATTACTGCGGGCCGAAGGCCGCGTGATCTCGATTGGCCGGCGCGCCGCGTTCGCTGAAGCCACGCTGACCGATGCGACCGGGCGTTTGTATGCATCGGCGACGTCGACGTTGCTGGTATTCGAGCGCTGAGGGTTGTCAATCCAGCGCCTTCCGCGACTTTTCATCCATGAATGCGACGGCGATCAACCCCAGCAGACCGCAGCCGATCACATACCACGCGGGCGCCAGCGCACTGCCGGTCGCCACGATCAACGACGTCACGAAGAATTGCGCGAAGCCGCCAAAGATCGCGACGCCCAGGCTGTAGACCACAGCGCCACCGGTTGCCCGCACGGAGCGTGGAAAGAGCTCGCCGAGCATCGCGCCAACGCCGCCAATATTGATTGCGTGCACCGACGAAAGAAGCGTGAC
>NZ_JAQGMM010000157.1 GCF_028292365.1 Caballeronia sp.
CAGCCGTGATGAACGCAATAAATGATGCCCTCACGCCATTCCATGCCCGAGTCACGTCACAACCCATCACGCCCGAGAAGATCCTGGTGGCGCTTGGAAAAGTAAAACCAGGTCGCGCGTAATTGGATTCCGGGGTGCAGACATGGCAGCGGCCAACCCTGCCGTCTGCTGAGTGAGCATCTCCTGAACTGAGCCCTGTCGGTGCCGTCTGCGCTTGCCATCCCGAATAATCACTGTTCGCCTGTACGTAACAATCCTTTGCGTGTTCGGTGATCGTTTTTAAGCGTGCTCTTAATTAAACTACGATCTCTGCCGTGACATGACCGTTCTGCGCAAAATTACCAATTTCGAGGGTTCACATTATGAAGATATCAAAGGTTTTCGTGGTCTCTTTGCTCGCCGCTGCAATGCCCGTTTTTGCACAGACGAGTCAACCGCTCAGCCGTGCTGACGTAAAGGCGCAACTTATCCAGGTCGAAATGGCAGGATACAGTCCGGCGGGACTCGACGACACGACCTATCCAGTCGACATCCAGACCGCAGAGGCAAAGGTAGCAAACAACAACCAAGTGGCCGCGACAAGTGTCGGCGGGATAGCTGACGGCTCCCGAGCAAAATAAGCGAGACGCACTGCACCCGCGGCCCAAGACATACCCGTCGAAGATATGCCGGCGATGCATGCACCCCCGTTGTTATTGATGCTACTGCGTCGCGCACGGAGCGCACTTGCTGCAGCGTGGGGCACCCGCCGCCCCGTTCAGATCTGTATCCTTGACCACTAGAACAGTCAGGGTTGCGACAACGGCCGCGGCGGCAGCCAGCCAGAACGCATCGTGATAGCTACCCGTATATTCGTACACCTGTCCGAATACTGCCGGACCGCACCCGAGTCCGAAACTGAAGCAAAACATCAATACGCCGTAAATGGAGCCCAGATGCTGTCGCCCGAATGCGCGCGAGGCCATGTATGCAAGTGCATCGACCTCTGCACCCAGTGCCAGACCTATTAGCACTGCGGCGACTGGTACCGTGATAGCAGACACTCCATAGGTCAAGCACAAAAAGCCTGCTGCTGCGCCGAGAAATACCAGAGCGGTGAGGCGCGGCGCGCGAAATCGATCGAGCAACATCCCGAAGCCGAATCGGGCGACCATCATTGCCACGCCGACCAACGTCATGACAAACGAGCTCTGCTGTGTTTTCAGTCCGTAGTCGGACAAAATAATAGGCAGAACATGTGTGCCCGCGCCGACGACGGCCGAAATCAGAAAAAAGCTAACAGCAATCATCCAGAACGGACGCGTTCGTACTGCCTGGACTAACTTCATTCCGTCAGACCCGCCCGAGGCCATCTTTGACGCATTACGGGCATCCAGATCTGATGCAGCATTCCCGGCCGGTGGCTCATGAATGAGGAACGCCACAGACGGAACGCTCACGAGCCAGACAATGACCGCCAGTCCCACGTAGGCCATGCGCCACCCAAATGCATCGATGAGCGCGGCAGATATCGGCGGCAATAGCGCTACCCCTGCGCCACTGAGGATCATTGCTGAACCAAGTGCCAGGCCAAGGCGTTTGTCATACCAGTTCGCTACGGCCTTGACGTAGGGAACCGGCACTTGCGCGGCGCCCAGCAGGAAGCTCAGTGCGAAAAAGAACACGAAACTTTCCTCGCTCCTCGACATCAGGCCGATAAGCACCACTCCTATGCCTAACGACGGACCGGCGAAACGCGCGACCCTTTTTGCACCAAACCGGTCGACCGCAAGTCCGGTGAAAGGCGACGCGAGCGCGACGAGAAGTTGGCCCCACAGTACGGCAGAACTCACTTCCGCCCTCGACCATCCTGTGTCCACGATGATCGGCTTGAGGAAAACGCCAAAACTGAACAGCAACACCTGGCCAGTACCCAAGAACAAGTTCAGCCCTGCGCCAATCACCACGGTCCTTGCTCGCGCCTTCAGGGAGCGATCGGAAAACCGGTCCACCGAACTCATATTTTTCTCCGGGTTATCGAGTTCGACGTCGCCGCGCCGTCATAGCTGCCCGTCAGCACTCGACAACACTAGCCCGCATTCATATATCTGCCCAGCGTCGTCGCTTCGACCATGATGGCCAGCATCGATAGACGATCTCGGCCTCGAGTGCCGGCTGCTTGCTGGCATCGCACTCGATCACGCATCCCAGTACCAACTGGGCGCCCTCACCCACCGCCTCGACCGACTTCAGGGTCGCATCCAGCCGAATACTCGAGTTCACCGGCACCGGCGCCACGAACCGCAGCTGATTAATTCCGCATTGCATGCCCAGCCCGATATCTTCGAGAAGGTAGATATCGGACAGCAGCGGAACGATCAGGCTCAGGACGAGGTAACTTTGGGCAATAGCGCCTCCGAACGGTCCAAGCGCAGCTTTTTCTTCGTCAATGGATAGCCAGTCCCGGTCATCGGTCGCGGACGCGAACCCGTTGATCATGTCCTTGTTGATTTCAATCCAACTGCTCTTGCCCAGATTAAAGCCTGCGTAGGCTTTGATTCCCTCAACACCCCTCAGGAGTATCGGCACGTCGGCCTCCCGTTATTCATGCGCAACCCATTGCCATCCTGGCAGCCCGTCAATACGCCCTTCAACGCCCCTGGGATCATCGCGGCCGATCTCGCCGGTCACCATCAGCTCCGCAAACCAACTAATTGAACAGGAGAGGTAACCGATGCTGCATGGGTATCTGGCGTGCAAATGCATGTGGACCATCATGATCGATGTCTGACCGGATTTGCGCATCGTCTCAGCCTTTGAACGACTCACCGTTACTGTCGCCAAGCCCAGGTGCGGGGCCGCGCGGCTTCAGCAAATGCCCGTTGTAACGGGCCGGATAGCGAATCGCCCTGAGCGTCCCGGCCGGTGTTTGCAGCTGCGAGTACAGCTCGTTGTGAATGACCTGCGGGTCGGTCAAATGCACGCTCGGTTCATTTACCGGACCTGCGGGAACGTCCAGTTCGCGAAAGCGCTCGAGCCACTCGGCCGTGGTCTTGTCCTTGAGCGGTCCTGCCACTCGCGTGAAGAACGCATGGGTCATTTCCCTACGATCAGTTATCCTCTTGATTTCATCTTTCCATTCAGGATGCCCGACGGCATCGAGCGTTCTGCTGAGCTGTTTGCCGGAAACCGGCGAGAGCACCAGATAACCATCACTGGTCGCAAGCACCGGCTGAGGAGCCAGCGTCACCGGGGCATCGTCGTCAAGAAACGTCCGGTTATGGAACATGTCTGGAAAGTTGTAGTAGGACATGATGTCCAGCATCGATGTCTCGAGATGAACGGCCTTCTGTGATTTGTCGCGCGCAATAAGCCCTGAAAGTGCCATTTGCGCGGCAAAGACAGCGGCAACCTTGTCGGCGAGAAACGTGTTCGTCGCACGCGGTGTACCTCCCGCGGCTTCGTAACTCAACAAGCCAGTACGCCCCTGAATCAGCGCGTCGAATGCGGGCTCTTTCGCCAGCTCGCCGTCAGGGCCGTAGCCGGTAATAGACACTTGTACGAGCCGCGGATTTAGCTGACTCAACTGGTCGAAGCCCAGGCCGAATGATGCTGAAACATGAGGACGCCAGTTCTCGATATAGATATCCGCGTGGCTCAGCAGCTCCTTGAATCGTGATAGATCTTCTGGCGACTTGAGGTCCAGCACAACGCTTCTCTTGCCCCGGTTCGAATTGGTCCACACCGTGCCGACACCTTCCCAGCTATGGCCGAAGTTTCGATAAGGGTCGCCGGATGGAGGCTCGACCTTAATGACGTCGGCGCCCAGGTCGGACAACATCTGCGCGCAGAAGGGTCCGGAAATATAGCTGCATGCTTCCACGACCTTGCAGCCTTCAAGGGGACGCCGGAAGTCGTCGTTCAAACCGGTTGCTAACGAAGATGAGCTGGATGTCATCGGTACCGCTCCTCAGATCGATTGAATGGTGATGCCTGCGCACTCCGCCTTGTCCGGGAGCACGCCGTCGATATGCACTTCAGTGCGCGTGCCCTGCGCTCGCGCGTCCCGCGGTTCGAGCCCGAAGCCGCGCCATAGCCAGGACGGCGTCCAGCGTTGGTGTGCGCACGTCTGTCAACTCGCGCACCGCATGCAATGATCTCTCCAGCGCCTCAAGTTCAAAAGGACGGCCGGCTTCGAGATCCTGCAGCATGGACATCTTGTGATGCGCCGCGCTTAAGGTCATTGCAATGCGCTTGTCCGCGTCCGGTCCAACGCGGATGCCGATTCGCGACGCTATGGCATCCGCTTCCAGCATCATGGCCTTGACGACAGGAACGACATCGCCCGCGTCGCGCATTTCGCCCAGCGAGCCTTGGGTCAGCACCGCTACCGGGTTCCAGCACAAGCTGTTGACGAATTTGACCCAGATCGCCGCGCGTATGTCGTCGCTGACCCTTGAGGGAATACCGCTTGCCGTCAGGAGTTCGCTGAGGTCGCTCGCTCTCTTTGAATGAATGCCGTCCAGCTCGCCGACAGGGCAACCTGCCTTGGCACCGTCCTGGGCAATCACGCCAGGCTCGATCGAGTGAGCACCGATCCAGTACACGCAGCCCAGCACCTGGGAGGCGGGAAGCGCGCGCCATTGATGACCTTCATGATCAATGCGGGGCATTTGCCGGTCCTTGAGCGCGCCCTGCGAACCATGGAAAAAATAGTAAGGGATACCGGTGGTAGGCGGCAGCACGACGGTGTCGCTATCCATCAGGGACGCTATCTGACCCAGCGCTTCATCGACTTGATGGGCTTTGAGCGTGACAAAGATATAGTCCTGCACACCCAGTTCACGAGGGTCCGAGCAGGCGTTGACGCTGACGGTAAAGTCTTCCGACGGAGTGACGATCCTGATGCCGCGTGCGCGAATGGCGTCAAGTGTCTTGCCGCGCGCGATCACGCTGACTTCGCATTGCGTCGACCGGGCGAGATGACCTGCGATGTAGCCCCCAATCGCGCCGCCCCCAAAAATGCACACCTTCAGCATATCGCGCTCTCTTGCAAACCATTCGAGAAATGCCCCGTTCTGAATCCGTCTTTCAATTCAAAAATACGGATTCCTACAAGACATCATGATGTGCAGAAGATAAGCCGTCGCGGGACGCTGGGGCAAATACTAAAAAACGATGGTTCAAGCAGATCCGCCTATAGCTGTTTCAGGCTGACGCGCCGTCACCGCCTTTTCGCCCGGCCCTTCGATAAGACGCCGGAGCATATCCAACAATGCGGCTGAATGCCGTGCTGAAGGCGCTATCGGAAAGATAACCAATCGACAGCGCAATATCATTGATGGAGCGCTCGCTGTGCAGCAGCGCGTCCTTGGCAAGCGCGATTCGCCAGTTCGAGAGGTAGGTTGCCGGCGCCACGCCCACGCGTTCAGAAAATCTGCGTGCGAAAACGGCGCGCGACATGCCAACCTGTTTTGCAAGCGTCGCCACCGTCCAGTGACAAGCGACATCGGCATGCATCTTCTGTAGCGCCAACGCAATATGCGGATCAGCCATGCCACTAAACCATCCCGTGCGTTGTCCCTGCAAGTGCTGCACGGGCCGGCGTAGCACTTCGACCAGCATGACTTCCACCAGCCTGCTCATCACCAGTTCCCGACCCGGCAATTCGCACATCGCCTCCTCGCCGATGAGTTCCAGCACGCGCGTGAGGCGCCCCGCCTCTTCGTCAGACGAACGGATGTAAATAAGATCGGGCAGCAACCCCGAAAGCAGCGCGGCATGCTCGGGTTCGATCTGGAAATAGCCGCCGATGAGCCGCATTGCCTCGCCGCCCGCCCCGTCGTTCCAGCGAACGTAGTCGCCTTCGTTTGCCTTGTCCGCGAGCGCGGCCAGCCGTGGCCCCACGTCCGGGTCACTTGCCAGGCTGTAGCGGGGCTTCGCGGCCAGCAACAGGTAGTCACCCTGCCGCATCAGCAGCGCGGGCCCTGTATCGGGCAGAAACCAGCAGTGCCCGGCCACTACGAGGCAGAAACGAGGCTCGTCGCGCGGCGGAACGGTCATTCCCCAGCGACCTTGAGCGTCGACCGTTTTCCACAGCACCGCCTGTGGGCGCATCAATCTGACGATGTCATTGAGAACATCCAATTGAGACGATCCGTAATGTTTTCGAGATGATCAATTATTGATCATCTCTGCTCGTTTCGATAGCTTACTCAGTAGTCAATCGAACGTCCGCCAACGTAAACGCGTTTCTTTTTCCAGGCGGGATTGGCATGAGACGGACGCTGAACACGGCCCGCAAGAGGCCTTTGAAGCATGGTGGAGACAGATGAGACACCTAAAAAACACGCTCGCTGGCGTGAAGACCGCGATGCGCAAGAGCATCCACAGCAAATCGGGCGCATCGGCCCGGCCGACCCCGACCTCGACCCACTCAACCGTGAGCGCCAGGCTAAGCTGGTTTGTCCGATACGTCGGTCTCGCGCTTTACATGGTCGATCCCGTTCATCGCGTCTGCGATCCCGAGCTTGTTTCCGAGTATGCAAGCGGCCCTGCCCTGAAGTGCGAACTCCCGAGGCAACGCCCGCCTGGATACTGGTTGAGTCTTTTCATCAAGGCCAAAACCCGGAAAGCCGAAGAAGGAACGTGGAAATGAATATCCGCCAGCTTCAATACTTCCTGGCAGTGGCTGCCGAGTTGAATTTCACTCGCGCTTCGGAGCGGGTAAATATCGCGCAGCCGGCTCTGAGTGCCCAGATCATTTCCCTGGAAGAGGAGCTGGGCACCGCGCTTTTCACTCGCGAGAAACGCAAGGTCTTGCTTACTCCTGCCGGTGAGATCCTGGTGGAACACGCACAACGTGTGTTGAACACGGCTTCGGCGGCAATGGCGGCGGTCCGTGCCTCCGGACGCGGCGCGCAGACGCACCTGATGGTCGGATCAATTTACACCGCGATCTATTGTTTCCTGCCCAATACGTTGCGCCTGTTCAAAGAGCTGGCTCCGCATTCCGATGTCAGCTTGCAGGAAATGACCATCTCGCAGCAGATCAATGCGCTGAAGGAAGGTGCGATCGAAGTCGGGTTAGTGCGCGGACATATCTACGACCACAGCATCGTTACCGAGTTGCTCTATCGTGAGTTGCTGGTGGTGGCCGTTCCCGCTGGAAGCGAGTATGACGTGCCTGAAGCGGTGGAACTCAAGGAACTCGCGACGTGGCCACTCATCGCGGTAGCACGCGGCACCGCCACCGAGCGGGGTTATGGCGACAGGATCCTGGACATGTTCGAAGACGAAAACTGCAAGCCCAACATTGCCAAGGAAGCGCATGACATGCACACGTCCGCGTGTCTGGTTGCCGCGGGGATGGGGGTTGCAGTAGTGCCGGCCATCATGCAGCTTATGCAGCCGCTCGGTGTCGCGTATCGCCCGCTCAACGCGCAGACGCCCGGCGTCTCGCTGTCTCTCGCATGGCACAAGGACCGCGTTCCCGCCTTGCTCGGTCCCTGGCGTGAAGCCGCCCGCGCCAATGCCGCCAAGTTGATCGCGAAACATCCGCAGCTCTTTCTGGACACTTCGCGGCTACAGGTAGCAGAGCAGGAAACATGAGCCTACGACCCGTTGCAATGGGCCATCGCCCGTGGCTCTGAACCGCTGTCACCCCGTCACGGCCAGCATGCACGCAAGACTCACTGAGCACGGCCCTCCGGGACCGGGTCGTGGTCCGGAAGCTGTTCGACCTTGATGGCGTGGGACGGGCATTTACGCGATGCCCCCAGCACCTTTTCGTACAGCTCCTGATCCGGATAGACCTGTAGCAGCTTGACCACACCGTCTTCATCGCGCTGATCGAATACGTCACTCGACGACAACACGCACAGACCGGCGCCAACGCAGACGTCCTCATCGACTGTGATGCGCAACTTGAAGTTGTATTTCGACATGCCGTCATCTCCTGATTCGTGTTCTTGCCTTTGCAGCATTCATCACCAGGTGACGGGCAATGTCTCCAGCCCCTGGACAAAGTGGTCCCCCTTGCCGCGGATCTGGTCTTGAGGCACCGCGAATTTCAGGGTAGGGATACGCTCAAAAAGAGAAGCGAAAACAACCTGTAGTTCGACGCGAGCCAACGGCTGGCCCAGACACTGGTGAATGCCGTAACTGAACGCGACGTGGTGGTCCGCCTTTCGAGTGATATCGAATTTCTCCGGATTCTCGAATGCAGCGGCATCGTGGTTGGCACCGGAAATCAAGGCAATGACCCCTTCGCCCTTGCGAATCACCTGACCTGCAACCTCAATGTCTTCAAGCGCGACGCGAAATGCGTTGTAGTGCACGATGGTATGAAGTCGCAGCATCTCTTCAACCGCGTTGCGCAAGAGCGATGGATCGTCGCGCAGGAGTTGCAACTGGTCCGGATTGCTCAGGAAGCTGTACACGCCAAGCGCCATCTGGTTCGCGGTCGTTTCGTGCCCCGCCATCAACAGCAACTCGGCCATGACGACCAGTTCACGGTGGCTCAGATGCCCCGGCCGGACTTGTTCAATAATCAGGCGGCTCAGCAAATCCTCCCTGTTTTCAGGATCCTTCGTGCGCTCGGTGATGAGATTGTCCAGGTAGTTCAAGATACGCTCGGACGCGGCTTTAGGAACTGAAGGGTCGACATCCAGCAAGACCTTCAGCCGGCTTTGCTCCTGGAAAAAACCATGGTCCTTGGCGGGCACATCGAGAATCCAGGCGATGACTTCCGAGGTGAACGGCAGAAAGAGATCCTCAACCAAATTGGCAGGAGGACCTTTACGGAGCACTTCGTCCAGCAACCGGTCAAAAATCGCTCCGATCTTTGGGCGCATCGCGCTGACCCGCTTGATCATGAACTCCTTGGTCAACATGCGGCGAAAGTGACCGTGCTGCGGAGGGTCCATGCGAATAAACGCGGGCTCCAGATCGAGCACTGCGTTACGCGCCGCTGACAGACTGGGGAAACCCGGCACGCTCGGGTTACCGCTGAACCGATTGTCGCCCAGCACCGCGCGAACATCATCGTAGCGGGTGCACAGCCATGCGCTGGTCCCATCCCACATCTGCACCTGGACTGGCCCCGGTTGGTGCTGGAATTCCCTGTATTCCCGCGGCGGAAGAAAAGGGCACTGCCTCGGCATCGGAAACGAGGGCGTGTTCGAGGGCTCGTTCGATCGCTTGTTAGAGGGTGTGTTGATAGGACATCCCGACATTCTTCCTCCGGTCACATTGAACGCTTGCCGCTTCGAACCAGGGCGGTGCGCAAGCAAGGCGCACCTGTGATTGAAGGGCTCAAAAAGACATTTACCGACAGGCGTCTCAGAGGCCGCCGTTGACGTCCAGCGTTGCCCCGGTGATGTAGCTGGCGTCATCGCTAACAAGGAAACCCACAGCCGCAGCAATTTCCTCAGGTTCGGCTGCACGCCGCAGGCCCGATCCGGCGATCAGCTTGTCACGAATTTCCTTCGGCACCTTCTCGCCCATGGCTGTGTTTATCGTGCCCGGCGAGACTGCGGCGACGCGAATACCGTGCGGTCCCAAGGGTTTCGCCAGACTCTTGGTGAGATTGACAATCGCTGCTTTCGAACCGCCGTAATCGGGAACGCCGCTGCCAACCGTCGCGACAATCGACGCGAGGTTGACAATCACGCCACCACCGCCCTTCTTGATCAGGCGCCTGGCGACTTCCTGGCTAAGGAAAAATGGGGCGCGCGTGTTCACGCCATAGGTGAAGTCATAGTCCGACGGTGCAATGTCGAAGAAGGTCTTGCCGTGCCATACGCCAGCATTGTTGACCAGCACACGAATCGTTCCGTATTCTGCATCGATTGCTTCAACGGACGCCACGATCTGTTCGTAGTCCGTCACATCACATTTCCGATACGCGTAGTCACCTTTTCCGGAATCCGCAATATCGAACCCGACAACCGTATAGCCCCGTTCGGTCAGATTCTTGCAAATCGCTTGCCCGGTCAGACCATTGGATCCTGTGACAATCGCTACTTTGCTGGTCATGCATCACCTCTTCTCACAATATGGTTTCGGAACAAAACTTCATGTCTATCCTCGTGCAAGAGGAGCTAGCTTCAAGGTTCCGTCCAATACCCACACAGGTCCAATATTATTTAACGAGAACCTGAGACCTAATTCCTATCGTCATGATGGGAGCACCCGCACTCATGCAGCAGGAATCATCACGACCAAGCCGTTCAAATCGGGGGTAACTTCAATCTGGCAACTCAAGCGGCTGTTAGTACGCCAGGCTCTGGAGGCCTCCAGCATGTCCTTCTCGATATCGCAGGCCTCGCCAACCACACCTATCCAGGCCTCATCGACATAGACCTCGCAGGTGGCGCAACTACACGCACCGCCGCACTCGGCGGCGATCCCTTCAATCATATGGTCCACCGCTCCCTGCATGACGGAGCTTCCAACGGGAACGTCCACCTCGAAGGTCTTGCCGTTGGACTGGAGATAGTTGATTACTGGCATTGCAGACTCCTCTCATTGCGTAATCAGTTAGGTACATCGCAGGTAGACATGTCGCTCCGGGCGCCGTCGAGTAAAACCTTCAGTGCAATGCTCTCGTCGGCCAGTTGTTCGGGCGTAAGCTCGATGCCCTCCGAGATCAGGTTTTTGCTGACCATGAACTCCTGAGGACGATTCACACAATCTGCGGCAACCAGCTTTCCCATTTTCAGGTAGAACGCGCTAAAGCTTCGCCCTACTGATCGGTTTCCCCGAACCACGACTTGATCATAGCCCTCGTTCAAGCCGGCGATTTGCAGCTTGATATCGTATTGATCTGACCAGAACCACGGTAATGCGGTGTAGGGTTTTTCCTTGCCGCACAAGGTGGCCGCGGCGCTTTTTGCCTGCTCCGTTGCGTTCGGCACCGACTCGAGCCGGATATAGCCATAGAATGGAGACGGGTGCATCGTGCAGTCACCGGCCGCGACAATATCGGGGTCTGACGTACGAGCAAACGCGTCCACCAGGATTCCATTGCCGGTGGCCAGCTCCGCTGCAGTCGCCAGTTCAACATTGGGTGTCACGCCGACGCCGATAATTACCAGGTCCGCGGGAAAGTGGCTGCCATCTGCGCAGACGACCCTCTCAACGCGGGCCTCTCCTTCGAACCCGCTCACCGCCATGCTGGTACGAATGTCGACGCCCTCTTCGCCGTGCACGCGCTGGAAAAACTCGGAAACCTGTTGAGCAGTGACTCGCGCCAGCACGCGGGGTGCCATCTCCAGCACGGTGACACGCATGCCAAGTTTGTTCAGTACTGCGGCCGTCTCGAGACCGATATAACCACCGCCCACAATCACCGCGCGGCCCTCGGGCCGTACGCCCAGCTTGATGCGATTGATGTCCTCGATATCGCGAAGATAGTGGACACCGGCCAGAGCCGATCCTGGCAGGCTGACGGTCTGCACCCGCGTGCCGGTACAGATTGCCAGTTTTCCGTAGGCGAGCTCTTCGCCGCTACGCAGCGTGATGGTCTTTCTAGTCCGATTGATCGACTCGACGCGCTCGCCCAGTCGAAATTCAATGCCGAACCGCGTGTACACATCCGCTCCACGGATCAGCAGATCGTGAGCGGACTTTTCTCCCGACAGGTAGGCCTTGGAAAGCGGCGGCCGGTGATACGGAAGACAGGTTTCGTCACCGATGACCACGATCGGGCCCAGCCACCCTTCCTGACGCAAACTCGGCGCCAATTGCGCGGCGGCATGACTCGCGCCGATGATGATGCACGTCTCGTGCATGGGATAATCCTCCTTCCGTCTGACCCGCACTGCCATTTCAACAAATGCGTGAGCTGACTATTTACCGGTCCTGCCCAGCCATTTACCGCCAGCTCGCGCCTTTCTCCGTCAGCACCTCGTCGTTGTGCTCACCCAGCATCGGCGGCGAACGCAAGATATGCGTTGGCGTTCCGGAAAACTGGAGCGGGTTGTTGATGACTTTGAATGCACCGCCCTTCGGGTGATGCAGGGTCTTGAGCAGCGTGTCCACCACATGTTGGTCGCTGAACACTTCGGGCCAGGTCCTGACCGCTCCGTAGATTGCGCCCGCAGCCGACAACGCCTGCTCCCAATGAGCCAGATCACGGCTGGCGAAGATCTCCGAGAGGCGAGCGTCCACCGCTTCGCGGTTCGCAAGGCGGGCGTCCTTGGTTGCAAAACGCGGGTCGGTCTTGAGTGCGCTTGCACCGATGGCGTCGCACAGGATGTGCCAGAACTTGTCGTTGATCGTGATGATCATGATGTCCCTGCCGTCTGCGCTCGCGTAGGTATTGTTGGGCACGATATCCCAATGCTGGTTACCCATGCGCACCGGCGTTTTCCCTGTCAGGTCGAAGTACACATCGCGCGGCACCTGACTGAAGATGCTCGCATCGAGCATCGACAGGTCGACCCGTTGCCCTTCACCCGTGCGTTCGCGAGCTTGCAACGCGACCAGGATCCCGATGGTTGCAATGAGCGCAGTCACCAGGTCAGAGAATGGGAAGCCCGTCTTGAGCGGCCCGGACTCTTGCGTACCGGTCACCTGCATCACGCCCGAGACGGCCTGAATGATCATGTCCAGTGCCGGCCGGTTCTTATCCGGTCCCGTGCGTCCAAATCCGGAGATCGAACAATAGACGAGGCGTGGATTGACCTTGCGCAGATCGTCGTAACCCAGGCCCGCTTTGTCGGTCAGGCCCGGGCGAAAGTTTTCAACCAGCACGTCGGCTTGTGCGGCCAACTCGAGCGCAGCAGCTCGCCCTTCTTCGCTCTTGAGGTCCAGCACGATGCCGCGTTTGTTCCGGTTGACGCCCAGAAAAAACGCACCGTCGCCACCCAGCGTGGTTTCTCCCGAGCGACGGAACGGATCGCCCTCCGGTTGCTCGACCTTGATCACGTCGGCGCCCGAATCACCGAGCAGCATGGTCGCGAACGGCCCCGTCATCATCTGCGTGAAGTCGAGAATCTTCAGTCCCTGCAGCGCCGTGCTCATTCTTCTTCCTTCTTCACATAGAACGCTTCGCGATCGTGGTTCGACGCGCGCACGCCCTTGTCGCGGCGCTGCTTCATGAAGTTGTATTCGTCAGCCTCGTAGCGCACGTTGGTGGCAAGCGTATGCAGCATGTGTCCATACGAGAACTGGCTCGTGATGCCCAGGGACTCCATCGCGAGATTGGTGGCCGCCTTGCCCATGACAATGCCGTCGCGCGGCAGACGCACGATACGCTCAGCCCACTCCTCGCCGGCATCCGAGAGGGAAGCACGCGGGACCACCTTGTTGACGAGGCCGTTGGCGAGGCACGTTTGTGCATCCCAGACGTCGGCCATCAGCAGCAGCTCGCGGGCCTTGCGCGGCCCCATCGCCATCATTTCCCAGGCTGCAAAATAGGCCGCGCCTGATAGCCCGAGCTTTTGCTCGGGATGACCCATTTTCGCTGTGTCGGCTGCGATCACGAGATCCGAGGCCTCGGCAAGATACAGCCCGCCGCCGAGGCAATAGCCCTTGACCAGCGAAAGCGTCGGTTTGAGAAATTTGAATACGCGCTCAAAGCGCTCGAGATAACGTTTGTCGTGGAGAAGGCGCGCACGCTGGCTGGGTTTGCGCGGACGGCCCTTGTCGTCATAGGTGGTCTCGCCGTACTCGTTACCCACTTCGGCCAGATCATGCCCGGTGGTGAAGTCTTCACCCGCACCCTGCAGGACAACCACGCGAACGTCATCGTCGGCCTCGGCGAGATCGTAGCCTTCCATCAACTGATCCAACATTGCGTTGGTCATTGCGTTCTTCTTCTCGGGACGATTGATGGTGATGTACGCCCGCCCATCTTTCGCCAGGTAATCGATACTGCCCGTCATGTCCTGTCTCCTTCGCGCTCTTCTCGCGTCGAGCGCCTGCCTGATAGTGGAATGAGTGGAATGTTCAAGCCGCGGATTCCTGCTTCGGCTTGATCACCGCCGCAACGGTTAAACGTTGAGATTGATCGCCACGGCCTTGACCTCGGTGTACATCTCTATGGCGTCGTAGCCACGTTCGCGGCCCCAGCCCGATTGCTTGTAGCCGCCGTAGGGCAACGCTGCGTCGGGCGACGACAGCGCGTTGACATTGACGATGCCGGCCTGAAGCCGCCGGGCCATCTTGTGCGCGACGCCGACGTTGCTCGTCCACACACTTGCAGCGAGACCGTAGGTCGTGTCGTTGGCGGTAGTGCTGATGCGATCGAGGTCGTTGTCGTTGAATGACATCGCGCACAGCACCGGCCCGAAAATCTCTTCGTCGTGAACCGCCATGCCCGGCTTCACATCCGTCAGTACCGTCGGTCTAACAAAGAATCCACGCTCGCCTACTGGGCCCCCACCGGCGAAAAGCGTCGCACCTTCCTCCTGGCCACGGCGGATATATCCCGTCACGCGCTCGAGCTGACGGCGGGAAATTACCGGACCCATTTCAGTGCCGCTCTCCATGCCGTGACCCAGCTTGATGCTGTTAGCCCGTCGCGCAATGGCGTCCAGCACCTGGTCGTACGCCCGTTCATGCACATAGAGTCTGGAACCCGCCGCGCATATCTGGCCGGCGTGGAAAAAGATCGATGAGCACACGCCTGCTGCCGCGGCCTCAAGGTTCGCATCCGGAAACACGATGACCGGCGATTTGCCGCCGAGCTCGAGCGACACTCGCTTGAGGTTGCCGCTCGCGGCTTGTACGATGCGCCGCCCCGTCACACCCGAGCCGGTAAAGGCGACCTTGTCGACTCCGGGGTGCGCGGCGATGGCGGCGCCCACGGGGTCGCCGAAGCCCGTGACGATATTCAGGACGCCCGGCGGGATACCGGCTTCCAGCGCAAGTTCGCCAAGGCGCAACGCGGTCAACGGGGTTTGCTCGGACGGCTTGAGCACGACCGTACATCCCGTTGCCAGAGCCGGCGCGATTTTCCACATCGCCATGTTGAGCGGAAAATTCCATGGAATGATTTGCCCGACCACGCCCACCGGCTCGCGCAAGGTATAGGCATGCCACTCGCCTGGCAGAGAAACGTCAGGCGTCTGGCCTCCCATCTTGGTGGTCCAGCCCGCCATATAGCGGAGCATTTCGGCAATCCCCACCACATCGCCATTGCGGCAAAACACGAGCGGCTTGCCACTGTTGATACATTCAAGTTCGGCCAGTTCGTCGGCGTTAGCCTCAATCAACGTGGCGAACCGCAACATCATCCGGGTTCGTTCAGAAGGCGTGGTCTTGCTCCAGGGCCCCTCGAACGCGCGGCGTGCCGCCTCGACGGCACGATCGACATCGGACGCCGATGCTTCGGCAGCCGTGGCGATGACATCTCCCGTGGCCGGGTCCAGGATGTCGGTGCGCCGCCCGGAATCCGACTCGACCATGCGACCGCCAATCAGCAGTTGATGCTGTCGCGAGAGGAAGCCTTGCGCGGCTTCACCCAAGCCTGGATGAAAACGAGTTGTCATGTTAATTCCTTCCAATTTCACGGGGAAAACCGGCCATGTTCATCTCCCCAGCAATTGCCGGGCGATGATGAGCCGATGAATTTCGTTGGTGCCTTCAAGGATCTGGTTCAGCTTCGCGTCACGCATGAAGCGTTCGACGGGATACTCCGTCGAATAGCCATAAGAGCCATGCACCTGCACCGCCTCCAGCGCGACGTCCATTGCCACGTCAGTGACGTAGCATTTCACTATCGACGAAAGCAGCGTTAACCGGCCCGTGTCGCCGGCGTCTATTTCCTGTGTGCTGGTGTAAAGCAACGTTCGGGCTGCCTCGACTTTCATCGCCATGTCGGCGAGCTTGAACTGGATCGCCTGGAAGTCGCCAATGCGTTTTCCAAACTGCTTTCGATCCTTCGCATAGCTGATCGATTCGTCCATCGCAGCTTGCGCCAGACCGAGCGACGACGCCGCGACCGAGGGCCGATTGAGGTCAAGGATCTTCATGCACGCCTTGAAGCCGTTGCCCTCTTGACCCAGCAGGCAATCCGCATCAATACGCATGTTTTCGAAGAAGATCTGATAGGTCGGCGAGCCGTGGCGCCCCATCTTGGTCTCCTTGCGTCCGATCTTGAGTCCTGGTGATTTCGTATCGACGAGGAACACGCTAATGCCTTCATGACCGCGCCCTTCGGCAGTCCTGGCGAACAGCAGCATGTAATGCGCTTGTGCGGCCCAGGTGATCCAGCTCTTCTGCCCGTTGATCACGTAGGAGCTTCCATCGCGGCGCGCCGTGGTGCGAATCGCCGAGACATCGGAACCTGCTTCGGGCTCGGTGATCGCCACCGAAGAGATCGTGCGGCCCTTCGCTGCTTCCGGCAGGTAGCGTTGCTTTTGTGCTTCGCTGCCGAAGTAAAGCAGCGGCAGGATCAGCCCAATCGAATTGTTGGCGCACAACGTGGACGCGGCCAGGGATACCTTGCCGATTTCCTCCTTGGCGATGCACACCGACGTCAGGTCACCACCGGGTCCGCCGTAGTCTTCAGGCACCCACATCTGCAACAGGCCCAGGTCGCCGAACACTTCGACGAGCTCTTCGGGAAAACGCTTGGTTTCCTCCATGCCGGCGACGAGCGGTCGAACCTGCTCATTGGCGACTTTGCGAACCATGTCCCGCAGCATCTCTTGTTCTTCACTGAATTTCACGCTGTTCCCCTAAAGGTTGCGCTCGAACGGAACGTCGCTCATCGCGTTATCTCCTCTGCCAGGGCGGGATGGGTGACGCCAAGAGGCTGAACGCCCCTGACAATATCGACCAGCGCGTTCGAATCCTCGGGTACGACATCGTCGCGCCAGGCCACATGGCCGTCAGGGCGGACCAGGACAAGCTTGCGCTCATACAACATGCGCGCGCCCTCGTGGTCGATATCGACCACCGCCAGGGGCACACAGGCGCGCTCCGCTGCGTCCAGCAACGCGTCGACGGCCAGACTCTTGTCAAAGCGCATCAGCACGAAGTCGCGGCCAAAGAGATCCAGCGTCGACAGTTCCGGGCTGAGCCAGACGTGTGGCGCGCGATGGCCTGGCCGAGCGGTCTGGACGTAGGTGTTGACGGTGTCCTCGGGCTCCGGCGTACCGTCAGCCCCGACGATGGATGAGCCTTCATAGCGGAATCCGAGGTGAATGCCGATCGTGTACCACTCGCGCTTCATCATCTTCGTATAAGCGTCACCAAAAACCTGTCTCGCACGATCCCCGTCGGGGCCAGGTTCAAACACCGCCTGGCTCAGGCTCTCGCGCGGCGTGAGCATCAGCTTGAGATTGTTGGTCGCCTCGTTCACGTTACGTATAGCAACGGGCCGACGCTCGAATTCGTAGGTGTCAAGCAAGTGCTCGCCACCCCAGCCCTCGACCATAGCCTGCAGTTTCCAGCCGAGATCGACTGCATCCTGGATGCCCATGTTCATCCCGAAGCCGCCTGTCGGAGAGGTCAGGTGTGCTGCGTCTCCCGCAATCTTCACCCGTGAGGTGCCATAGTTATCGGCCACGAGCTGGCGGCGAATCCAGGGCATCACGGAGACGATCTTGAACTCGAAGTCGTCACGGCCCACGGCACGGCGAAACGCCTGGGAAACGTCTTCCTCGGAAAGCGTGCGCAGGGTCCCGTCGCCGACGATCGACAGGCGCCACAAGTCGCGCCCGTTGATCGCCACCACCGTGCTCCAGGTGCCCTCCGGACCGATGAAGATGTAGCGGTACCCGGGCTTCTTGTCGTGTAACTGCTCAAGGCCGTTGCACTCGATGATGGCGTTGGTCGTGTAGGTGAGCGCCGGCGTGCCCGTCATCTTGATGCCAACGCGCTCCTTGACCCGGCTTGCGCCGCCATCGCAACCGACGAGGTATAGACACGCGATGTCCTGCTCTTCGCCCGACTTGAGGTCGCGGACCCTCACAGTCACCCCGTCGTCGCTCTCTTGATGCGAAATGTACTCAGTGCAGTAGCGAATCTGGACATTGCCGGTCTTAGCCGCGAAACGCGTCAGTACCGGGTCGAAGAAGTTCTGTGGGCATCGTTCGCGCTTTTGCGGGCTCTGCTCAGGTTTGGGTTCGTCTCGCACTGTCGGAAACGATTCGCGGCCGAACTCATAACCGCCATAAAGCTGAGAGACCCAGGCATAGTCCTGGGAATAGTCCCGGTTATAACCGGCGTTCTCGACGTCATCCACAATGCCCCAGCGCCGGCAGAACTCCATGGTGCGAATCCCGACCATATCCATCCTGGGCTGGAACACCTGGCCGTCACCCCTCTCGATGAGCACGCATGAAACCCCTCGCCATCCAAGATCACCGGCTAATGCAAGTCCTACCGGGCCCGCACCCACGATGACCACGGGGGCCTGCGGAACCGAACTGGTTTGCGCCATAGTTGGAAGCTCCATCATTCATCACATGCTGATTCGAATGTGCGCTACACCGGCCGGGACTCAGCCTGCGGTGACGCGATCTGGAGCTACTGTACCGAGCGAATGCTTAATGCGACCAATACTGTTTGCGGATACTTTGAGAGGATATTCCTCTCGTGTCATCCCAATGTTCTTCCTCTGGATAGATCGGAAAATCGTATTGGCATGGATGCCGTGCAAGTGGCTATCCTGACGCTCAGGGTGTCGGCACAACGGTAGCCGGCGCATAAGAACGATAAGACTCCAGGAGACATCCAATGCACCCGCTGGCGCCATCGGCGCGCCTGACGTATGGCTCTTCGATCTCGTTCCGGCGCCTCCCGGTTTCCCTCAGATGAATCTGCTCCCCAAGGGGAGGCGTCCGTCTGGCGAGACCGCCAGCCTGGACAGAAATCGGCTCTTGATTGTGGAAATCCAGTTGACGAAACAAAAGCTCGCAGTACATGTAATCGGGAGTGAAAAATGAACGAAGGACGAGCTCAACTAGCGGGAAAAGTCGCCATGATCACCGGCGCGGCCCGGGGTATCGGCAAGGCGACCGCGGAGCTTTTTGCACGCGAAGGAGCAACAGTTATTGCGCTGGATATCAATGAGGAGGAAGGCGCACTTCTGCAATCCGGTGTGCGCAACATTCATTTCAGATCACATGACGTTGCGAGCGAGGCGAGTTGGACCGAGGTAGTCAATTGGGTGATCGAAAAATTTGGCCGCATCGATGTGCTGGTCAACAACGCCGCCATCCAATATGAAATGCCGCTTGAGCAGACCTCTTGCGAGGCTTATGAGCGCGTGATTCGAATCAATCAGATTGGGCCGTTTTTGGGAATGCGCTCGGTCATTCCTGAAATGAAACGCTTGGGCAGTGGATCGATTGTGAATATGTCGTCCACCGCGGGTCTTGGCGGTCTTCACGGCATGACCGCATACGTTGCCAGCAAGTACGCGGTTCGAGGCATGACCAAGGTAGCTGCGCTGGAGCTGGCCCGAGATCGCATCCGGGTCAATTCAGTGCACCCCGGCCTCACGGACACGCCGATGACCCAGCGCTTCAGCCCCGAAAAACAAGCCGCTCGCGCGAGCGCAACGCCATTCGGACGCGCCGCGGAGCCGCTTGAAATAGCAAACTTGATCCTTTTCCTGGCCTCGGATGCCGCTTCCTTCTGCTCGGGTGGCGAATACGTATGCGACGGGGCATCGACCGCGTCACCGCGTCCCTAGCCAGGCGCAAGCTCGCTCGGCCTCACCTCTTCACTTTCCAGAAAAACAGGCCTGAAGGCAACGCATGGCGCTCGCAATATCAGTGCAGCCATCACGTCGAACTCACGTCGATCAGCCATTACGAGTTTCCGAGATTCGCCAAGCATGGTTCGTGCAAACGAGTTCTTGACTTAAGTGTCGTCACGACACTTTTACTACGGGTACAGAAAGATGACTTATGAACGTCCCTGGTATCGCTGGTACGTGCTGTTTATCTTGACGCTGATCTACGCGTTCAGCTACGTCGATCGCCAGATCGTCACCATTCTCGCCCCCTACCTGAAGAAGGATATGGGAATTTCCGATGCGCAACTGGGCCTGCTGTACGGCACATCGTTCGCATTGTTCTACTGCGTTTTCGGCATCCCGCTGGCCCGTCTCGCCGATGGCTGGAGCCGTGTGCGAACACTGGCGCTCGGCCTGTCGTTCTGGTCTCTCATGACGGCTCTTTCGGGCCTGGCGCGCAGCTTTTCTCAACTGGGCGTTGCCCGCATCGGGGTGGGCGTCGGCGAAGCGAGTGCGACCCCGGCTGCGGTTTCCCTATTGGGCGACTATTTCGAGCGTTCCCGCCGCGGAACGGTGCTGGCTTTGTATTCAGTCGGCGTGTATGTCGGCGCGGGCGCTTCGCTGATCGTCGGCGGCTCCATCCTCTCGACGTGGGAACATGCCTACGGGAAAGGCCACGGCGTAGCGCCCTTCGGTCTCGTGGGCTGGCAAGCCACGTTTATCGGGGTAGGCTTGCCTGGCCTGCTCTTCGCCCTGATCGTATTGCTCACGATCAAAGAGCCTGTGCGCGGACGACTCGACGCGGTCGCCGCAAAAAAGGATCCCCATCCGTTCGGCAGCGCGATGCGCAGTCTCGGCGCGATGGTCCCTCCGTGGAGTTGGATGCACCTCAAGGCCCTGGGCGCGTCAAGGCGTGAATATGTGCGCAATTGGACCTACCTTTTGTTCGCCGTGCTCCTGGTCATATTCGCGACCTGGGGAACCAATCACGTCCTGTCCGCGAGCCGTAAAGCCGAAATTGGATCGGTGTTCGGCCTGTCGATCACCAGCAACCTCGTCCAATGGATAGCCATCGCTGTTGCGGTCTATGTCTGCTCGAACTGGTTCCAGGCCACACGTCTTGGTGACGCATCCGCACACCGCCTTATCACTGGCTCCAGGCCCTTCGTTGCGGTAACCGTGGCGGGTGCGTTTCTCGCCTTTGCAATGAATGCAGTCAACGGCTTCGTATTTGTTTATGCGAGCCGGACGCTCGGGCTGACTGCGCAAGCCGGTTTGCATCTGGGCATCATCGCAATCATCGCGGGCGGCGCGGGCATCGCTGTCAGTGGTTATCTGTGCGACTACGCCAAGCGCAAACACCCATTTGGCCGCCTGTATTTCGTGTGCTTCACGGCGTCCGTATTCACCGGTGCGAGCGTCATCCAATACCTGACGCATAGCATCACAGTCTTCTACTGTGCCTACGCGGTCGCGACTCTCTTTGTACCGATGTGGTTTGGCCCGCTGCAAGCAACAACGCAAGACCTGGTCATCCCACGTCTGCGCGGAACGGCATTTGCCGCATTTTCCCTCGGTCCAAATATTTTTGGGCTGGGTCTCGGCCCCTACTGCGTAGGTTTGATCAGCGATGCAACCGGGGACTTGCGCCTTGCCATCCTGTGCGGGATAGCTGTCCTGCCGGTCTCCATTTTCTCGCTGCTTGTCGCGAGCCGCTCGTTACTGAAAGGAGAAGAAGCAGCGCGCGCCGAGCTCGCCGCGGCAGACGCGGGGGCGATCGAAGAAGCATCGATTGGCTTGCCCATAGAGCAATTGACCTAGCCGCTGAATCGTCTCGTTCAATCGTCTCTACTTGTCCCAGGACAAGCTATCAGGCTACACGCCCATCAACTAAGCAGGAGGAACATCGGCATGACGAGGCTTACGCAAAGACTTGCCCAATTCGTCGCGCAGACACGCTTTGAAGATTTGCCAACGCCCGTGGTAGCCGAATGCAAACGGCTCCTTCTCGACACGATCGGCTGTGCACTGGGTGCGGTCCGGACGGACAGCGGGCGGATCGCGCTGGAGTATGTCAGTACCTTGGGCGGCAATCCCGATGCAACTGTTCTTGGGGCGGCGCAGCGCAGTTCCGTGACCGCCGCCGCTTACGCCAATGCACGCCTGGCCAATGTCCTGGATGCGGATGACACCTTCCCCACCTCGACTCACTTCGGCAATGCGACCGTCTTTTCAGCCTTGGCGCTGGCGGAGTTGTACGACCGCAGCGGACACGACTTGCTAACGTCCATCGCGGTGGGCTTCGACGTTGGTGCGCGGATCGGAAGCTGGATGGGTGCACCCATGCAGATCAAGGACGGCAAGGTGATCGGCTGGAATGAACTGGGCGGTCCCGCCGCGACGATCACGTGGGCGGCGATCGGCGCGTCGACGAACATCGCCGGCCTCAATGCGGACCAGGCCAACCATGCCTTTGGTATTGGCAGCAGCAACTCGCCGCAACCGACCCTGCGCAAGTGGGCGGAATCGGTCGAGCAGCCTATGTACAAGTACGCCGACGCGGGCTGGTGCGCGGAGATCGGCGTCTCGTCGGCTTTACTTGCCCGGTTGGGCAGCACCGGTTTCAAAGATATCCTCGATGGGGAAAACGCATTCTGGAAGTTCTACGGCTCCCCCGGTCACGACGATGAGGCGTTGATGGCCGGCCTCGGCACCCATTGGCAAATCCTTAACACCACCTACAAGCCCTGGCCCTGCTGCCGATGGATTCACCATCCGCTCACGGCTTTCACCCAGCTACTCGCGCGGCATGAACTAGGCCCCGAAGAAATCGAGCGGGTCGTTGTGCGGGCCAATCCGTTCGCGCTGACAGCCATCTTCCGGGAACAACATCCGGGGGACCCTCTCAGTGCGGAATTCAGTCATGCCCATGCGATGGCGGCCGTCGCCTATGACGTACCAGCCGGGCCGCGATGGTACGCAAGGCAAACGATGAACGACGAGCGCATCGCCGCCTTCCGGGAACGCGTCACCGTCATGCCAGAGCCGACGTCCTCCAATATCGCCGAATGGATGACCGGCGGTCAATGGCGCGGCGTGCCGGGCGGAGTCGATATTCACGCACGGGGGCAAGTCTTCAGCGCCACGGCCGATTACTCGCTCGGAGATCCGTGGACGGCGTCGACGCTCTTCTCGGATGAGCAGATCACAAGCAAGTTCAAAGTGATGGTCGGGCTCGACAAAGGTGGCGACGGCAATGGGCATTCGGCGCTGAAGAACGCGGCAGAAGACGTCATCGATGTCATCCTGACGCTTGATGCAGGACCGGTTGCGCGGTTAGCCAACAGTCTTGCGGTTTTGAGTCGTTCGATGGCTGATTCAACGGATTAGCGGTTGAGAAATATCGGCCGGCCTCAGGACATCAGGACATCAGGACAATTTGAAATCCGATGCCTGCCGCAAAAAACATAGGAATATTGCGCCCACCAGTGGTCCGGCGGCTATGACGCCGAGCGTCATGTTGAGCGAGCGTCCATGCGCGAACACGTAGCCTGCCACCATCGGCGAAATGAAACTGCCCACTGACCATATCGTGTTGACAAAGCCGGCGGCGGCGCCCGCAAGACGCGGCCCCGACGCTTGCGTGTAGAGCCCGATCAGCAGTGGCGTGTAGCCGTATGCGGCAGCCCCCAAAAACGGCGCGATTACATAGTATCCCCAGGTGGACGAACAATTGCCGAACGCCACGAGCAGCACGATGAAAACGGCCAGGTCCACAACGGCGACGAGCCGGGCGTAGCCTTGCAACCCGTCATAAAGCCACCCGAACAGCGGCTTCGACAAGAACGCCCCGACCCCGAACCACATCAGGATCGAACCAGCGGCTACAGGAGACAACCCATGGGCCACGGTCAGCATGGCGCTTGCCCAGGCGACAAAACCGAGCGTGCCAAAGAGCGCTCCCGCGCCCCCGAGCGCGACCAGGACCACGTTCCGGCTTCTCATCAGCGCGGCTATCTGCGCGCCGCTGATCCTCGGTACGGCTTGCCTGACGGGTGCATTCTTGACAACGAGCACGCAGATGGCCGAGAAGACCAATGTCGCGATACCGAGAATCTGATAAGCGGTCTGCCAGCCATAGGCGGCGGCAAACCGGGGCACGGTGGCGTTCGCCAGAACGACCGATACCGACGTCCCGGTGGCCCATATTCCGAACGCCCGGCCTTTGTCCTTGACGAACCAGACCGTCAATATCTTGATGGTGGCGCCGTATTCCGCCCCGGCGGCAAACCCCATCAACAGATGCAGCGCAATGGCCGTCCAGAAGGTCTGCACATAGCTGAAACAGAACGTGAGTACCGCCAGCGGGAACATCGAGATTGCCAGGGTCGCGCGGCTGCCCAGTTTGTCCGCCATGATCCCGCCAAGCGGACACGAAACGGTATAGCCAACGTAGAACGCTGTAGTGAGCGAGCCCAGCAGCGCGAGCTTGAATCCGAGCGCATGTCCCACGGGCGCGGCGATACTCGCCCACGCGAACCGGTCTACACAACTCACTGTGAATGCTGACCAGATGACCAACAGGATGACCCAGCGAAATCCGTCGTCAGCGGCCTCGCGCGTTGCGGCCGGCAAGATCTGGCCCGCTGCCAGCCGATTGTCAGATTTCATCGAGTCGTCTCCGGGCTGTGTCGTCGATAGGGCATGGTGTCTCTTTCTTTCCGTCAACTGTCATAAGCGCCGGTCCGACGTCAACGCCAAATGCGATGTTACTTATTTTTTAATGGTTCATCCATTGAATAATACCCGCAACTGCAGTTTACCCTTGCTCCGCCGGTTCACGCCGGATACCACTCACTTCGATTGACAGTAGTCTTATACATAAATACATTAATGGTTCATCCAATGATATTTGCAGATTTCCCAATATGATCTGATCACTGGTTCGACCACCACTGAAATGTACCGCATGCACGGCGCAAGGTGGCATTCGTGCGGCATTGAACGAACCGTTGAACCAGGCAACGCGACATCGCATCTGGCACGCGCCGTGAAAGCCAGCTTTTCCTTCTGAGGCGGAGATCGACGAACATCCGGTGCCCCCCTTCAACGTTTCAGTATCCTCTGCGAGCCTTGCCGCCATGAGCGAATCCGAATCTTCCGCGCCGAACTTTGCTCGTGGGCCATCGCTTTTCATTTTGGTCTGCGTCACGCTGTCTGGCACCTTTCCGCTTCATGTCTTTATCCCTGCGCTACCGTCGGCGGCAAGCGACCTGCGGGCGTCAACAGCAGGAATCGGACTGACGATCACCCTTTATATCGTCGGTCTTTCTATCGGGCAGCTTATCTACGGTCCGTTGTCGGATCGCTACGGACGACGTCCGGTCCTGTTGTCGGGGTTGCTGCTGTTTGCGCTTGCCAGCGTCGCGGCGGCTCTCGCGCCCACGCTCGGAACACTTGAACTGGCCCGTGTGACCCAGGCGCTCGGCGGATGCTCGGGCCTCGTGCTCGGACGCGCGATCGCTCGCGACAGTTCTGGATCGACCAGCTTGATCCGGCGCTTGGCCACACTGAGCATTGCCATGGCGATCGCAACCGCCGTTGCCCCGATCATCGGCGCTCAAATTGTCGAGCATTTTGGCTGGCGCTCAATCTTCGTCGCGCTGAGCATCGTGAATGTCCTGGTTCTCCTTGCCGCCTGGGCCATGGTTGCCGAAACCCATCCGGCGTCGCGTGACTTCAAGGTGAGCCGCTATCTGAAGAGCTACCTGACGTTGCTTCGATCACCGGCATTCATTGCCCACAGCCTGGGCGGCGCCAGCGCTACCACCGGCATCTATGCGTTCCTCTCAGCCTCTCCGTTTATCCTCGAGTCGCGGCTCGGACTGTCGGCGCGTGCGTTCGGCTTCGCGTACTGCGCCCTGGTCGTAGGACTTGCAAGCGGCCAGTCGACGGCCAAGCGACTCGCGGGCAGCGTTTCTGCACGAACCGCTCTCATTGTCGCCAGCCTGATCATGGTTGCAGCATCCCTGAGCCTGCTCGTCTCCTATGTTTGGAGTTCGCTGTCCGTTGTTTCGGTCATGGCGCCGATGATCGTGATGTTCTTCGCCACCGGGCTCGCAAGTCCATTTGCCATCAGCAGCGCACTTGATGTCGATCAGTCAGTGGTCGGCGCGGCAGCGGGACTTTATGGCTGCCTGCAAATGGGATACGGCTCGCTATGCACGGCGGCAGTCGGTCTGTCGCCCAACGATCCGACCATCTCGATGATAGGCGCTCTCCTTGTATCGGCCGCCATCGCCTGTCTCTCGTTCAACGCGGTACCACGCCCTGCTGTTCCAGGGGAGCGGCGTTCCGTTGCTTAGTCTTCGGTCATTCACGCCTCGGATTCGATCGAGGTCGACCACACAAAACTCACGCTTTATGCCAACAACTCATTGAGTCAGGCCTCAAATTAGGGTTTGCTCTGTTTGACACGAATTACGGCTTCTCTATGATTGTATCAATGGTTCATCCAATCTACCGAACCAGTAACCGACCGATAAAAACGATTTCGTCGCTCGCCGACCGGGCGCGATCCAGGAGATAAACGTGAAGCTTGCAAAAACCTTGGTTGGGGCGCTGACGCTCGCGGTAGGAGGACCGGTCTTCGCGCAAAGCAGCGTAACGCTATATGGCTTGCTTGACGAAGGCATCAACTACGTGAACAACGTCCAGACCGCGAAAGCTGGCGCTCCTCATGGAAGAACTGGCGGGCCTCAGTACCAGATGTCCACCGGACTGATGCAGGCTTCGCGTTGGGGAATGCGAGGCACGGAAGACCTGGGCAATCACTATCAAGCTATTTTTGTACTCGAAGACGGTTTTGACGTTGGCACCGGGAAATTTCAGCAAGGCGGCACCTTCTTTGGCCGGCAATCCTATGTGGGCATAACCAGCCCATACGGCAGCATTACGCTTGGCCGGCAATATGATTCGATCGTCGACGTAATAGGACCCATGCAAGCCGGCAGTTATGCCGGGGGAGCCTATGCCGACCACCCGGGGGATATCGACAACGTGGCCGACTCCCAGCGCATCAACAACGCGGTCAAGTACACGAGTCCGACATTCGGCGGAGTGACCGTGACCGGCTTGTACAGTTTCGGCGGTGTCGCGGGCTCGTTCGGGAAAGACGCCATCTATTCCATCGGCGCGCGTTTCGCCATGGGACCGGTCGCCGTAGCCGCGGGCTATATGCATATCGACAATCCGAATCAATCGTTTTACGGCAACAACTCGACCGGCTCCACGACTGCCAATAACCTGGGCGCTGTAAGCGGTGTGCAGACGAATCCGATCTACGGCGGATTTGCTTCAGCCGGCCGCATGCAGATTTTTTCAGGTGCCGCCCAGTACACCATTGGCTCCCTCATTGCGGGCATAGGCTATTCCAACATCCGCTTCCAGGACCTGAACGATCCGGCTTCCGGCACCCTTAGTCTCACCAACCCCTTCGGTTACAAGGGCAATGCCTCATTCAACAACTACAACGTCTACGCAGGTTACTGGGTGACGCCAGCACTGCAGCTCGGCCTGTCGTACAACTACCTGAGAGGGGGTGCTATCGACGGGAAAGATAGTGCTGCGTATCAAACGCTCAACGGCGCCATCGACTACTTCCTTTCCAAGCGTACAGACGTCTACATAGCCGCCGCTTACATGAAAGCATCCGGCGTAGATTCAACCGGGCAGGCATCGGTGCCCTACCTGGTGACGCTGACACCGTCGAACACGTCTAGCCAGGTCGTCGCGCGAATCGGTATCCGTCACAAGTTTTGACCCGCGAGCATGGATTCGTGCTTCTTTTAGGCACGCGACCGCCGGCCCTAACTATCTTTACGAGAGCTTGGGTCGTCGTATCGTGAAACGTGTTGCGCGAGCCTTTAGCAAATTAAATAAGTAAATAGCATTGGGTGCGCCTGCCAATCACCCTGAGTTTTCCCGAGTGGAAGCAATTGATATCGCTGTACGATGTCAAGGTTGAAGCGCCTCGGACGAAGACTTCAACGTCTTGAAAAGGAGAATCAAAATGAATGCAAAGACACTACTCAGGTTGGCATGCTGTGTTCTGGTGGCCTCTCAATGCGTCAGTGCCGGCGCCCAGCCAAGTGATGCTAGTCCGGCCGCACCCACTACGTCGAGCGCCACGCCCACCGCGAAGTCTGCGCGGATCGCGAACCGGCAACTCGCGAAGAAAGTCCGTGCCGCGTTGTCGAAAACCAAAGGACTTGACATCACGTCCATTGCCATTCGCGCCCGAGGCGGCAGCATCGCGCTGTCGGGATCGGTCCCGGATGCCACTCAGATCGAGAAGGCAGGCACAGTCGCCCAGGGCGTAGCGGGTGTTACGTCCGTCAAGAACGATTTGACCGTTCGAGAAGTGGGTCAATAAACAAAATCTCGTCAGCTGGGGATTCGACTCCGTTGATTCGACTCCGTTGATACGCCTCTGACTGCCGGATACTCGATCTGGCAGTTCGTTTTCAGACATCATCTGAACAAATAGATTAGTTATACAGATCGTCTTGTTTGGGCGATCTTCGACTCGTTTTCGGGAGATTAGCTTATGCCGAGTGACATGCTTTTGAGCGAGAGGCTTCGCGTGCGTGAAACCATTGAGCGCTATTTCTTCGGAGTCGACGCGCAAGACGAAGGTGCACTCATCCGTTGTTTTACCGACGATGCAAGCGCTGAATACCACGTGAGCACCCCGGAGCACAAGATTGTGTCCGGAGGGCTTGCGATCGCGCGAGACGTCTATTCCAGTTGCAGCCAATTCAGCTCATCCAACCACAGCGTCTCCAACTTCGTCGTTGATATTACGTCCGACGTAGCCAATTCAAACACGTTCGCGGTCGCTCATGTCATCGTGCACGGAAAGGCTCTCCTGCGGGGTCTGCGGTATCAGGATCGTCTGGTCCAGCACATGGACGGATGGCGTGTCGCCAGGCGTTTGCACACTCCCTTGTGGCAGATCGAAGCTGACGTGCTGCCGCCAGCCTTTGCTCAAGCCCTGTCACAGCGCAAATAGCCAAGGAACACCATGAATCAGATCGACCCTCGTCCGAGATTTCGGTCCTTTGCGCGAACCTGGCGAACCGCACCTCTTCTTGCGCTGGCTGCCATTTCTTGTGTTCCCCGTGGTGCCGCTGCTGCTGTCCCCATCAAGATCTGCTTTGTCGATGATCGCAGCGGTGCAGCAGCCGACACGGGCAAGCTCAGCCTCGAGGGTATCGAACTCGCAATCGACCAATTCAATGCGGCGGGAGGAGCGAACGGACACACGGCGCAGTTGGTTGCTTACGACGGAAAAACCGACCCTCAGCTCTCCGCGACTTATGCCCAGCGCTGTGCCGAGGACGACAACGCACTCCTGATTCTTGGTGGCGATCCGACCGCACCGGCCGCGGCAATGATTCCGATTGCCGAGGACAACCGCATCCCCCTATTCATCCTGGCCGCGACCGCAGACCGACTGACCCAGCCGGTCATGCCCTATGTGTTTCGATTCGGACCGGATAGCACCCAGGAAGCGCAAGCCGTGGCTGATCTGCTGGCCGCGCAGCAATTCAAACGAGTCGCCCTCGTTGCGTGCTCCGCGACCTCCGGGATCGACTATCTGCGTGCGATTACCGCCGCGCTTGATAAAAAAAATATCCCGATCGTCATTGAACAGACCTATGACATCAACGCCGTCGACCTGTCACCGCAAATGGCTAACATTCGCAATGCGAAGCCGGACGTCGTGGTCGTGATTCCCTATCCTGCTGACGGCGCACGCGTCCTGCGCACGGCTCAGCAACTCGGATTGAACTTGCCGACAGTGGTTGTGCGCACCGTGTTGATGGACACGTTACGCAAACTTGCAGGCGACGCGTCGGACGGTGTCGTCACTCCCAATACGGTCGACACCAGCCGTGCCGACGTAAAACTTCTCTTCAGCCAGCTCGACACGCGGTATGGACCACACCAGCCAACGCTCTACTCCGTCATCTCCTACGACGCTGCCCGTGTCTCACTCTCCATTGCCAGTCAGCCTCGTGTATTCCAGCGTCTGGAAGCAGGCGATATCGCGGCGGCGCGACAAAATTTCCGCGACGAAGTGGAACACATCGGAACATTTGAAGGCATGCAAGGACGCAAGGGCGCTACGTATCGTTTCACCGCTCTCAATCATCAGGGACCGGCGGGAAACAACTGGTACGTGTATACCCAGGTGGCCGAAAAAGGGACACGTCTGGTGCCGGCCAATCTGAAAACGTTCACCCCGCAGAAATAGTGGAACGTCACCTTGAGCCCTCGGCTCAAGCCTGCGGCATGCAGCACTTTAGCTTGCGTCCTGACCCGAAAATCAGGTCGTCGCGCACCGGAAACGTCGACGGTCTCTTGACACCGCCCGACTACTGTCGCATCATCAATCTATGGTTGATCCATTGATATATAGATCAGATCGAGTACGAACTACCGAACCGCTTTTGAGAGAGAAGCCAGATGTCTGAAGCCGAAATGGGTTTGTCACCCGGTCAGTCACCCACCACCCCGCCCGCTCCTGGCATTGACGGCCAGCGGCCCAAGCGCCCTCTCGATGGCATCGTCGTCGTGGAGACTTCAAGTTTCCTGACGGGGCCATTCACGGCAATGATGCTTGCCGATCTCGGCGCCGACGTCATCAAGGTCGAGCCGCCGGGCGGCGACGGGTTCCGCAAGTTCGGGCACAACCGTGAGGGCTTCGGAGCCTCATGGACGAATGCGAATCGCGGCAAGCGCAGCGTCGTGATTGATCTGAAAACGGCTGAGGGAACGCGCCGCCTGAAGAACCTGCTCGCTACCGCGGACATCCTTGTCGAGAACTGGCGGCCACGGGTTGCCGCCTCGCTCGGTCTCGGTCAGGATGTGCTGCAGGCGCTTTATCCGCGCCTCATTCGCTTGTCGATCAACGGCTTCGGCGACACCGGCGCGCTCGCCAATGCGCCGGCGTTCGATTCGCTGATCCAGGGCCGCACCGGCATCGTGGCGTCCGAAGGCCGCAATGGCAAACCAGCGGTTACCCCGTTCAACATGGTCGACAAGGTGACCGGCGCATTCGGCACCCAGGCGGTCCTCGCGGCCCTCTACGAGCGCGAGAAAACGGGCAAAGGCGGACACATCAAATTGCCGATGCTTGACGTCATGGGCTATTTCAACTTCCCTGACATGTTCCAGCACCGTACCTTCGAAGGCGACACGTCAGCGTGGAAGCCGCCAGCGTCGCAGGTGCTCGAAACGTCGGACGGATTCGTTGTCATCTCTCCCGCCAACGGCGCGCAGATGTCAAAGACCCTCAACGCGGTGGATCGCCCCGAGTGGAAGGAAGAGTTCAAACAGATGCGCGACCCCGTGGCCATGGCGGACGAATTTTTCCGGCGCGTGGGCGCGGTCGTGAAGGAGAAAGACACAGCGTTCTGGTTGTCGCGTTTCGAGGAACTGGATGTCCCGGCCGCACCTGTTTTTTCGCTCGACGAATTCCTGAACGACCCCCAGGTAGCGAACAACCGCGTATTCGATTTCGTGGACTCGCCCGTAGGCCCGATCCGGACCGCACGATACCCGGCCACCTTTGACGATCGCATGTTTGCGGCGCGCTCGGGGCCGCCTGGAATTGGCGAGCACGATAAGGAAATCGGCGGCAATTAACCGGCTTGCATGCGCTCTGCATGCGCTCCCTAAGCAAAATTCAAGCGGATATTCACACAATCAACTCAGGACAATGACATGAAACTCGCAAGTTTCAACGGAGGACGTATTGGCGTCGTGATCGATGACGACATCGTGGACGTTTCGGACCTGCTGAACGCAACGCCGAACGCGTGGCCGCCGGTTGCCATGCTGCATGTGATTGATCGTTTCGCCTTGCTGCGCGGCAAGATCGAGGACTTCGTGCAAACGGCTGCGCGCACCAAACTTTCCGGGGTGAAGCTCGAGACACCGGTCGCCTGGCCGAACAAGGTCATCGCCTTCCCTGCGAACTATCACGCCCACGTCGAGGAGATGAAGACCGGCACCGGTCTGATCTCGGCATTCAAGGCAGACGGACAAGGGTTCTTCTTGAAGGCGAACTCCAGCCTGAGCGGACCGAACGACCCCATCGTCCTGCCCAACATTCCGAACCGGCAGATCCATCACGAGTGTGAGCTCGCGATCTTCATCGGCGAAGGCGGCCGCGAGATCAGCCGCGACGACGCGCTCAGTCATGTGTTCGGCTATGCCTGCCTGATCGATGTCGTCGTGCGCGGCAAGGAAGAGCGCGTGATGCGCAAGTCCTATGACAGTTTCTGTCCGGTCGGACCGTACATCGTGACTGCCGACGAAGTGCCCAACTATGACTCGATCGACCTTCAGCTTTCGGTCAACGGCGAAACACGCCAGCGTGCCAGCACACGCGATCTTATTGTCGATATTCCGGAGATGATCCGGATGGCGTCGGCGGTGATGACGCTGTATCCGGGCGACATCATTGCCACGGGCACACCCGCCGGCGTCGGCCCGATCCACGGCGGCGACAAGGTTGTGATTGAAATCGGCAAGGTCGGGAAAATGTCGATCGATGTCGTGCAAAGCGAAGGCGGCAATCACCCTGTCTGGGATAAACCGCTTAACTAGGCTGCTCAACTAGGCCGCTCAACTGAGCGAGGAACATCGAGCGCATGGATTCACGTCAATCGAAACCGCCTCTCCAGGCGACCCTGCATTCCTGCCGTCTGACAATGAGCGACGGCGTGGCGCTGGCCGCAACCGTCAGCGGGCAACCCGGCCAGCCCGCGGTCATCCTCCTGCATGGCGGCGGCCAGACCCGTCATTCGTGGCAGGGCACCGTGAAGACGCTCGGCGCGCTCGGCTATCACGCGCTCGCCTTCGATGCGCGCGGCCACGGCGACAGCGACTGGTCACCGAAGCCGGATTACTCGTACGACCGCCTGGCGGAGGACCTGGAGACCGTTGCATCGAAAATGGGCAGTGCGCCGGTCATCATCGGTGCATCAATGGGCGGCATGACTGCCATGCATGCAATTGGCCGCAATCCCACGTCGCTCGCACGCGCGATGGTGCTCGTAGATATCGCACCGCGCGTCGATCCGAAGGGGTTGAAGCGCGTGAACGATTTTCTCAACGGCTATCGCGACGGTTTTGCGGATCTGGAGGAAGCAGCCGATGCCGTGGCAGCCTACAATCCGCACCGCCCACGCCCGCAGAACCCGCGCGGCCTGATGAAAAACCTGCGGCTGCGCGACGATGGCCGTCTTCACTGGCACTGGGACCCGCGTTTCTTTCGTGAGCGCAGTGACGAGCAGCGTGAGAGGAGCGCGAAGCGGCTGCTCGACATGTGCCCGCACATTGCCATCCCGGCATTGCTCGTATTTGGCGCTCAAAGCGATGTGGTAACGACCGAAGGTATTGATGAACTGCGGGCGCGGCTGCCTCAACTCGAGGTGGGTACCGTGCCGGGCGCGGGACACATGATCGCAGGCGACCGCAACGATGCGTTCAACGGCGCAATCATGCCGTTCCTCGAACGCCATGCGGGCCTAGGTGACGCTCAGATCGCCTGACCTGATCGAGAGCTGATGCATCGGCATCGGCATCGGCATCGACTGAAGCAATTTCCAGCAATTTCTAACAAGTCGAGCGCAGATCAATCTGCGTTGCATGCTTACTCTCGAACCGGAACACTCCCCGAATAAGCGAGCGCGCACAGCAGTATCGCGCAACTTAACTGGCTCGCCATTGTGCAAGCGCGTGTACGCAGGTCGTTCCACCAGTTCATTGTTATGGTATCCATATTGATTTTCTCGCAGCCGCACCGGCAACAACTGACAACGAAGCGATGATGGGCACGGCATGTCGACCGTGCCCTCCCCGCGCTGTGCTTCCGCCTACATTAACGCCTTCTGATTCGTGACCGCGCCTCGCACAGTGTCGATGAGCGCGAGCGTGTCTTCCGGCAAAGCGTCGCCTCGCCACGCCACCTGACCGTCGGGACGCACGAGGACTAAGCGGCGCTCGTACAGCGTGCGCGCCTCTTCATTGTCGATTTCTACCGCCTTGAACGGGACCTTGCGCGCCGCAGCCGCTTCGCTTAACGCGCTCACGTTCGAGCCCGCGCTCGATCCTGCTTCCCCGAAGCACAGCAGCACGAACTCCTTGCCAAACAGGTCGAGCGTCGACTTGCCCTGGGCGAGCCATACATGCGGCGCACGCGAACCGGGGCGCGCGGTCGGGACGTAACTGGACACTTCATCGGGTGGTTGCGGCGTTCCATCAGGCACGATGATCGGAGAACCCTCGTACATGTAGCCAAGGTGAATGCCGATCGAAAACCATTCCCGCTTCATCAATGCCGTATATTGATTGCCGAACTCTATGCGCGCGGCTTCAGACTCAGGGCCGTCCTCAAAGATCGCCTTGGAGGGTGACAGCACGCGCGGTGACAGCATCCGCTTCAGGTTGTCTGTTGCTTCAGCGACATTTCGGATAGCTACGGGTCGCTGTTCCGTTTCATAGGTGTCCAATAGATGCTCGCCACCCCATCCCTGCAGACTGGCCGCAAGCTTCCATGACAGGTTGACCGCGTCCTGGATGCCTGTGTTCATGCCAAATCCGCCGGTCGGGGAAGTCAGATGCGCTGCATCCCCCGCGATAAAGACGCGCTTCGTACCGTAGCGATCGGCGACCAGTTGGCGCCGTACCCATGGCAGCATTGAAAGGATCTCAAACTCGAAATCGCGCCCAACCGCGCGCACGATGGCGCGGCGCAAAGTTTCCTCGGTGTGGGTCTCGCGGTTGCTGTCTCCCACCAGCGAAAAGCGCCACTGATCGCGTCCGTTGATTGCAACGAGCGTGGCCCACGTGCCTTCGGGGCCAATGAAGATGTATCGATACGCACGCTTCTTGTCGTGCAGCGCTTCGAGGTTGTCAGTCCGGAAAATGACGTTCGTCGTATAGGTCAATGTCGGCTCGCCGGTCATGCCAATGCCAAGCGCCTGACGTACGACGCTTGCGCCGCCGTCGGAACCTACGAGATACCCGGCTTCGATGACCTTCTCTTCACCGCTCAGCGTATCGCGCAATTTCGCGCTCACACCATCCGCCGTCTCATGGAATTCGACCAGTTCCGTGTTGTAGGAGATCGTCACGCCGGGCGTCTGTTGGGCGAAGCGGCGCAATACCGGGTCGAAGAAATTTTGCGGACACCGCTCGCGCTTTTGCGGGCTCTGCAGAGGGCACTTCTCCTCGCTCGGGCTCGGAAAAACTTCACGACCGAACTCGTAACCGTTGAGACCTGTCACCCATGCGCAATCCTGCGGATAGTCACGGTTATAGCCCGCCTCGTGAACCCAGGGCACGATGCCCCAGCGCCGGCAATATTCCATGGTCCGCACGCCGACCATGTCCATCTTCGGCTGAATCACCTTCCCGTCGCTTCGTTCAATCAGCATGCATGACACGCCGCGAAATCCAAGGTCTCCGGCGAGCGCCAGTCCGATCGGGCCCGCGCCCACGATCAATACAGGTGTGTACATCTGCAGTCTCCAAGTGTGTGTGTTCGTCCTGCGCAGCGCCGCCTTGAATACCCGGCTAGACCGCTTCTTCCCGATACAGACCGAGCTTGCGCAAGGCTGGAATGTCGTTGACCTGGAACAGCATCGCCGCCGTGTCGTCCGAGCGGTTGATATGCTGGTGCACGGCCCATGGCGGAATCGCCATGAAGTCACCCGCGCCCCATTCGAAGGTCGTTCCGTTGACGATCGTCGCGCCCTTTCCCTTCATCACGTAATAGACCATGCTCCCCGTGTGACGATGCGCCTTCGTGTGAATGCCCGGCCGCAACGACTGCAGGACCGTGCCGATCGTCGGCATGGCCGAGCCCCCCGTGATGGGATTCAGATACTCGAGCGCGGTGTCATCGAACGGATCGGGCGGCAACTCGGCGGCGAGCCGCAGGGCTTCCTGCGCACGCTCAGCGCCATAGACAAGAAGCGGATTGAGCTCAGGTGTGCTGGTGTCGTTTAGCGGCTTCATAATGCCGCTGCCATAGCGCCGGAACGAACGATCGGGCATGTCGGACACCGCCTGCCGTGGCTGCGCCGATCCTTCGAAAAATGTCGCATGCATCGAGCGGACGAGCGAGATGTCCAGCACATCTAACCAGATCATCGGTTCGTCACCCTTGTGCTCGTGGTCATGCCACGTCCAAGCGGGCGTCAGCACGAGATCGCCTTCGTTCATCTCGTAGCGCTCACCGTCGACGATCGTGTCGGCGCCACGGCCTTTCATGATGAAGCGCAGCGCGCTGGCCGCATGACGATGCGCAGTTGCGATCTCGCCAGGCAGAATGTATTGAATCGATGCCCAGAACGTGGGCGTGGTGCCGTACGGCAAACCCCGATTGCAGAGCCGCAACGTACGACGCTGTCCGCCGGCTTCCAGCTTCAGCTTCGCACCAATTTTCTCCAGCAGCCGTTCAAGGTCGCTCGCCTTCCAGTGCGCGGCTTCCATCGTCGATTGCGGTTCGCGCGTGAATAGCGGGCCGTCGGTCGGTTGCGCGACGCGGCAGTTGAATCTATCCAGTTCTTCAGCCAACGCCTGGCGTTGGGCTGTGTCAGTCATCACTGTTTCACTCATGGCAACTCTCGATAAGGTTGGCAACGATCGAAGGGCATGGCGTGGCGCTGCACGAGCGCATCAGA
>NZ_JAQGMM010000161.1 GCF_028292365.1 Caballeronia sp.
ACCAGGTCGTGGTGAATCACGGAACAATTCCAATGGATGATTTGTATTTTGAACTGAAGCCGATGTCGAGCAACCTCGGCGCCCTCGACTATGATGATCTTATTGGTGGGACGAAACAGTCACGCAAATCCAATCCAGAAGGAGCGTTCCAGCTTTTCCGTATCGGCGATGCGGTGTCGGCACGCAACACCCATGCGGCAATCTACGATGCGCTCCGTCTGGTCAAGGATCTGTAGCTGAGGCGACAGTTTTGTTAAAGCTCGCATGGGCTTTTATAGTGATTTGGATAACTAATAATAATGGTTATCGTGGTGCCGTCCATAAGCTTCCGGGCGCGTCAATCTATTATGCAAACGCTTCAAAATGCGACTAGACGGTCCGCGTTAAATCGGCGTTTTTGATACCTTGACATATGGTTCCACGTGGGACTAATCTGAAATTATCGGTGGTCGGACAGTAAGTCGAAATTGGATGGACGTAACCATGGATCGTGACGCGCGCCTTTCCGGCCGGACCCTGCAACGTCCTCGCGACGGCCGCGAGTATCGGGATGATCAGGCGGTCATGGGTCACCAGATCGCGCCTGTCGACCGGTCGCTGATTGAAAAGTATGAGGGCATCGACCGGCGCTCGCTTCGCGCTTATCGTCTCGAGAGAATTCGCGCGCAACTGAGGTCGCATGATTACGGCGGAATCCTGTTGGCGGATCCGCTGAACATCCGCTACGCGACTGACACGAACAATCTCGGACTCTGGGTCATGCATTCGCCGAGTCGTTATGTCTATATCGCTACAGACGGACCGGTCGTCCTGTTTGACTTCGCTAGCAGCCAACACAACAGCGAGGGCATTGAGACCATCGACGAGATACGTCCGGCCATTCCGTGGCTGTACTTTCTTGCGGGTCCGAGAGTCGAAGAAAAAGCTACGTTATGGGCCAGGGAAGTGGCCGACCTCGTTTCCACCTACGGCGCAGGTAATCGCCGCTTAGCGGTTGATCGCTGCGATCCCTGGGGTGCAGAGCGCCTGAAGGCGCATGGCATCGAATTGTTCGACGCGCAGCCGCTTACCGAACAAGCGCGACTGATCAAGTCGCCGGAGGAGATCGCGCAGCACGAGGTGTCCATGGCCGTGTGCGATCTGGGTATATCGCGCATGGTCGAGTCGCTTCATGCCGGTGTGACCGAGAACCAGCTATGGAGCATCCTGCATGAGACAAACATCGCGCACGGCGGGGAGTGGGCCGAAAGCCGGCTGCTGAATTCCGGCCCGCGCACCAACCCGTGGTTCCAGGATGCGACGAACCGGGTGATCGAGGCGGGCGACATGGTTTGTTTCGACACAGATATGGTCGGGCCAGGCGGCTACCTGTCCGATATTTCCCGAAGTTTCGTTTGTCCGGGTCTCGCGATGTCAGCAAACCAGGGAAATCTCCTGGGCTTCGCGGAAGACCAGATCATGCACAACGTGGGTCTGCTTCGCGCGGGACTTTCGTTTCGCGAATTCGCCGAACAATGCTGGCCGGTTCCGCAACGGTACGTGCACAACCGATACATGATGATGCTTCACGGTGTCGGGCTGGTGGATGAATATCCGAGCGTCGCCTATGCCGTCGACTTCGATGCCTGGGGATACGACGGAACCTTCCAGGAAAACATGGTCGTCTCGGTGGAGAGTTACATCGGGGAGCAGGGCGGTAAAGAGGGTGTCAAGCTTGAGGAGCAAGTGCTGATAACCGCGAACGGTTCAGTCGTCCTTTCGCAAAGTCCGCTGCTCGGTCGCACATACTCATCATGACCGAAGCCCTTCCTCGCGTGATTGATGCCGACGCGGTGCTGGCGCGGGTTTCCCCAATTGCACTAATCGACGCAATGGAAAGGAAGCATCTGGAGGGATACGAAACCGTTGGGCGACTTCATACGTCGAGCTTGAGGGACGACCGGCCCAGTGCCGAGTTGCTCGTCTGGGTGGGGGCACGGACGGACGGATCAATGGCGGCAAAACTCGTTTCGATCTCCCCCGACAACGGTCAATTGAACGAGCCTTCGCCCACGTACCATTCGGCGATTGCACTGGTCGACCGGCTGGATGGGCGCTTCAGGTCTTTCATAGTGGGAGAAAGCTTTACCCGATGCAAGACTGCGGCTGATTCGGCGCTCGCGGCGCGGTACCTTGCTCCGGTTAACCCGAAGAAACTGATCGTGCTTGGCGCTGGCGCTCAGGCCAGGACTCATCTGACCTACCTGCACGCGGTTTGCCCGACCATCGAACGGATTGACGTGTGGAACCGGAACCGAAATCGCGCAGAGCAGTTGATAGCGGAGCGTTTTCTGCCCGTCAATTTTCATGTGTCGAATGATCTGGAGGCAAGTGTTGCGGACGCTGACATCGTGGTGTGCCTGACGTCATCGTCTACACCTGTGCTCGATGGCAAGTGGCTGAAGCCTGGGTGCCATGTCGATCTTGTCGGCGGCTTCACCCCGGACATGCGCGAGGCAAACGACGCCGCCATTCTTCGGTCGAGTATTTTTGTAGATCATCTGGGGCTCACGGCTGAGCATTGCGGCGACATTGTTCAACCGCTGAAGAATGGAACCATCGCCCTGTCGGACATACGGGGAGATCTCTTTGGCTTGTGCAGGAAGGAGGTTCCCGGGCGACGCGACCCGCAGGAAATTACCCTGTTCAAAAATGGTGGCGGCGGCCATCTGGATCTGATGGTGGCGGAATGGTTGTCCGACTCTTTTCATTGAGGGTTGGAAGCGCGCGACCTGCTGCAGGTCCAGATGCGGTCTGTTTATGATTTTGCCTGGTTGCCGAATTCAAGGATAAGTAGTTATGGTTAGTACAGTTGAGGATAGTCGGGAAACAGAACTGAAGGCTTCCGATAGCGCCGTTAATACACAAGACGTGTTCGCCGCGGTCGTCACGAATGGACCGATCAGCGACGCATGGCGCTTCACTCTCTGGTCGAACTACTACACCGAGCCATGCTTTTCAGCGATGAGTCGTGACTTCGACGTCGGCCGTGACGAGTTCAACGTACTGAGTTGCCTGAGTTCCTATGGTCCGATGGCTGCCAAGACAATTTGCGACGTGACCGGCCGTCCAAAAAACAGCATCAGCCGTGCGGTAACGCGACTAAGCGAAAGGAAGATGATCCGGCGCAAGATCAATCCGCTTGACCGGCGTGAGAGCTCGCTTATGTTGAACGAAAGCGGGCGGAAGCTCTACGAACGTGTGGTACCCGTTGCTATCGAGCGGCAATCGACCATGCTGAGCGGGTTGAGCTCATCGGAGCGCGCCTTGCTCGATCAAGTGCTGAACAAGCTGATGCAGTTTCGCCATGAGTGGTGAAGGCGTTGAGCGAAGGGCTGCTAAGCCCGTGAAGAGCCACGAACAGTTAATTCAATTTGTGCACTACATGGTGCGAAAGCATCACTTGAGGTCTGCTTTTTGGCTTAGTCAAATCAAGTGGATCAAATCGACTGGACACGCAGTAATGTAAGCCCCATGCGACCGAGACCGGTTTCGCACGAAGTTCACGGAGTGAGTTCCATGAATAGTATTGCTTCTCCCTTTCTAGAGTCCGGGCCAGTTGCCTCGCAGCGCGCGGGGTCAACGGGCGAGCCGATACTTTGCGTTGAATCGGTGAGCAAGACATACGGCACGCACAGGGTCCTTGCGAACATCAGCTTTCAGATGCGAGTCGGAGAGGTCATCGCGATCATAGGCCCCAGCGGTTCCGGAAAAAGCACGTTGCTTCGGTGTATCAATCAACTCGAGCCACCGAACGAAGGCAAAGTGACAATCGGAGGCGTAACGATCGACGCTGGAAGCCCACCCTCCAGGCGGAACCTCGTCGCATTGCGCCGGAAGATCGGCATGGTTTTCCAGTCCTTCAACCTGTTTCCCCACCTCTCCGTGCTGCGCAACGTCAGTCTTGCGCAGGAGCGCACCATGGGGCGCTCCAGAAAAGAGGCGGACGCAAGATCGATGGACCTTCTCGCACGCGTTGGCCTGGCAGACAAAGCGAGCCAGTATCCCGCGCGGTGTTCCGGCGGGCAGCAGCAACGGATCGCCATTGCGCGTGCGTTGGCTCTTGAGCCGGAAATCATGTTGTTCGACGAACCCACTTCCGCACTGGATCCGGAGTTGGGTCTCGAAGTGCTGGCGGTCATGAAGGAGCTTGCCGTATCGGGCATGACGATGATCGTCGTTACCCATGAGATGCATTTTGCAGAGAACGTTTCGGATCGTGTGATCCTGATGGCTGAAGGTCACATACTCGAGGAAGGACCCAGCGCCGAAATCATGCGTGCTCCGAAGACCGAACGCGCGGCCAAGTTCCTTAGCGCAGTGAGGGACCGGTAATGATCATGGATCTCACAGCAATCCTGAAGGGCGTGCCGTGGACAATTGCGCTCACCCTGGCGTCGTTCATTCTGGGCGCGGTACTCGGATTGCCGCTTTGCGCAATGCGCCTTTCGAGTATCGGCTGGTTGCGACTCACGTCGACGGCGATTGTGGTGTCCTGCCGGTCAATTCCACCCATCGTCTGGCTCTTCTTTGTGTTCTTTGGCATTGGCAACGGTCTCATAGCCATGAGCCCGTTTACTGCGGCCGTGGTGGGCCTCGGCCTGGTGACCGCCGCCAATATGTCCGAAATCTATCGAGGTGCGTTGACCGCTATTCACCCGGGACAGTTCGAAGCGGCGAAGGTGTTGAACCTGACGCGGAGCCAGCAGTTTCGTGACGTCGTTTTGCCGCAGTTGACGAGGATCGCATTACCGTCCGGCGCTACGTATCTTATCGGCCTGCTTAAGGACTCTGCCGTCGCGTCGACCATTGGCGTGACCGATCTGGCCTATCAGTCGTATCACATTTCTCAACAGACCTTTCGCGGGCTGAGCGTCTACGCGGCCGCGGCGCTTCTTTACATACTCCTGAGCTTGCCGATCGCGTGGCTATCGCGCTGGGCTGACGTTCAATTGCGTTCGAGGGTATCGAGATAATGGAGCTTCTTAACCTCTGGAAGGGCTGGCTGCCGGAGCTCATCGACGGTTATGGCCTCTCGCTCGAAGTCACCGCTCTGAGCCTCGCGATAGGCATTCCGTTAGGGCTCGTACTCGCGCTTGCGGTGCCGGCCAAGTCGAAGGCGATCAGGTTTACCGCGTTGACGTTCGTTGAAATCGGAAGAGGCGCGCCGGTTCTTATCCTGCTCCAGTTTGTTTATTTCGGCTTGCCGACGGCGGGCCTTACGTTGTCATCGTTTGCATCGGCGGTGGTTGCGCTGGCGTGCTGCACCGGCGCCTATACAAGCGAGATCATCCGGGCGGGATTCGAGGCCGTCCCGTATGGGCAAAAAGAGGCAGCGTTAGTGATCGGACTCAACGGCCTTGACGCACTGCGCTTTGTGATCGTTCCCCAGGGCCTGAGGGTTGCGTTGCCCGCGCTACTCGGGTTTTCGATAATGATGCTTCAGGCAACGTCCCTTTGCTTCACGATCGCGCTTCCCGAGCTGGTCAGCCGGGCGTCGAACATCGGCTCAACGACCTTTGAATATATGCCGGTACTGATCCTTGCCGGCTTGATGTTCGCTGTCATCTGCATTCCCGCAACGCTGTTTGTTTCCGTACTTGAACGAAGATTGGGACGTCATGCCGTTCGATAGATCCGCTCGGTCTTTGCCGCTTAGCTGCCTGTGAATATCCCTCCACTGAAGCCACGATAGGAAAACGACATGAAAACATCCGAGAAGTTCTTCAGGAGACTGTGCGCCGGCCTCCTTTTGTCCTGCGTCACCTATTCTGCCTTCGCGGATCAGTGCAAGCCCGCCCATACGTTTCCGACCATTACGTCCGGCACTTTATCGGTTGCAGCATGGGTATTTCCTCCGTATTCGATTCCGGCGGGCAGCGCGGATATTGGTGGCGTTGACGGAGATATCGTCAAGCTCATCGCGGCGAAGGAATGCCTGAAGCTCTCTATCAGCACGGTGGATCCGGCAGCCGTCATCCAGTCGGTCGTGTCGGGGAAAGCGGACATAGGAATGGGTGACTGGTACCGGACGGCTGATCGCGCGAAGGTCCTGGGGCTTAGCGGGCCAATGTACCTCGATCAGATGGGCGTCATCTCCAAGGAGGGTATCGACACCATTGCCGGTTTGCAGGGCAAACGCGTAGGATCGGTTCAGGGTTATCTTTGGACGGGCGACCTCCAGAAGGTACTCGGAAGTTCGTTGACCCTCTATCCCAATCCGGTCGCCATGGCTCAGGATCTGGCGGCTGGCCGGATTGACGTGGGGACGGACAGCTTCGCCGTTGCGCAATACGACCAGAAGAAGGGCGGCTATCCTTCGATAAAGATCATGCCAGTGAAGCCGGACCCCAGGGTCCCGGCATCGGTTCAGCCGGGCCAGACCGCATTTCCGTACACGAAGTCGAATCAGGCACTCGGTGATGCCTTGAGCGCGGACATCGCCGATCTGCACAAATCTGGCGATATCGCGCGGATCCTGAAGGCGCACGGTCTGGAGCCCTCAGCCGCCGATGTTGGCCAGCCGCGACTGGTTCAGTAGCCCACGTCTCGCATTGAGGAGAGGCAATGATCAACTCAGGCATGCGAGTCACGTTGGGTCCTGATGTGAAGGGCTCGCATTTTCTCGATGCGATGGCCCTTCAATGGCAGCCATCGGATGCGCCGGGATTCGATATTGTGACGTTGTTCGAGAATCCTTCCACTGGCGAGTCCACCGCCTTGATGCGAGTTAAACCCGGCGCAAGGACGGATTCGCACAGTCATGATTTGTTCGAGGAGATCTATGTCCTCGACGGTGAATTCTCGGATGAAGAGCGTACTTACTTGCGTGGGCAGTATTGTGTGCGTTCGCCAGGAACGCTGCATACAGCGGCGTCCGAGAAGGGATGCATAGTTATGCTGATCTATCGGAATACAGGGGCGGCGTTGCCGTAATCATGCAGATATCGGACGCATCCATGACCCATCTTGGCGTAATCGGAACGGGACAATTCGCTTCATATTTTATTGCGGCGCTCCGTCGAGGCGGCTACGACGGTAAGGTCTTGCTCTCACCGCGCAATGCCGAGATCGCCAGCACGCTGGCGCGAAATCAGCACTGCGTGGTGGCTGAGTCTGCCGAAGAGGTGTTGGCGGGCGC
>NZ_JAQGMM010000166.1 GCF_028292365.1 Caballeronia sp.
GATCGCGAGCAGCGCATCGGCTGCCCGCGGATGCGTCGGATATTTCGTCACCAGATTTTGCCAGGTTGCTGTCGATCCCTTGTAATCGCGCAGAGCATACAGCGCATTGCCCAGCCAGTATTGCGCGGTGGGCTGGTACGGGCTGTCCGGATACTTGGCGACAAACGTCTTGAACGACGCAGCAGCATTCTTGAAGTCGCCGTTGCGGAACTGCGTTGACGCCGCGTTGAACGATTCAGTCTCGCCGGGCTGCACCGTCCCTTGCACGCCATCCACCGTCTGCTGCTGCGGTTCGAACTTCTTCAACCGGCCATCGAGGTCAGTGTAGTAGTCCTTTTGCTGCTTTTGCACCGTCGTCAATTGGTTGGCCAGGTCCTCGTTCTGTCCTCGGAGCGTAGCGACCTGTTGATTCAACTGGTCGAGACGATTCGATTGATCGAGGATCGTGCGCTGAGCGGCGGACAACTGGCTAGCCAGACTGTCCGTTTTCGTGCGTAAATCGAGCACGGCTTTACGTGCTTCATTGTCGTCAAACAACGCCGCGTGCGCCGACCCGCCGACCACGGCCGAACCTAACAAACAAGCAACTGCGACCGCGCGCAGCGAGGGGAAGCGATACAACATACGGCGACTCACCCGTGACTGGTTACGTTACTGTTGATAAGCGAGGTCAGCGCGGCGATTCTGCGCCCACGACGACTCGTCATGCCCGGTTGCCTGCGGCTTTTCCTTGCCCAGACTCACGGCTTCCATTTGCGAATCGGCCACGCCCAGCAGCGACATTGCGCGACGCACAGCTTCAGCACGCTTCTGGCCCAGTGCCAGGTTGTACTCGCTCGTGCCGCGTTCGTCGGTGTTGCCCTGGATCAGGACGTGACGATCCGGATGGCTCTTCAGATACTGCGCATGTTGTTGCAGCAGCGGCTGATAGTCGTCACGAACAGCGTAGCTGTCGAAGTCGAAGTAAATGCTGCGCTTGGCCAGCGGGCTGTTCGGATCGTTCAGCGGGTCGACGTTGACCTGTTGAACTGCGTTCGCGTCGGGTTGCGTGCCGATCGCGCCTTTGTTTGCACCTTCATCCAGCTTGACGCCTGAATGACATGCGGCCAATGCACCGACCATCGCCACTGCAAAGCCGAAACGAATTTTAGACATCATGGTTACTCTCCTTGTGTGTTGCTGCTTAAGTTATTGCGTGAGGTTTATTGCATGAACGGACCCCAGGACGGCTCGCGTACGCTGCCCCCCTGAAGCGACAAGACTTGCCGCGTACGACCATCGGTCGATACGGCAGCCAACACGCCACGCCCGTCCACCTGGGTGGCGTAGAGGATGTACTGACCATTCGCCGCAAAACTGGGCGATTCGTCATGCGTGGTGTCGGTCAGGCCAGTCGCCGTGCCGGACCCGAGGTCCAGCAAATACAGCTTGAAGCCGCCGCCAACACGCGAAATGTACGCAATCTGCTTGCCGTCCGGGCTCACTCGCGGGCTTGTATTGTAATTGCCCGTGAATGTGACGCGCTGTGCCTGGCCGGCGCTTTCGCCGTTCGCCGACATCTTGTAGATCTGAGGCTGGCCGCCGCGGTCGCTCGTGAAATAAATCGTGTTGCCATCGGGAGAGTAAGCCGGCTCGGTGTCAATCGAGCTGCCCTGCGTCAGGCGGCGCAAACCACTGCCGTCTGCGTTCACCTGGAAAATCTGCGTGTTGCCGGTAGTCGACAGCGCGACCGCAAGCTTGCGGCCGTCCGGTGACCACGCCGGTGCACTGTTATTGCCTTTCTGATTCGATACGATCACACGCTTGCCTGTCGGCAGGTCGTGGATATAAACAACGGGCTTTTTCTTTTCGAACGAGACGTACGCGACCTTGGTGCCATCAGGCGACCACGCCGGCGAGATGATCGGCTCGGGACTGGACAGCGCAATGCGCGCATCCTGGCCATCGGAGTCGGAAATCTGCAACTGATAACGGCCGCCGGTCTTGATCACATACGACAGGCGCGTCGCGAAAACGCCACGATCACCCAGCAATTTTGCGTAGATATAGTCCGCAATCTTGTGCGCGCTCATGCGCAGACCGCTTTCCGGGCTGACAAGCGAGAGGCCGCCCAGGCTTTGCTGCTTGACCGTGTCGTATAGCCGGAAGCGTACTTCGTACTGACCGTTCGGCAGGCGATTCACGCTGCCGGAGACAAATGCGTCCGCGCCCTTCGCTTTCCAGCTGCCAAGATCGACCGAATCCGTTTCCGACACGGGCGTGCCGCCCGCATCAATATTCGTAAACTTGCCACTGCGCGCCAGATCCTGACGAACAATCGCGCTGATCTGCTGCGGCGAACTTGCTTCGTTGGCAAATGTGGCGGTGGCAATAGGAAATTGGGTAGAACCCACGCCCGTGACAAGCACATTCAACTGCGCGTGGGCAGCGGTACCCGCGGCGATCAGGCAGGATGCAACAAGTGTTTTCAGGCCAAGCTTTGTCATCAAACTCATGTATCTGGTTCCAGAAAAGCGATTTTTAAACTACCGGCGGCAGCAGAACAGACCGCCGAATGCACAATTCGTTCCCATCAGGGCTCATTGTGCACCGTCGTTTTACCATGTCCGTTCAACCACCTGCCGGACGCAATGTGATCGTAAACGTGCCGGGCGCCTGGCCGTTGGTATCCAGGGGCATTGGATCAGAACGCTGAACTGCGCGTAGCGCGGCCTGGTCCCACTGCTCATTGCCGCTCGAGCGCTGAATTGTTGACGACAACAACGTACCCGTCGACGGCGACACGCGTACCGAGACCACGGTCTCAAGTCCCGCCGTTTCTCCTGCCCAAGTGATGTTCGGACGCACGCGCCGCTGCACCTTCTCAGCATAGCCCGCTGATGTCGCCGTCCCGCCCGCGCCGTGACCCGTGCCACTCTTGGCCAGCCCGTCGCCGCTTGAACTCGTGCCGCCGCCAGCCTGACCTTGCAGCGCCGCCAACCGGGTATTACGTTCCTTATCAAGCTTGGCCTTCGCCTGCGCGTCGGCCTGGGCCTTGGCTTTCGCCTTGGCATCCGCCTGAGCCTTGGCCTTGGCGTCCGCCTGTTCTTGCGCCTTCGATTCAGCTTCCTTCTGCTGCTCTGCGGCTTTCGCTGCGTCAGCTTCCTTCTCTTTAGCCTGTTGCGTCTTCTGCTGGTCGAGCTTTTGCTGAGCAAGCTGCTTTTGCTTATCGGCTTGCTTCTGCTTGTCCTGAGCTGCCTTCTGCGCCGCTATAGCAGCCTGCTGCGCGGCCTGTTGTGCCGCGAGCTGCTGCTGACGCTTGGCCTCGGCTTCCTGATCGGCCAGCTGTTGCGCACGCTGCTGTTCAGCGAGTTGCGCGGCGCGCGCCGCCGCTTCCTGCTGTTTACGCTTCTTTTCCTGCAAGGCGATGTCAGCGTCCTCGTCCTTCGCCGGCGGCGGCGCGGGCTGCACCTTGATCGGCGGTGCAGGCGGCGGTACAGCGCGTGGCGTAGGCACTGACAGATCCGGGATCTCGGTCCACAACTCTGCCTCGGCGCCCGCCGGCGTGTTGTTTTGCCAGTTGACGCCGTGATACAGGAGGATGCCAAGCAACACGTGCATCAGCGCGGCGAGCGCGAACGCCTTCCATGTCCCGCGTTCACGCGGCGGACGGATGGGGCGCGCGCTGGTCCGCGCGCCAGGGTGCCCGCTGGGCTGCCGATTCATCATTGCGATTTAACTAACAATCCGACCCGTTTGACGCCTCGCGCCTTCATATCGGACATTACGTTCATGACCACTTCATATTTCACGGTCTTGTCGGCGGCAATCACGACGGGCTGGTCGGGATGCGACTCCTGCCGATTCAGCACGAAAGTCTTGAGGTCGCCCTCCGTCATGTTCTGCTGCTGTGCCGCGCCGCCGTCGTCCTTGTAGCGCACGTTCATGCTGCCGTCGGCCTTGATATTGACCACGACCGGCGGCGTTTGCTCCTGCGGCGCTGCATTGCCGACCGTTGGCAGGTTGATGATGGAAGGCGAGACGAGCGGGGCAGTCACCATGAAAATGACGAGCAGCACGAGCATCACGTCGATGTACGGCACGACGTTGATGTCGGACATGGCGCGCCGTGAACTGCCGCGCATGCTGGAACGCATTGGACCTCCGGCCATTCTGAACTCCTTAGTGAGCCTGACGCTGCAAGATGTTCGAGAACTCTTCGATAAACGTTTCGAAGCGGATGGCAAGGCGGTCGATATCGTGTGCGTAGCGGTTGTACGCCACCACCGCCGGAATTGCCGCGAACAGGCCAATTGCGGTTGCCACAAGCGCTTCGGCAATACCCGGCGCCACGTTCGCAAGCGTTGCCTGCTGAACGTTGGCGAGGCCGCGGAACGAATTCATGATCCCCCAGACCGTGCCGAACAAACCAATATACGGACTGACCGAACCCACTGACGCGAGAAACGCGAGGTTCACTTCGAGCACATCCATCTCACGCTGGAATGCGGCACGCATTGCGCGGCGGGAGCCGTCGAGAATGGCCGCCGGATCGTTCATGCGGCGCTCTTTGCCCTTGAGGAACTCACGCATGCCCGATTCGAAGATCCGCTCCAGCGCACCAATGGTGTGGCGGTTGTTAGCAGCACTTTGATAAAGCGCCTGCAGGTCGCCGCCCGACCAGAAGTCCCGTTCGAAGCGCTCGGTCTGATTCCGCGCGCGCCGGATGGCAAACCACTTGCGAATGATGTAGGTCCACGACAACAACGACAGTATCAGCAACAGCGCCATGACGGCCTGCGCCAACAGGCTGGCATGGATGACGAGAGAAATGATCGACAGGTCTTGTGTAGTGTTCATAAAAGTCCGCTGTTACGTCCCAAAGGGGCGTCCGAGGTGCGCTGGCCGGGAATTGTCAGGCTTTCGATAAATGACTGAAAGCGTAGGCAGGCTTGCCAGCAGATGCTCGGTACTTCTGTGCCTGCGTGCCTGAAGGCACGCAGGCTCGATTCAGTTCAGTTCAGGTCTTGATGGAGTCAAAGGGTCTTTGTCTACATGGGTTTTTCTGAACAAGATGTTTTAAACGGTGCTGACATCGGCACGGTTGACGCGTTATTTGAGACAGAGTCTTGCGGTCCGCGGCGTAAGCCGTTAAGCACGGAGACGGGAATCCCGACCGGGCGGATGGCGCCGAGACTGACCGACGCCACCTTGATGTTGCCGGAAGCCAGCAAGGTGCCGTCCCGCCACGCTTCCTGATGGAAATCCACCGATGCCCGGCCAATACGCTCGATCCGGCTTATCACGTGAATGACATCGTCAAGGCGCGCGGGTGCCGAGTACTCCACCGCCGTGCGCTTGACGACGAACAATACGCCGTCCGACTCGGCCAGTACACGCTGGTCGATGCCGCACGCGCGCAACCATTCAGTGCGCGCCCGTTCGAAAAACTTCAGGTAGTTCGCGTAGAAGACGATGCCGCCGGCGTCGGTATCTTCGTAATAGACCCGGAGCGGCCAATCGAAGGTCAAAAGGCCATTCGCCTGCTGAGGCTCGCTGGTGGACATGTTCATCCGCGCATTTTACCGGAAGCCGCAAAACGTCCGTTCAATCGTGCTGTTGGTCGCTGCTTTCCGGCAACCATCGGCGGGACGTCTCGCGTATTCACTGGCCTGGATCAGCCGCGATGCACGGTCAGCGGACCGAACGACTGCGCGACCGGCATCAACTCGATCGTGTTGATATTCACGTGCGCCGGGCGTGTGGCGATCCAGTAGATGGAGTCGGCAATGTCCTCGGCCGTCAGCGGTTGCACGTCCTTATAGACGTTGGCGGCTTTCGTGTCGTCGCCCTTGAAGCGGACGTTCGAGAATTCCGTGCCGCCACACAGCCCGGGTTCAATGTCGGTTACGCGCAACGCCGTGCCGGTCAAGTCCGCCCGCAGGTTCAGGCTGAACTGGCGCACGAACGCTTTCGTCGCGCCGTAAACGTTGCCGCCCGGGTAGGGGTAGGACGCTGCGATCGAGCTGAGATTGAACACGTGCCCGCGATTGCGTTCGACCATGCCAGGCAATAACGCGTGCGTGACTGTGAC
>NZ_JAQGMM010000167.1 GCF_028292365.1 Caballeronia sp.
ACGGCGCGGTGGTCCATCCAGACGATGATGTCGCGCTCGGCTTGATCCGAGGGACCCACTGCCAAAGGCTGACCGCCCTCGCCCAGCACGACGAGCGAACAGGTGGCGTCGAAGCCGATGCCTGCCACCTGATCGGCTGACACCGCGGCTTGCGACAGCGCGTCCTTTACGGCTTGGCAGACGGCGTTCCAGATCTCACCGCTCGACTGCTCGACGATTGATCCGCTCGCTTGATACAGGGTGATGTCATGCTTGGCCGAGCCCACCATGCGGCCGGCAAGGTCGAAGATTCCGGCCCGGGCGCTGCCCGTGCCCACGTCTACGCCAACGACGTATTGCACATCGCGCGTGCTGCCTGTCGCGCCGGGAGTCGGGTTTTCTGATGTCATAGGTCACTGCCTGCTCGATGCTTGTTATGGGGGGTTCCAGGTAAACGGCGAGCTGCATCGGGCACAAACCGGGCTCGCGCCTTTCACGCGTTTCAGAGATCAACGCTGTTTGGAAGGATCACGAGATCGCGGATGGTCACGTTGCGCGGCCGCGTCAACATGAAGAGTACCGCGTCGGCGACCTCCTTGGGCTGCATCAGGCTGCCCGACGCGAGCGCCTCATCCCTCTTCGCCTTCGGCCAGTCGTCGAGCAGCGCCGTGACGACCGGGCCCGGGGCCACTGCGCCCACCCGCACGCCATGTTTGGAGAGCTGGCGGCGGATCGTATGGACGAAGGCCTGCACCGCGAATTTGGAGGCGGTATAGATCGGCTCCCAGACAACCGGGACGATGCCCGCGATGGAACTGGTGAAAATGATGTCGCCTGATTTCTGCGCGACCATGTGTGGCAGCACGGCGTGGACCGATCGGAACGCGGCGTTGATGTTGAGGTTCAGCATGCGATCCCACTCGTCCGGATTCCCGTCGATCACCTCGCCGCCAACGTAAGCACCGGCGTTGGCATGGAAGACATCGAGGCCGCCGGCGAGGTCGAGAATTTTCGGCAGCAGCGCGGACACTTCCTGCGGCTGCAGCAGATCCACGACCAGCGGAAACGCGTTTGGCCCCAGTTCCGCGCACAGTTGCGTGAGCCTGTCCTTTGCCCGGTCAATCAGCACCACCTTCGCCCCTTCCGCGATCAGTGTGCGCGCGCACTCCAGACCAATACCCGATGCCGCACCGGTGATGGCGGCAGCCTTTCCCTTCATCATGTCAGTCATTTACTGCTCTCCAAGTTTGCTGGATTTACGCGCGGCCATGCGAGACACGGGACTGCCGGGCAAGCGAATCGACGATCACCGCAATCGCCAGCACCGCGCCGGTGATCATGAAGCGCAGCGAGGACGACAGGTTCAGCAGCGTCAGACCGCTCGCGATCGACTGGATCACGATAATGCCCAGCACTGCTGAATACGCGCTGCCGCGTCCGCCAAAGAGACTGGTACCGCCAATCACTGCCGCTGCAATGGCGTTCAGGTTTACGTCGCCGGTGCCAGCTTGCGTGCTTGCCGAAGCAAGTCGTGCCGCAGTCAGCACGCCACCGAGCGCAGCGAGACTGGCACACAGTACAAAGGCGCTGACGTAGATAGCGCCGACGTTGATACCTGCCCGCCTCGCGGCCTCGCGATTGCCGCCGACGGCGTTCATCGACCGGCCCCAGCGCGTCCTCTTGAGCGCATAGTCCATCGCGACCGCGAGGCCGAGGAAGACACCGAACATCAGCGGTACGCCTCGTCCCTGGTTAAGGTAGGCAACCACGATCTCCAACAGTACCGTGATGGTCAGGCTGCGCACGAGCAGGCTGCCCACGGAGGGCGCAGAGAGATTGGACGCACGGCGGCGCTCACGGGTGCGCAATCCGAGCAGCATCATCACGGCTCCCGGCGCGAGCGCGAGGAGATAAGAAATGGCGGCGGGGATGATGATGAGTTGCCCGAGGTTCACCAGCGTGGAGTCGTAGGGAAGGTTGATCGACCCCGTGGCGCCCAGGATGTATAGCTGCAACCCGAGGATCGCGAGCAGCCCTGCCAGCGTCGCGACAAAGCTGGGCATGCCAAACCGGTTGAGCAGCAGCGCGTACACGGCGCCGACCAGCGCGCCGATAACGACGGCGACGACGATGGCCAGCAGCACCGGCCACCCATGATTGACCCAGAGCACGCCTACGAGGGCCGAAGCGAAGCCACTCATCGAGCCCACTGACAGGTCGATCTGGCCCACCATCAACACGCAGACTATGCCAAGTGAGATCACGCCGACCGTCGAGCAGTCGAAGAGCATATTCACCAGGTTGTTGGCCGAGAGGAACACCGGGTTCAGGATGGTGAACACGGTCCAGATGATGACCAGGCCCGCGATGACTGGCAGAGACCCCAGATCGCCCGAGCGCACCCGCTCGACGAAGGCCGACACGGTGCCAACAATCCCGATGGCATGCTTGACGCGCACATCGCCGCGGTCGAGCAACGCGGCCGGCTTAGGCGCGGCCGGCTTCGGCGTGGACGGCCTCGCAGTCCCTTGCGTTTCCGGCTGCGGGGCGCCTTGCATGTCTTTACTCATCATCGTTCCTTTGACTAGGCGCCCTGCTCGGCCTGGTGCCGGTCGGCGCGGCGCGACACGGCGTTCTCGGCGGCGCCGGTAATCGCGGCCACCAAATCCTGATTCGAGGAGTCGGGATAGAAGACGCCATTGTTGCGGCCAAGTCGCAGCACCACGATCCGGTCGGCCACGGCGCGCACGTCCTCCATGTTGTGGCTGATCATGATGACTGCGTGGCCGCGGTCGCGTACCCGCTCGATCAGGTTCAGCACCTCCGCGGTCTGGGCTACGCCCAGTGCCGCCGTCGGCTCGTCGAGCATGATCAGCTTTGGATCCAGCAGCAGCGAGCGTGCGATCGCCACGGTCTGGCGTTGCCCGCCCGATAGCGACGCGACCACGTCGCGCACGCTCGGAATGCGTGCCGATAGCTCGTTCAGGAGCGTCCAGGCCTTCACCTCCATGGCGACCTCGTCGAGGCGCAGCGGATTCAGTTCGCGTCCAAGGTAGATGTTCGCAACGACATCGAGGTTCTCGCAGAGCGCGAGGTCCTGGAATACCGTGGCGATGCCGAGATCGAGCGCAGCGCCTGGATCGGGGAGTACGACCTCCTTGCCGCCGAACGTGATCGTGCCGGAGGTGGGTTGATGAACGCCGGCGAGCACCTTTACCAGCGTCGATTTCCCGGCGCCGTTGTCACCCACCAGGGCGACCACTTCGCCGGCATGCACGTCGAGTTCGATGTCCGTCAGGGCGGAGACCGCTCCAAAGTGCTTCGAGATGCCGCGCAGGCTCAGCACCGGTTCGCCGCGCGTGGACCGCGTTGCGTGGATGTCAGTCATTTGACGGTACCTCATGATGAGTAGAGGGACCCGGCTCGGCCGGATCCTGTCCGGGCGTCGCGCCGGATCAGTTCGTGATTCCTAGTTTCTTGCAGCCGTCGGCATAGCGGTCGGTGCACAGGTCTTTGGCGCTCGCGAACCCCTTGTCGACGACCTCTGCCTTGAGGTTCTTCGCCGTGATGACCGCCGGCTTGAAGAGTTGCGTCGGCGTGTTGAAGAGCGTCGTTTCACCCTTCGGGGTCTGGCCGTTCAGGAAGCCGACGGCCACCTTTGCTGCCGCTGCCGCGACGATCTCGCTCGGCTTCAGGATTGTGTTGTACTCGTCACCTGCGATGATCAATTGCAGCCCTGCGAGCGTCGCGTCATTACCGGTCACAGGCGGCACCGGATTCACACCGGCTTCCTTGAATGCCGCGACGGCGCCTCCGCCCGTTCCGTCATTGGCGGCCACCACACCTACAATCTGCGAGCCAAAGCTCGTGATCTGCCCGCTGACCCA
>NZ_JAQGMM010000177.1 GCF_028292365.1 Caballeronia sp.
GCCTGGAACCTCACGTTACGCGATGGTTTCGGCCAGACCGAAACCACGGCGCAGATAGCGAACTCACCTGGCCAGCCGATGAAGCCGGGCTCGATGGGCAGGCCATTGCCCGGGTATCGGATCACGCTTCTCGATCACGACGATAACCCCGCGAAGGAAGGCGAACTCGCGCTGATCCTCGACCCCAAGCCGCTGGGTTTGATGGACGGCTACGTGGATGATCCGTCGAAGACACAGGACGCGATGCGCGGCGGGCATTATCGTACGGGCGATGTAGCGTCAATCGATGACGATGGTTACTTCACCTACGTAGGCCGCTCCGACGATGTCTTCAAGGCATCGGATTACCGCATCAGTCCGTTCGAGCTGGAGAGCGTGCTGATCGAACATCCGGCGGTGGGCGAAGCGGCGGTTGTGCCGAGTCCGGATCCGCTGCGGCTATCGGTGCCGAAAGCGTTCGTCGCGTTGCGCAACGGTTATGAACCGACCAAGGAAACTGCCGGTGAAATCCTGAAGTTCGCCGCGCAGAAACTGGCCGCTTATAAGCGCATTCGACGCATCGAGTTTTATGAACTGCCAAAGACGATATCGGGCAAGATTCGTCGCGTGGAACTGAGGAAAACTGAAGAAGCACGAAGCAGTGATGCACGCCGGGAGAATGAGTACTGGGAAGAGGATTTCAACGCCTAGTGTGCAAAAAAGCCCCGCAGCGCAGAACGCATGCGGGGCTTGCAACAACCTCACAACACCAACTAAAACTTACTTACCACCCACGCTTTGCAGTGTCGTCCACTTGCCATCGACGACCTTGTACAGCGTGATGCCACCGTTCTTCAAATCACCCTTCGAGTCATACGCGAGCTGCTTTGACGTCACACCGGCCATGTCGGTCTTAGCGAGCAAAGGCAGATACTTCGCCGGATCGGTCGAGTTCGCGCTCTTCATAGCCGCGAACATGGCCATTGCGCCGTCGTACGCGTACGGCGAGTACGTTTGCACGTCTTCGTTAAACCGCGCCTTGTACTTCGCAACATAAGCCGCGCCACCCGGCATTTCATCGAGCGGCAAACCAGCCAGCGACGCCACTGTGCCGTCGGCTGCAGTGCCGGCGATCTTCAGGAACGTGTCGGTCTTGACCATTTCGCCCGCCATCAACGGCGCGCGCATGCCCAGCGTCTTCATCTGCTTGACCATCGGGCCCGCTTGCGAATCGGCGCCGCCGTAGTACACGAGGTCCGGATTCAACGACTTGATCTTGGTCAGGATGGCCTTGAAGTCGACAGCCTTGTCGTTCGCGTATTCACGATCCACAATCGTCGCTCCCGATGCCTTCGCAGCTTTCTCAAACTGGTCGGCCAAACCCTGGCCATAGGCCGTGCGGTCATCGACGATCGCGATCTTCTTCATCTTCAGCGTCTTCACCGCGAACTCGCCGGCCACCGACCCTTGCTGCGTGTCGGAGGTCATCATGCGGAATGCGGTCTTGTAACCTTGCGTCGTGTATTCCGGCGCGGTTGCCATCGCGATTTCAGGAATGCCGGCGTTCGCGTAGATGCGCGAAGCGGGGATCGTCGTACCCGAGTTGAAGTGACCGAGCATGCCCTTGACGTTGTCGTCTACCAACTTCTGCGCGACGGTCGTGCCGGTGCGCGGATCAGCCTGGTCATCAGCGGAATCGAGCACGATGCGAACCGGCTTGCCGCCAATCACGGGCTTCGTCGCGTTGAAATCTTCAACCGCGAGCACCACGCCGTTCTGGAAATCCTTGCCGTAGTGCGCTTGCGCGCCGGTCATCGGGCCGGCGAATCCTACCTTCACGTCTTCAGCGGTTTGAGCCTGAGCTGTTGCAGCAACCGACAGACCTGCGACCAACATTGCTGCTGCCAGCTTCTTCATCGTGTAATCCATAAACTCTCCTGATTCCCATGTAAGTGGCAGCGTGTGCCGGGATCGCCGTGCCTGCTGCCGTTTGTTTGAGCCAACCCGCCGTGCTGATAACAGCTCAGCCGATCGTCATCAAATTCGCATTGCCGCCCGCGGCTGCCGTGTTCACGCTCACCGAGCGTTCCGTCAACAACCGTTCGAGCGCGTATTCCTGCTCGCCATCGTGAGCGTCGTCGGCGAAGGCTCCCGCCGGCACGCCCTGCACCGAAACAATCGGTCCCGGGCGTTTCGCGACGTCCTTCACCAACGCCATCAATTCGTCGCTGTCGCCTTCGAACAAGACCGCATCGAAGGCCGCGTCCTGGCTCTTAAGCGTCGATGCATACGGCTTGATCGACGCCGGCAACGCAGCCACGAGTTGTTCACCTGCAGCGCCAGAAAACAGCGCTTTATTGCCCGTGGCGAGCACCGCGGCGAGTTGCGCACGGGCGCCGCTTGCCGTCGATGCCACGCACAGAACCGTTCCGCGTGCGCCGAGCGTATAGGTGTTCCGCTCACCGGTCGGACCGGCCAGCACGGCGGTCGCACCGGCCATCACGTGTTGCAGATGGCCTTCGCAACGTGCCGCCGTTTGCGGATCACGCTCGGCGATCGCCCAATCGCGCAACGCGGTCAATGCAGCCGGCGTTTCGTTCGCGGCCGTCTGATCCACGATCAACGCGCTTTCCAGCGATTTCGGCAAGCCCGTGGGACGCTTGGCAAGCAGCCGCTGCAAGTACAGAGCGCCGCCCGCTTTCGGACCCGTGCCCGACAAACCTTCGCCGCCGAACGGCTGCACGCCGACCACTGCGCCAATCACGTTCCGGTTCACGTAGATGTTGCCCACATGCGCGCGGCTGACGACGTGCGCGATGGTTTCATCGATACGCGTATGAATGCCCAACGTCAGCCCGTACCCCGTCGCTTTAATTTGGTCGAGCAGTTTATCAAGATGTGCCCGGCGATACCGCACTACATGAAGTACCGGGCCGAAGACTTCGCGCTTCAACTCGTCGATGGAATCAAGTTCGATCAGCGTCGGCGGGACGAATGTGCCTTGGGCGCAGCTTTCTGGCATGGGCAGTTGCACGACGTTGCGGCCCTTCTCGCGCATTGATGCTATATGCGCGTCGATGCTCTGCTTCGCTTCGGCATCGATCACCGGGCCGACATCGGTGGAAAGGCGATCGGGATTGCCCATCGCGAGCTGCTGCATCGCGCCGGTGAGCATTTCGAGCGTGCGATCCGCGACGTCGTCCTGAAGGCACAACACGCGCAACGCCGAACAACGTTGGCCGGCGGAATCGAAGG
>NZ_JAQGMM010000198.1 GCF_028292365.1 Caballeronia sp.
GTGGTGGAGAGGAGGAGGATCGAACTCCCGACCTTCGCATTGCGAACGCGACGCTCTCCCAGCTGAGCTACCCCCCCATCGTCTCACGATTCTAGCACAGCCTTAAGACCGTCTGACAAGGCCCAAATGCCGTCTGCGGCGGACCTTATTTCGACGGCGCGCCCGCGAGAATCCAGCCGACAACCGTCTTGATATCCGCCCCGTTCATGGACCGATGCGACGGCATGGGCAAGACACCCCACACTCCACTGCCACCGTCTCTCACCTTGGTTTCAAGCCGCGCCTGCCCCTGCGCGTCGCCCTTGTACTTCGCGGCGATCTGCTGGAACGATGGCCCAACCAGCTTGCGATCCACTGCGTGACATCCCATACAGGCATTCTTGCGAGCGATGTTCATGGCATCCACAGGGGAAAAAGCAGCGGGCGCGTCGGCCGCGAGCGCACCCTGGCCAGTCGCGGCCGCGATCGCCACCGTGAACATGCTCATGCAAAACCACCGCTTCATTTCGCGGCGGGCGCAGGATTACCCGGATGCACAGCGGAATTCACGACCGGTGCGGGCGTCTGCCCATCGAGCGGCTTTGAGCTCACAGACGAATCCGGTACCGCGCCGACGGTTGGATCACTGTCGATAGGCGTTACCACCGGCGCGCTCGCGCCCGACGCAGCCGCGGCCGACAACGCCTGAGCATCTTCCGGCTTGATGTACTGGAATACCTTGACCACCTGTGCAACACCCGGGACCTGCGCCGCCACATTCGCGCCGGCAGCACCTTCTTCGCGCGTGACCAGGCCCATCAGGTACACCGTGTCGCGCTCGCACACCACCTTGTAGAAGTTGGCCCGCATGTCCTTCTCGCCAACCATCGCACCCTTCACGCGGCTCTCGAGATAAGCATCGTTGGTCCGCGATGACAGCGAACTCGCGCCCTGGACAGCGAGCTCATTCACAATGCTGTTCACATTGTTGATGCCGCGCACCACCTCTTCGGCCTTCTGCTTCCATTGATCACTCGGTACTTCGCCGGTCAACAACACACGCCGGTTAAACACGGTCACGCTGACGTGCGCCTGGTCAGGCAAGGATTCACCGATGCGCGACTTGGCTTTCACCTGGATCTCGCGGTCCTCGGTCTGCGCGCCGAGCGTGCGCCGGTCGGTGGCGACGAGCGTGCCGCCGCCCACTGCACCACCCATTGCGCCGATGACCACAAGCGGGCAACCTTGCAGGGTCAGCACAACGCCTGACAACAGGCTCGCCAGCAACGTGGCTCTGGCTAGCGTCGACCTGACGCGTGTCGTTTTCATCAACTCGTTCCCCTTAAAAATCATTCGTCGCCCAGCAGCATCGCGTCGATGCCGTCGCACAGACAGTGAATGGTTAGCAGATGGACTTCCTGGATTCGTGCCGGCCGTTCGGACGGCACGCAGATATGGATGTCGGTATCGGCGAGCACTTCGCTGATCACGCCGCCGCCCGCACCGGTCAGCGCAATCACGAACATCTCGCGCTCATGCGCGGCCTGGATCGCCGAAAGGAGGTTAACCGAGTTGCCCGACGTCGAGATGACGACCAAGACGTCACCCGCCTGTCCAAGCGAGCGGATCTGCTTCGAATAGATCTCTTCGAACGCCGAGTTATTGCCAATGCCCGTGAGCGTCAGGACATTCGCGTCCAGAGCAATCGCCGGCAAACCAGGCCTCTCGCGCTCGAAATGTCCTACCAGCGCAGACGCGAGCCTCTGCGAGTTTGCCGCTGATCCACCGTTGCCGCACGTCAGGATTCGCGAGCCGTTGGCGAGCGCGCCGAACAGCACGTCAATGGCTGCGGCGACGGGGAAAGCAAGCGTGTCGAGTGCTTCACGATGGACTGCCGCGTTTTCGCGGAAATGTTGCTGGATACGTTCGACGGACATCGACTCTCGGTTATCGGCCGCGCCATGCGCGGTAGTTCATTGACGGACTGCTTCGATGATTTGCTTCGACCACTTGCTTCGACCACTTGCTTCGACCACTTGCTTCGACCACTTGCTGCCACGGTCGTCCAAACCAATGCTTCACCACTTCAATACCTGAGCTCCCACGATTCACGGTTCTTCGCGACGCGCTCTTGCGCAGCGGTTGAACATAAGACCATAAGACCTCGATCCAAACCCGGCGCGTAGGCTCCGCGCAGTTTACCGCACTCGCTGTCCGCGTCACTTAAGATAAGGCCGTTTTCACGACGTATCGGCGCGAAAAGCATCGCGTATCCACACGATACTGCCCGCGTCGAACGCGATCACGTCGAAGCGGCACACAGGCAACGGACCGCGCCACGCCATCAGGTAGTGCTGCGCCGCGAGCACCAGCCGCCGCTGTTTATGCGCCCCGATACTCGCCGCCGCTGCCGCGAACTGGCGGCTGCGACGCGCGCGTACCTCCACGAATACAAGCGCACGCTGACTGCCGATCTCACGCATCACGAGATCAATTTCGCCGCCGCGACAGGTGAAGTTGCGGGCGACAAAACGCAGCCGCTGCCGCTGCAGATATTCAAGCGCGCGTTGCTCGAATGCGCTTCCGATCGTTTTCGACACCCCGTTCCCCAAAAAGTTGTCCCTCATCGCATGGCACAATGACGTTCCCCGCATGCCACCCGCCCTCATGACTCCACTCTCCGAATTGGCCCATGGCCAGCAGTTTCCGGCTGGCGCGCTCTATGTAGTCGCAACGCCAATCGGCAATGTCGCGGACATCACGGTGCGCGCGCTGCATGTGCTCGGACTTGTCGACCGCGTGGCTGCCGAGGACACGCGGAACACGTCGCAACTCCTGTCGCGCTACGGCATTTCGAAGCCGACCATCGCAGTACACGAGCACAACGAGCGCAGCGCTGCCGAGAACGTGATCGCGCATCTGCGCAATGGCGAGCGCATTGCGTGCGTGTCCGACGCAGGCACGCCAGGTATCTCCGACCCCGGCGCGAAACTGGTCGATGCCGTGCGCGAAGCCGGTTTTCCCGTCATTCCCTTGCCGGGCGCGAGCGCCCTCACCACCGCGCTCAGCGTAGCTGGCGCATGGGTTCACACGTTTTCGTTCATCGGCTTTCTTGCCACCAAACCGAAGCAGCGCGACACGCAATTGCAGACGCTGCTCACGCACACGCCGGCGCTGGTGTTCTACGAAGCGCCGCACAGGATTGTGGAAACGGTGCAAGCGCTCGAGCGCGCGTTCGGTGGCGAGCGGCAATTGCTGATTGCTCGTGAGCTGACCAAGTTACATGAGAGCATCCATCGATGCACCCTGGCCGAAGGGCCAACGTGGCTATCCGGCGATGCAAACCGGCAACGCGGCGAGTTCGTTCTTGTAGTGGAAGGTGCGCCGCAGAAGGAGGCCGCGGACGACGCTCATGATGCGTTGCTTGCGACGTTGCTTGCGGAGTTATCGGTGAGCAGCGCGGCAAGACTGGCGGCAACGCTGACAGGTGCATCGCGCAACGCGCTTTATACAAGGGCGCTGGCGATGGATAAGGCCCGCGGAAAGCCGGACGCAAATGAGGATGAGTGAGCCAGGCAACGCGCCGGGCAATAAAAAACGGGCCGTCGAAACGGCCCGTTTTTCTTACGCAAACAAGTTGACGATGATCAGTCGACCGAGTTGTTCGACGCCAGCGATTGATCTCGCGCCGCCGCCCGCGCTTCCTGCTGCGACAGGCCTTCGATCTTCACCTTTCCGACACCCGCGCCACGCATGCCCAATACCGCAGCGGCCGCATAGGAAAGATCAATCACCCGGCCACGCGCGTACGGGCCACGGTCGTTAATCTTGACGACCACGGTTTTTTGATTCGCCTCATTGGTCACACGAACCCACGAAGCAAGCGGCAATGTGCGATGCGCTGCCGTGAGCGCGTGCATGTCGTAGCGCTCGCCGCTGGCCGTCTTGCGACCGTGGAAACCGCGGCCATACCAAGAGGCGCGGCCCTGCTGCTCGAAGTCACTGACGTCAGGTCCGGCTGTGATGGGCTTCGCGTTGGCAAGCGAGGATGTGTCGGACGAATTGCTGGCCGACGAAGGCAAATTATTCAGCTGGGAGTCGTAAGCGAGCGGTGCCGCAAGACGCGCCGAACCTCGGCCCGGGTTCGCAGCGTTGTTTGCGGTGGTCAGCTGCGAGCCGGTTCTCAGCGCGCTGGCCTGATCGCCGCCAGTAGGCGGCATGGCGCAACCCGTAAGGATTGCAAAGACCAAAAGACTCCCGATATGCCGGGTTAGTCGTAAATTCATAGACGTGTTATCAACAGTTAGAGCCGCCTCACCATCCGACAAAACGCGGACGTGCGTAGGCAGCTCAAGGCTTTTCCGCGCAAACGCTTACACCGTTCGAAAAGTCGAACGGCGAGCTAGTGCTCGGGTGCGGCGTACCTCGCCGCAAATGCCCGGTTAGTTTTCACGTCTGGCGCAACCTGTCCCCGGCAGCCTGACCAGACCCCACATGCCGCCATCGAACGTGGATCACACATTCTTGCGCGCTCAACTGCGCAGGAACGGCGGCGTAGGCCCCATCCAGCGTAACGGCAGCTAAGGCCGCTGGCAGGCGCATCGCACCTGGCTGGACAAGACGTGTACATCGGTGGAAACCGATGCTTGATTGCGATTGCGAAGCGTTTTCGCTCCGAATTGCGTACTTGATGACAATTGTAAAAACGCGCTACTCGTGTTTCTCAATGCCCATTGATGGCATGTTCATACCATGCACAACTGGCCGGATTATACCTAAACACATAGTCCGATCGCCCGGCGATGAACAAAATGTTACTCATTTTCTCGAATGGCGTAAAAATTGCAGCTTCTGCCTGTTTTTTAGGCAGTTTTATCCCGTTCGGCTAACGCTTGGCGCGCTACCGCACCGCTGGTTTTCGCCCGTTACAATGGACGTTTTTACACGTCCCGTCACGTCCCGGTTAACTAGCCATGAAGCTAACCCTTATTCCAGTGACACCGTTCCAGCAAAACTGTTCGATCGTTGTGTGCGAGACAACGCGTCGTGCCGTCGTTGTCGATCCAGGCGGCGAAGTCAAGCGGATCATCAGCGCGATCGGACAACTTGAGGTGACCGTGGACAAGGTGCTGCTCACGCACGGGCATCTGGATCACTGCGGCGGAGCAAAGGCGCTCGCCGATCACTACAACGTGGAGATCCATGGACCGCACGCTGAAGACGCTTTCTGGATCGACCAGTTGCCCGCTCAAAGCAAACGCTTCGGCTTCGGCGAAGCGCACGCCTTCACGCCCGACCGATGGCTGAAAGGTGGTGACTCGGTTCAGTTTGGCGACGAAACCATGGAGGTCTATCACTGTCCCGGACATACACCGGGCCATGTGATCTTTTTCAGCCGCGCGAATCGCGTGGCGTTGGTCGGCGACGTGCTGTTCGCGGGCTCGATCGGCCGTACGGATTTTCCACGTGGCAACCAGTCGGACCTTGTGCGCTCGGTCCAGGAAAAGCTTTGGCCGCTGGGCGATGATGTCACGTTCGTACCGGGCCACGGTCCCACCTCCACGTTCGGACATGAACGCCGCACTAACCCGTTTGTCGCCGACCGGATAACGACATGAGCACCGCCACCGCCATTCCTGAAATCTACGTCAGCACGGACGTCGAAGCTGATGGACCCATCCCTGGGCCGCACTCCATGCTGAGTTTTGCGTCGGCGGCGTACACGGAACACAAGGAGTTGATTGGCACGTTTTCAGCCAATCTCGAAACGCTGGAAGGCGCGGCGCCACATCCGGTTCAGGCCGCCTGGTGGAAAACCCAGCCTGAGGCATGGGCCGCATGTCGGACGGACCTGCAGCAGCCGCTGACTGCACTGCGCGCGTACGTGGAATGGGTCGAGGCATTGCCCGGCAAGCCGGTGTTCGTCGCGTATCCGGCGGGTTTCGACTTCACTTATATGTTCTGGTACATGATGCGATTCGCTGAACGCTGTCCGTTCTCGTGGTCCGCGCTCGACATCAAGACGCTCGCGTTCGCGCTGACCGATCTGCCGTACCGGAAGGCGATCAAACCGCGTTTGCCGAAACACTGGTTCGATGAACTCCCGCACACTCACGTCGCACTCGATGACGCCGTAGAACAAGGTGCGCTTTTCTGCAATATGCTGGCCGAACTGCGGACTCAACGGACGCTGCTGGCATCACTAAAAGCGGCTGGCGAAACGCCGGACGACACTGACATCAAAGGACAAAACGCGCAGTCTGGGCGTTGAGTTAGGCAATATTGCTCACGCTGGGCGTTTGACATTGCACTTCCTTTCTGCCGCCTCTACTATTGGAGTTGGTAGCGACCGAAAGGAGGCGCAGTTGACTCTCGACACGTTTTCACAAAAAATCCTGCGACTTCTGCAACTGGACGCCCGCCGTTCGGTTCAGGAGATATCCGACCAGGTCGGGCTTTCAAGCACTCCGTGCTGGCGGCGTATCAAGGACATGGAGCAATCGGGCGTGATCCAGCGGTACACCGCGTTGCTCGATCGCGAAAAGCTTGGCTTGCATGTCTGCGCGCTTGCTCATATTCATCTCACACGCCACACAGAAGGCGGTGTCGAGCAATTCGAACGGGAAATCACTACGTGCCCGGAAGTCACCGAGTGCTACAGCACCACGGGCGAGGCCGATTACATCCTGAAAATTGTCGCGCCGGATATCAAGTCGTACGACGCTTTTCTCCACGACCGCATCTTCAAGATTCCGGCAGTCGCGCAAGTTCGGACCAGCGTGGTCCTGCGCGAAATCAAATTCGATACACAATTGCCGCTATAAGTTAGCTTTCAAATATGTTGACGCCGACGCGCTACTCAGGGCGCGAAACGGCATTAGAAATAGATTCAGTAAGGACAACGTGCGGCATGTTTCTTACAGTTCGCGCAAACCGAATCTCGCGTGCGCCGAGTGTTCGCTTGAGTGCGTCAAAATCGCCGGGTTCCAGGCGGGCCAGTTGATCGTCGGTTAAGTCTGCGGGAAGCGTGACGTTGATATCGAATCCGCTGCTCAGATAATGCAGGTTCAACGCGCTGTCTGTGAGGCTGTGAGCGCCCAATACGGCGCTTATGCTATTGCTGACAGCCGAGCGCGTCGGCATTCTGCCCGGCAGCGGATTGACTTCGTCATTTTCCGGATCGACGTGAATCAATGCATCCAAAATGTGGGTATTCGTCAACAAGCGCGATCGCGCCAATTCCGCAATGGTGTGACCCTCCAAAACTGAAATGAGGGGATCAACGAGAATATGGGCATCGACTATGGCGAGATCGCCCATTTTTCGCGTGCGCAATTCATCCACGTCGCGAACACCTGGCGTGCTACTCAACAACATGCGTAACTTTTCGGTTTCGCCGTGATCCAGTGCGCGATCAGACAAATCCTGTAAAGCATCCCATCCGAAAGTCCAACCCATCCGCGCGACCATAAAACCGACGATTGCGGCCGCGATAGGGTCCAGCAACCGCCAGCCAGCCATACTTCCAATAATGCCGATAGCGACGACCAGCGACGAAGCCGCGTCCGAACGAACGTGCCACGCATTTGCGATCAGTAGCGCCGACCTCACGCGTTCGGCCGCACGGAGCATATAACGGAACAATAACTCCTTAAAAATCAGAACGATCACCGCAACTATCAGTGCAGTTGCGTGAACCTCAGGGATGTCTTGAAGATTGGTATACGCTCACCTGCTCGCCATAACATCCCCACGCCGACAATAATTAAAAGCGCGCCGAGAAATAATGAAGCGATTGTTTCATAACGGCTGTGGCCGTAATTGTGATCGTCGTCAGGAGCAACTGTGCTATGCCGATTGGCCAGAAGCACGATGAAATCCGACACCAGGGCAGCCAGTGAATGAATACCGTCGGCAATCAAGGCCTGGGAGTGCGCAAACACGCCTGCGACAGTCTGCGCCGCCATCAGCACAGAATTCACCGCGATACTCCCGAAGGTTGTTTTGCGGGCTACGTCCTGCTTTTCCGCGGCGTGCGCGGTTGATTGCGACATGTCATCACTTGAAGTCGTCGTTTGACGAATGTTACCAAGTCGCGCTTTGACACCCTCGCTCAAAACAAAAAAATTCTATAAAAATCATTTATTTATATGAAACGCGATGTCTTCTCGGTCGCATCACGATATTGTCGCAGCGCGCCACAACCGGATGATTCCGGCGCACTGGCTATTTGGGCTGAGCGCTGCGCAGGCGAAAAAAAGCCGCACCATTTGAATGGTGCGGCTTTTTCAAACAATCACCCTATCACTTCTGGATCAGGAAGTTGTCGCGTTCCTGACCTGCAATCCACTTCGGCGGCTTGCCGCGGCCCGACCACGTGCTGCCGCTGTCCGGATCGCGATACTTCGGTGCAACGCCTGCACGCGGACGCGCAGCGTTCTTCAAATTCTTGCCGCCGCGACCACCCGCCAATTCGGCAAGCGTGATCCCATAGTCGGTCATTTTCTGCTTGATTTCATTGAGAACTTCAGCGTATTCCCGCGACTTCGCTTCTTCAATCTGTCGTTCGAGATTTTCGCGCTGTGCGAGAAGTTCCTTGTAAGACGGCATGATGATTTCCTTGTGGTTTGCAGTGTACGAGTCGTTGCCCGTTCGGGTTATAACGTTAAGCCTCTCAATGAATCGCAGATTAACACAACTAGGATTGCGCGCGCGCTTCCATGCCATCGATTTAAATCAATTCAGCCAAACGGGGATTCGTAACAATTCGTGATATTCCATGAATCCAACCGGAACCCCGCATTCATCTTACTTTCATTGTTAAATTAACCCACAAAATCTTTCATGAAATGAAAATAACAAGAAACATATCGGCTAAAGCTTCCATCCCGTGCGAGTTTGCACAAACTACTTCACCGTCGTAACGTCATCTCGTAATTTAGCGACATAAAGACACGTATCGGACGATCACAAGTTCAGACAATCACCTATGCCGTTCAATACAATCGATCAACGCGTCATTCAATTCTGCACGGGTTTGTTTCGGTTTATCAAAGGTGAAACGATTGCGCGCGCCAGGAGTCCGCAGGTCGCAACCATATTTGTCTATCCCCATTAGTTCGAGGTCGGCCGGTCGCGCGGGAGAATCGGCAAATAATTCCAGCAGCCGACGCTCATTCAGTTCGGATAACGGTTCGAGTGGATCAAGCGCCGCCGCATCCAGCCAGCCCATTGCACCAAAGCCGCCTATATATCTCATGCGTTCGAGCGACATGATCCAGAACGTGAAGTCACCCAATTCAAGGTAACGCGCGGCGTCGGGGTGATATCGCAAATAACGGCGCGACAGTTCATCAACGGATTCAGGCGGCGCCGGAGAAAACGAGCCGAGCATGGTGAGACGCTGGCCTTCGAGAATGGCGTCGCTTGCCGTTTGAGTAATCAGGAAACCCGCGCGTGCGTCCAGTTGCAGATTACGGGTGTGTTCGGCCAGATGGCTAATGAGCACCATTGGCACGTGACGGGCAGTCGGCGCGAACGGTAATGCGGTCGGGTAAGGAAAACCGCGCGGCTCGCGCGAGTGCGTGGCAAGCGTGCCGTGCGGCACTTGATGCAACAGATGCAACGGAGCATGCGACGGGATATTCAAAGCGGGACCTCACGAGAGAACTCACCAGCGGCCGGACAAGCGAATCAAATAGAACCAGCGAGCGGCCTTTACGATCTTAAAGCACTAAAACCAAGTCCGTCCGCAACCCGATAGAATTGAAAGCTTCGCCGGTCAGCCAAATGACTGGCCGTTAAAACAAGAAGGCAAAGAGAGCAATTCCTGTGTCCGAATCTGTCTCAAGTGCCCGCACCGTCGGGCACGACACCCCGAATGCGGTGCATCGGCGGCTGCCTGCGGCAAAACGCGAGCGCGCGCGCTACGCGACAATGGCCGTGTTTTTCATCGCCGGCATGCTGTACGCCTCGTGGGGCGTGCACGTGCCCACGGTGCGGGACAAATTCCACCTGAGTCCCGGATCGCTGTCCATTGCGCTTCTCGCGGTGGCCGTCGGCTCGATTGTCGCAATGCTCACCAACGGTTCGTGGATCGCGCGCGTCGGCACTCGCCGCGCGTGCCTGGCCGGCGGAATCGGCATGACGATTTGCGGGGCGCTGATCCTGGTCGCACCGTTCTACTGGCTGCTGCTGGTCGTGCTGGCGCTGTTCGGCTTCAGCATGGCCACACTCGATGTCGCGATGAACGCGGAAGCCAGCGCCGTTGAAGAAGCGCTCGAGCGGCCCATCATGTCGTCGCTGCACGGCATGTTCAGTGTTGGCGGGATGGCCGGTGCGGCGGCCGGCGGCGCGCTGCTCGCGCACGGCATGCCGCCGGAAGCGCATCTCGCGCTGGCGTCGGTGGTGAGCGTGATCGTGCTGCTGGTGTCCATGCCCGCCGTGCTCCCCCACGTCCCTCACGCAGACGATGTGCATGGCGGACGGTCGTCATCGAATCGCTGGCGTTCCAAGGCGTTGTGGGCGCTCGGAGGCCTCGCGCTGATCGCGTTGATCGCTGAAGGGGCCATGTACGACTGGGCAACGGTCTATATGCGTGACGTCGTGCTCGCCACGCCCGCATTGTCCAGCGCGGCCTACGCGGCCTTCACGGGCGGCATGGCGGCCGGGCGTTTCGGCGGCGATGCAGTGCGCGCCCGCTTCGGCGCGCCGCAACTCATCTTCGCGAGCGCGGCGCTGGCGTTTATCGGCATGGTGGCCGCGCTGTTACTGCCTAATGCAGTCGTCACGCTTGCCGGTTTCACGCTGATGGGGCTGGGACTCGCAAACATGATGCCGGTGCTGTTCGCCGCGGCGGCGCGCGTGGAAGGCGTGAGCCCGGCGGAAGGGCTCGCGCAGGTCGCTGGACTGGCTTACTTCGGCTTGCTGTTCGGGCCGGTGTTGATAGGCGGTGTGGCGCAGCTGAGTACGCTGCCAATAGGGTTATCGGTTGTTGCAGCTTGCTCAGCGCTGATCGCGCTCGTGGGGCCGAGAATCATGAAGCAGCTGAAGCTGTGAGCGGACAGCGCAGCAGTCGCCGGATTGCGATCGGCCTCCTCCTTAACCGCCACCTGCCGACTCGCCGCGCAAAAAAAAACGCGCTGACCGAAATCAGCGCGTTTTTCCAAAGATGAAAATCATCGAAGGCGGTCTGCGTGGAAACATCACGACCATGACCGCCTGCGGCAATTACATCTTGACCACGTCCAGCAACGTCTTCTTGCCCGACTTGTAGTTGTACAGCGAGATCACGCCGTGCTTCAGGTCGCCCTTCGAGTCGAAGGTCGTTTCGCCGATCACACCCTTGTAATCCGTATTCGGCATAGCTGCCAGAATCTTCGCCGGATCGGTGGAATTGGCGCGCTTCATAGCATCGACAATGATGTACACCGCGTCATACGTGAACGGAGCATAGATCTGAATCGGCGCGCCAAAACGCTTCTGGAACTTGGCCGAGAATTCCGCGCCGCCCGCCATCTTTTCCAGCGCCATACCGGCTTCCGAGCAGACGATATTATCGGTTGCATCGCCAGCAAGGGTCGACAACTGGTCGGTACAAACACCGTCGCCTGCCAGAACACGTGCGCGCAGGCCAAGTTGCTTGGCTTGCTTGGCGAACGGGCCGCCGGTGGCGTCCATGCCGCCGTACATGATTGCGTCAGGATTTTCGCCCTTGATCTTCGTCAAGATTGCGCGGAAGTCGACAGCCTTGTCGTTGGTCGCATCATGCGACATCACGTTCATGCCGAGCGACTTGGCGGTCTTTTCGAACTCGTTCGCGAGACCTTGGCCGTAAGCGGTCGAGTCATCGACAATCGCGACGCTCTTCAGCTTCAGCTCCTTGGAGGCATAGTTAGCCAGTGCCGGACCTTGTTGTGCATCGGTTGCCACAACGCGATACGTCGTCTTGAAGCCTTGCTGCGTGTACACCGGGTTCGTCGCCGACGGCGAGATCTGCACGATGCCAGCATCGCTGTAGATCTTCGATGCCGGGATCGAGGTGCCGGAGTTCAGGTGGCCAACTACGGCGACGACCTTATCGTCGACCAGTTTCTGCGCCACTTGAGTAGCAGTACGCGGGTCAGCTGCGTCATCTTGTGCGTCGAGTTGAAGCGTGATCTTCTGGCCGCCGATCGTCAGACCCTTGGCATTGATTTCTTCAACTGCGAGGCGCGCGCCGTTTTCGTTGTCCTTGCCCAAGTGGGCAATGCCACCGGTCAACGGTGCAACGTGACCGATCTTGACAACTTCGTCGGCCGTAGCGGTTGTTGCCATCGAGGCGAACATTAGCGCTGCAGCGCTGATAGGCAACAGTTTGTGAAGCTTGGTGTTCATGTAAGTCTCCAGTTTCGGTCCCAAAAACAGCGGTGTCGCCCTGTGCTCCGTTTCATCACGTTTCGCTCAGCCCCGTGGACGACCACGCCGGATGCATCGTCATGCACTTGGCTCGTACTTCCGCAAGCCGTTTATGACGGCCAGCATCCGCACTGCGCGCAAGTGTAGGGTTGTCAAATTAATTTGGGGAAGTTTTTTAGGATAGTGGTGCGACTACTAATAAGGTATATGTTGAGAAGCGATTGAAAGTGTGCTGGTGCAGTGCGGAAAGGCCCTGTTCATGCGGTTCTTGACCGGATTGACACTTCCCCCGAGGCCTGCGTTCGGGGCATGTTAGAGGCGACGCTTTAGTTTCAGCCAGCCATGCCGTTAATATCGGGTCCGCTTGTTTCAAGTCAATTGGACTGGTTAAGAATTGGGTTAAGCACTCAGATAAGCACTAGGGTTAGTGCTCGGGTTAGCACTATTAACTCGTCGCCGCTTTAAAGCCCATGCCGTGCGCCATGACGGTTGCACAAACATCACTGAAAACGCGCCGCCGCGTGCGTTGCCAACAGCCGCTTTACAGCCCATGCCCTTGCCAGCAAGCCGCATTGAATGGTGGCAAACTGTCCGGCTGCGTTCTTCGCTGTCGTTCCCTTTCATTTCGCGCCACTCTATTCAGGCCTCATTCAGGAGCTTCATCATGACCGTGACATCCCGCTGGATCGACATCCCTGCAAACGGCGACACCTTCCAGGGCTATCTCGCGTTGCCCAAAGGCGGCAAAGGTCCGGGCGTCGTCATCATCCAGGAAATATTCGGCGTGAACTCGCATATCCGCGCCGTGGCCGACCAGTACGCGGCCGATGGTTACGTCGCGCTCGCACCGGATATTTTCTGGCGCGTCCAGCCGCGCGTGGAACTCGGCTATGACGGCGCAGACCGCGAGAAAGCAATGGAAATCTACGGCAAACTCGACGTGACGCACGCAGTCGCCGACGTCTCCGCCACCGCGGCCGCGCTGCGCGCGTTGCCGGAAGTCACGGGCAAGATCGCGGCTGTTGGTTATTGCCTCGGCGGCCGGCTGGCATATTTGTCGGCGGCGCAAGGTGCGTTCGACATCGCCGTGGCCTACTACGGCGGCGGCATCCAGAACGAGCTCGACCAGGCCGACAAGATCAAGGTGCCGATGCAATTCCACTACGGCGCGCTCGATGCCCACATCCCGTCCGCAGCGGTCGACTCGGTGAAGCAGCGCTTCGCGGGCAAGGACGCCCAGGTCCACGTGTACCCGGGCGCCGATCACGGCTTCAATTGCACGGACCGCGCATCGTACAATCAAGCGGCATCGGCACTGGCGCACGGCCGCACACTGACGTTCCTCGGCGAGCATTCGTAACTCGGCGCACTGCTCCGCGGACTGCACGGTTGGCCGCCTGATAAGACGGAACACAACGGCATCAAAGTAGGGGGAACCTTGCAGTCCGAGTATCTCGACTACGACGCTATTGGCCTGGCAGAACTCGTGCGCAACGGCCAGGTCAGCGCGCGGGAACTGATCGATACAGCAATCACGCGCGCCGAAGCCGTCAACCCCGCGCTCAACGCCATTGTCCTGAAGGACTATCAGGCGGCTCGCAACCGCGCGAGCCGCAACGGTCGCGACGGTTCCGGCACGCTAGGAGAAGGTCCGCTCGCGGGCGTCCCCTACCTCATCAAGGATCTCGGCGCACCGGTTGCGGGTTTGCGCATGTCCATGGGCTGCCGCCACTTCCAGCATTTCACGCCCACCGAAGATTCACCGATCGTCGCGCGCTCAAAGCGGGCGGGGCTCAACATTTTCGGCAAGACCAACACGCCTGAAATTGGCCAGATGCCGTACACCGAACCCGAATTGTTCGGCCCGGCGCGCAACCCGTGGGGACTCGACTACACCACGGGCGGTTCCAGCGGCGGCGCCGCGGCGGCCGTCGCGGGCGGTATCGTCCCGCTCGCGCACGCGGCGGATGGCGGCGGGTCGATTCGCATCCCGGCTTCGTGTTGCGGGCTGTTCGGCTACAAGCCATCCAACGATGTCCAGCCGCAACCGCTGCCCGCACCCGGCGATTTAACGGTGGATCATGCCGTGTCGCGCAGTGTCCGCGATAGCGCCCTGCTACTCGATCTCACGTCGTCCGGGCAACCGGGCGCTTTTTTCCAGGCCGTCGGCGAGCCGTGCGGGCCGTTGCGCATCGGCTATATGGAAGATCCGCAGCTTGCGGGCGCGTTATCGGCGGATGTAAAAGCCGCTCTCGACGATGCAGCCAGACTCGCTGAATCATTGGGCCACCGGGTGGAGCCGGCGTCTTTCGGGCTCGACTTTGGCGCTATTGCTCACGCGTTCCTCGTGATGTGGTCAATACAGGCCGAAGAGATTGTGCTGCACGCTGATCGCATCAGTGGCCAGAAGCCCAGGCGCGGCGATTTCGAGATTGCGTCATGGACGATGGCGCATATCGGCCGGAAGATCGGTGAGCGCGACCTCCCGGCTGCGCTCGACACGCAGCGTCAGGTCGCGGCGCAGATGGCTGCGTTGATGACACGATATGACGTGTTGTTGACGCCTACGCTCGCTGGCGCGCCGTTCAGGATCGGCGCCAAACAGCCAACGCAATTCGAACGCTTCCAGATGCACGTTTTATCGACCGTTCCTATTGAACCGTTGTTGCGGCGGATGCTTGCGATTTCGTC
>NZ_JAQGMM010000201.1 GCF_028292365.1 Caballeronia sp.
CCGCGATCGACGCGAAGATCGAAACGCTGGCAACGGCGTCGCAGAAACTCGGCGAAAAGATGTACGCCGACATGGCTGCAGCGCAAGGTGCGGCGGGCGCGGCAGCGGGTGGGGCGGGCGCAGCAGGCGGTCCGGGTGCGCAAGCGGCGCCGGAGCAGCACGACGATGTTGTCGATGCCGACTTCAAGGAAGTGAAGAAGGACTGACTCGACGCTGCGGCATAAGCCGCAGGACCGGTTCGTCTCATCAACGGGGAGTCGGCCTTGTGTGAAAGCAGGCGAGACTACTGCATGGCAATCTCGCTGGGGCGTCCGGTTGAGCAAAGGACACAGAAGGTACCTCGCGACTATATGGCTTACGAGGCAGGTTGTTTTTGGGGCGCTCCCATTTTCATGCGTGAACCACGAGCGCCCCCACAAATTTCAAACGTCGACTGACCCTATGCGTTTCGAGGCTCGAAGGATCCAGGAGGGCGCCGCGGCGCATCGTTTGATAGAGCGTGGCGGCTGAACCGATATGGCGAAACGGGATTTCTACGAGGTTTTGGACGTCGCGAAGAACGCGAGCGACGCTGAAATCAAGAAGGCATACCGCGGGCTGGCGATGAAGCATCACCCTGACCGCAATCCGGACAGCAAGGACGCGGAAAAGCGCTTCAAGGACGTCAAAGAGGCCTACGAGATGCTGTCGGATCCGCAAAAGTGCGCGGCCTACGACCAGTGCGGACATGCCGGCGTCGCTCCGAATATGGCCGGTGCGGGCCAGCCGGGTTTTGGCGTTTTGGCCGAGGATGGCCGCACGTTTTTCTTTGGGCTGGATGACCGACACGTCATCGACGGTGCACGCGGTGGCAATTCTGCGCGTTGGCTCAACCATTGCTGCCAGCCGAACTGCGAGGCAGAGCAAAAGGGGCGTCGTGTGTTTATCCGGGCACTCGCTGACATCATGACCGGCGAAGAGTTGTTCATTGACTATTTACTGGACGTCAAAGGCCGTCGCACGGCTGCCATCGAAAAGCTGCATGCGTGTCGATTCGGCGCGCTGCATTGCCGTGGAACGATGCTCGCTCCGCGGTAGGTCGGACGCGGCTTCCTGCTGTCTGTCCGCGCTAATCCCCGTTTCCATACGCGATTGCGAACCCCGGGCGTCGGCGGAAAGGCCTTACGCGTTTTCATACAAAGCCGTGTGGGCAAAAAACAGTGGCATTGCGATTGGCCTTAAGGCGATGCTACTGCCGCGGAGCCCACTCATGATTCAGTCGGTTCTCCTCGTATAACCGAGGCGCTTCGAGCGGCCGTTGTAGAGCAGGCACGACCGCCTCTTGTCGACCCGGAGCGGTCCGTCGGCACATGTAAACAGCAGTGACGCTTCGCAAAGTGAAGCGGACGTTCGTGGGCGACCTCCGACCGTTGGTCGGCCAAAACGGTCTTTGAGGTATGCAGCACCTCTGCATGCATTGTCGACCTCTTAGTCAACTTGACCAGTGAACAAGATGCTGCATTGTGTATCACGATGGACATACAAACGAATGCTGTCTGTCGGATTTGATTTAATTCGTGAGCGCAAAAAAGCCTGTATGTCATGAGGTTAATTTTGAAAAACCTACTTATCGCACAACCTTTTTTAGCCCTCTTGGATGCTCCGCACGCCCGTTGCGGCGCTACCGGATGAGGCGGCCTTGGTGTCCTGCTCCGTCACGTTCTTCGGGCTCGACGTTATCATGTTTGCTCCTAGTTATAAAAATTACCACCGGTCGACCGCGGCCTGATTGCGGAAGCCTCAGCTAACACGCTTTCCAACGTACTCGAGGTCAGCGTCTCCTTCGTCTACCAACGAAAACTCATTCGTTTCTCGGTCCAGCCGGCGATGAAACGCCGTCTGAAATACGCTTTGCGTTGCAGACCGATAGGTCACTACCCCAGCGAACATCAAGCTCCAGTACGACCGATAATCACAAGCCCGCGCGGGCGTTTCCAATGAGCGGTCAGTCGGCTGCTGCTCGACGACGCTCCACAACTCTGCTGACTCGACAAGTATCACGCCTATCACAAGGTCCGCTTTCGTCGGGTAACCCCAGCCGTGCCGTGGCAGCGAATGTTGCTGGCCGACAAGACCGCGTTTAAGTTCTACCAAGCAATCCACGACGCCCGCCACTGCGTGTCCGACGTTGGCCAAGCAGAAGCAGACGCTTGGCGGGTGAGTGCGCCGCAACACTGCCCGCTTGAGAATAAGCCTCGGTCGTTCAATGCATAGCACCGTTGTCATGCTGCTGACCCGTGCAAAGTAGCTGCGACCCGACGCGGCCAGAGCACGCACGCCGGCGATTCGAACGTATGATGCGGAGCCGGGCTGCGAATGGTCCACTCAGGTCCATCCGCGCCATTCGGCTTCTGAACCGAAAAAGGGCTCGAAGAGCTTTGCGCGAATAGCAAGCGCCATGAACCTGCCCACCAGAAACATCCTGAACAAGAACAAAAGATCGAAGTCCCGATGTCTTTATGGGTCGTCGCGAACAGCCAGCGCCGCCATCCATGCAGTGGCGGATGCAACGACAACGCGGGGCTCGAGTTCTCGGGTGTTGCAATGGTCGAGTTGGGCATTATTGGCTCCCGTGGCGTAACGGGATAGCACCGCTCGTGCCAACACGAAGCGGGCAAGTAAGCCGCGGAAGCGGAACACTGGTTGCCTCACCGGAGCCGGTCAGGCCGAGTAGGACCGGCTATGTCACGTAATGTCGTACCAACGAGGTCGACCAACCCGTCCGCTATGCGCGTGACGGAACTGCGACCATCCGGCTAAACGATGGGTATAGAAGCTGATCAAGCACACCCTTTCTCCCCCAAGCAATACGCATTCGCCAGCCTGCTGCTTTGGGTTGTTCGGCTCTTCGCGGCCGGATTCGTTGCCAGTTGCCGGCGTAGGCTGCGAAGGCCAGCTACATGCCGCCGCCGCTGCCATCCCTTTGAGGGCGTGCCATTTCGACCGGACACCAACGTTCAGCCAATGTGGCTTTGCCTGGATGTCGCGTGTCGTTTGTCCCTATCCGACAAAGAGGGATGTTCGTTGGCGGGCAGCGGCGATGACGGAGAACGTTCCTTGCGGGGCTGATATCCCCAACAGGAGAAAGCTATGAGAATCGTAAAAATGCTCGCCCGCGCGTTTGCGTCCGGCACAGGCGCAGCCGTCACGTCCGCCGCAGTCGCCTCGCGTGAAGCAGTGAAAAACGGAGCAAGCGCCGTCGCGCCGATCAACGCGGTCTCGCACTGCGTTTGGCCTGCCGAAGCGTTCCTCGACGAGCGGCCCAGCGCCCGGTTGACCGGTACCGGCGCTTTCATTTATTGGAGCGCAGGCATTTTCTGGGGAGCGTTATTTGAAACGCTGCTCGGCCGCCGTACATCGCCGGCGAGTATCATTCGAACCGCTGCGGTTACAGCGGTCGCTGCATACGTCGTGGACTATCACGTCGTTCCCGAAAGGGTTACGCCTGGTTTTGAGGCACACGTGGCACCGCGCTCATTCCTGCCGATCTATGCGGCTTTCGGCGCTGGTTTAGCCCTCGTCGCGCTTGCCAGAACGGGAGCCCTGAGCCGCGACCCGAGAGGGCGCGCACGTACGCTGCTGCGTCCGAGGCGAGGGCGATGAAATCTAGCGGTCGAGAAAGTGAAGCGACACGGTGTTTTGGAGTGGCAACAGCTGGTGGTCGGCGTCGATCTGGTCAACACGGAGAAACATTCCTTCTTGAGGCAACACCAGGCGCTCAGGAAATCGACGCAGCCCGCCCCTTCGTCTATCTGCCGCTTATTGTCGGCCTCAGATATCGCGAGATGAACGTGCGGGTCTGTCCGTCCGGAAAGGTCACTGCCACGCGTTCGCCGCTTGCAAGCGTCACCACACCTGCGCCATAACGGCGCACCGTTACTTCGTCACCCACCTGCCAGCTTTTTGCCTGTCGGACGGCCGACTGCTTGTTTTGCGTATCGTACTGCGCTTCGCGGATTTCGCGCGGGCCGGGTGTGATCGTTGGGGGATCGAGGCAGTTGTCACAGTTGCCGCAGACTCCACCGTCCAGTTCATCGCCAATGCTTGCGCAGGCATTGCCGCGACTACGCTCACTCGGTACCGCCCGCGACGTACCGATGCTCACCATCTGTGTGGTGAAGTAATCGAGAACGATCCGCCAGCGGCATTGGGCACTTTGCGCGTAGCCGATCATTCGTTCGAGGACGTCGCGGTCATTCTCGGCCATCGCCAAGTAGCGCTGTGCGGCTTCCCGCAGACGTTCATCCGCATGCTGTTCCGCGTTGCACGCCTGTAGCTTGACGGCGCCGCGGCGCGTGCGGCGCACCATGGCGATCTCGCGCATCAGCGAGAGTGCGGTTCGCAGTTTGTTCGTGCCGATATCGGGCAGCGCTTCGTGAAGCGCTTCTACCGGTTGCTCAATCGCTTGCCCGTCGTTTTCGGCAGCAAGGCGTCGCAAGGCAGCCGCAATGCGTAAGACTTGGTCGACCCCGGGATAGCGACCGCCCGGGAAAAATTGCTGGACTTGCTTATCCTCGAGTTCGAATAGCAGGATGCAATTTGCTGGCTCGCCGTCACGGCCCGCACGTCCGGCTTCCTGGTAGTGGGCCTCCAGACTACCGGGCATTTGGGCGTGAATCACAAAACGGATGTCCGGCTTCGGCGCCTCTGTTCTTTTTCCAGCGAGTGAAGGGCGTGTTCGGCGTTTGCGCAGCGCGGCAATGAAGCGCGACGCGCAGAAAGTAGCTCCTGGCTTGCGACGACATCGTTCAGTGCTCCAAACAGCTTTTGCAACCGCTTTAAATTCTTCAACATTTTGCGCCGCTTTTTGTCGAGAAGCGGCTCAAAAAAATCAATGAGGTAGCGCACTTTCTGACGAGCCTTACGCACACCGTGGTAAGAATTGTAGTCAGAGCTGTCGGCTTTGCGGCGTGGCGCATACGCCTTTTCAGTTGCTTTAGGGCTGCTTTCAATCGATTTCGCGCGAATTTCCGGAGCGACGTTCCGCCGGCGCGTTCTCCAATTCACGGTGGGCTTCGTTGACCGCTTCGTGAGGCGAGCTGTCTAACCGCGAGTTGCGCAGCGTCTCGGCGCTCTTTTTTGCAGTTTCGTTCCGGTCCTTTTTTTAGAGCGTCCACCAGTGGACCGTCGTTACCTTTCTGGAGAAGACTAATCAGTATGTCCCAGTCCCTCGTGTTGTCCGCTGCGTTGGCGAGCGACTTGAATAGCTCCCGCTGCTCATTGTCGAATTTTTCATTGAGGATTGGCCGATATGCCTTAGAGCAGTGTTCGCATTGGCGCGATGCGACGCGAAGTCTGTGAAGCATTTCGGCGTCCACGCCGCCCTCAAGAGCGGAAGCGTGTTCGAGCGATTCGGCGACAAGAGGATTGGCATAGGCCTCGAAGTTTGCTTCTGCCGGCGCTCCACGGTCGAAAGTGCGACTTATGCTGTTCATTGTTTCAATCGCTCCCTTCTTTCGGATGACAAATACCGCGCAAGGTCCATACCTTTAACCGACGTGCCGACCGTAATCGTGGGCGCGCCGTTTGCTTCCACCTCTTGGGACTTTAGACATCGTCAGTCGACGGGTTGCCGGGTCTTGGGGGTACACATGGAAAACAGTTCGCAGCCGGGGAAGGGTGTGCCGAACACCCAAGGTTCCCCGTCACGCTGGGTTCAGTGGGCCACGCTGCGTCCAACGCAGGGCGCGATTGGTTATGCCCAGGTGGAAGAAAAAAAGAGCAGCTATCGCGAACTAAAACCCGAAAAAAGGCGTTCGTTCGCTGAAGAACACGCCATCGCGGTCGTGCTTGGGCCCTCCGGCGCGCTGCATGTTGTCGACCATCATCATTGGGCGCGCGCTTGGTTTGACATGGGCTTCCCGGAGGCGCCA
>NZ_JAQGMM010000232.1 GCF_028292365.1 Caballeronia sp.
CGGTTCGTCAGGACGGATAGCGGATCGAACGAGCCGTTGCGTACCTTCTCGATCAGTTGCGGAATGATCGAGCGATGGTTGCAATTGCCCATCTTGATCACCAGATTCTTGTTCATGGCTGCGCCAATCGGAAAAAACCGATCGTTGGGCGGATAGACGCCGATTACGCCCAGCGTGCCAGCCTTTGCAAGGGCTGCCACGGCCCAGTTGAGCACCTGGGTGGGTGCGTTGCCGGGAACCCAATTCCGGCCTTCCTCGTGCCGCTCAGGCGTAATCTCGCGGCTCTCGGACTCCGCCTGTTCTTTCTCGTCTGCTGAAGCGGCCGGGCCGCTGTCCGGATGTTGCGCATCGACACCGACTGCATCGATCACCCGATCCACGCCAATGCCTCCCGTCAGCGCCATGATTGCTTCGACGGGATCCTCGGCGTCGAAGTTGATAACCTCGGCGCCGAGCGAGCGCGCGCTGTCGAGTCTGTCCTGCAGGCGATCCACCGCGATCACGCGTCCTGCGCCCATCTGAAATGCGCTCGCAATGGCGAACTGCCCCACCGGCCCAGCTCCAAAGACGGTTACCGTATCCCCGAGAGAGACCTCTGCGAGTTGCGCGCCGAAGAAGCCGGTCGGATAGATATCGGACATCAGAATGGCGCGATCGTCGTCGATACTATCGGGCAACTTGATCAGGCTCGCATTGGCGAACGGCGTGCGCGCGTATTCCGCCTGCAAGCCGTTGACGGGACCAGTCGATTTCGGGCCACCGAAAAATGCAGTTCCGGCGCTGGGGCCGTTCGGGTTCGCTACGTCGCACTGGGCCGTGTAGCCGAAGCGGCAATACGAACAAAAGCCGCATGAAATGGTGGATGGAATGAGCACGCGATCACCTCGCCGAATATTGCGCACGCCCTTGCCCACCTCCTCCACTATGCCCACACCTTCGTGACCCAGGATCGTACCCGGCACCATGCCGCCAAGCGTGCCACGAATCATATGCAAATCCGTGCCGCAGATCGCGCTCGACGTGAGTCGTACGATGGCGTCGTTGTCCTGCTGTAAGGTGGGGTCGGCAACGGTTTCAAGTGAGATATCGCCAATTCCTTTGAAGACGACTGCTTTCATCGCGGGCTCCTTGGGTGAGGTTCATGTCCATGTGGATATCGATAGCAACGGCTGCGCCTGAGCGTTGCCCTTTCGCAACCCCGAAAAGGAAGACGTTGCCAAGCGGGTCCACCGTTTGCTGCATTCGATCGCAAATATTACTTACGTCTCGGCGGCCATGATGGAAATGCCACCGTGAGTTTCAACGATCGCATACCTGACCTGATTCAGATGAGAAATTCCGCGTTGGCGCATTTCGGCGAGTACATCGCCTTTGTAGATACGCATTTGACGCAGTCGGCGTTCGTCCCACTGCCCATTTGCATAGACGATCGTCGGCGTCCCTTCCGCGATCCGCCCCAACCCCGGCCACCGCGTCTTTGCCGTCGATACGAAAATGTGCAGCAGCGCAATCGTGCTCACTGCGACCAATGCGGCGGTGATCGATTGATCGCCCGCAAGCACCGCTTGGCTCGAAAGGCCGCCAAACAGGAACATGATTCCCATGTCGAGCGGTGTCATCGTGCGGCTAACCCGATGCGTCGTGATCCGAAGCACGATCAAGAGAAACACGTAAGCGCCTGCCGATCTTAGGATGATGTCCATGGTGGAAACAAAAAAAGAGAAATTTATGCGCTTTTCATTCAAGGCAGCACAGCCTGACTGAGTGCGAACCGGCCGTCGCCGATGCGTAAGGTTGAGTGCACCAAACCGAATCTAAACGGTGACATCTTGAAGTCGAGCGACGCGCCGTTCGCGCGGTCAACGTCGAAGAGATAGGTAACGCCATCACGGGCAGCCTGAACAACAATCGGCGTGGGACTGACGCTATCGATGGCGACGCTGTCGAGGAGGCGCCGGTCCAGATGCACACTGACCACCCCGGTTGCACCCTTCGCGAGGCTTACGCGCATCCAACTCGAGCCATGATTGCGGACGATACGTTCGTAACGGATCTGCTGTTCGCGCGCACTATCGATATAGCCGGTGGCATGGCTGAGCGCACCGGAGCCGACTGCGCCAGCCAGTGCCGCGAGGCACAGCAGCGAAAGAATCGTGATAACAATGGTCTCGCCGACCCTCCATCGACGGTCGAAGCTTTCATGCAGCTCGAGGTCCAGATCGAGATCGTCGGGCAAATCCATGGTGGTGTTCCGCGGGTTGGTTCGGGAGACGCAGCGCAAACGTTGTGCCGGATCGGACATTGATGGAAGCTGTTCCCCACGAAGACGGTCCCTTGCTCCGAGGAAGCTCTCGCCTTGTGCGCTCGTTACTATGGTGCCAGGGCTTCCGGTAACAATCTCGGCTAAACCTGCCAATCGGACTCGCCAAGTTGTGGCGAATGTCGGCGACGGCGGAGTCGCAATGCGCTTGGCGGAAAAGACGACGGCGGTACCCTACGTGCGATCGCACTCGCCTGTTTGTCCCGACCCCTGTAATACTCGCCCCGAGACTGCTTTCTACGGAGAATCGATCTTTTATTTGACTGTCAACATTTCCGCAAGCGAATTGTTAAATCCTTCAAAGCAGTACGAACACCCGGTTCGCTTGACGGAAAAAATAAACGTGGCAGTCCTCACTCTGTTTAATCGCTTCCCAATGAGCATCCTGATAGTCCCCTCCCGCCAAGAATGGAGCGCCCATATGGGTTTGTTCACCCGATATGCGCGATAGTCTGGCAGCCACCATTAGCGCTCGCCGTCGCCGGGGTTCTCACCATCATGTTGCTCCAGGCGCAAGCCTTGCCGGAACGACCTTTATTGGTCTGCAGGAAGTCGTCGGCGCGATCGTGTTCACGGGCGGTCCTTGGTTTATGTACGAGCGGAAAGAAAAGAAGCTTCGTCTGGATGGTTCGAACCAGCGATCACACGATGCTTGGCGAGATCCGCGTTATGCTGAATCGGTTGCTCGACGGTGCCGCTTTTCAGCAAGCGATCGAAACCGAAGAGCACGCTTTTACGGACGGCGAACTCGAAAACAGCCGCGCGCGGGTAAGAGCTTTCATGCCGGTTGAATAACAGAACGGCTAAGCGTTCAGCAGGTTTTCCGGCCGAGCAGAATCGGAACGCAGACAAACGCGGACCCCGGGTCCGCGTTTTGCGTTTCCGGCGACATCATCCTTTGCCCGACTGCCATGTCCGAGACTCTTGCTCGACCGTTCGTGATGTCGCCGCACTTCGACGTTGCCGTCTTCAGTTGCGGCGCGATGCTTGCCGCTCATCCAGGAGCGGTCATATACACCGTCTTTTCGGGCTGCCCCGCCTCCGACGTCACGACGGACTGGGACCGTCACTGCGGATGCGATAACGCCGCCCGCGCAATGCGTGAACGCTCGCTGGAATACGACCGCGCCCTCGATCCCCTCGCTGCGGTGCCCGATCGAGGCAATTTTCTCGATGCGCAATATGTTCCGTCTGCGCCGCGTGCGCATGCCCCAACCCAGGACGCGATTGCCCAGGCACTCAATCAAGCTCTGCGACGCCATGCAGCCCGTACGCTCGTGATCCCCTTCGGCTTGTTCCCCTCCGACCATCAACTTGTTCATCGAGCATGCGTCGACGTCTGGCGTGCCCATCCGGAGCTGGCTGGCTTCGCTTATGGGGACGCGCTCTATCCGCGCCTGGCCGGCCAATTGCAAACGCGGATCGCGGACCTTGTTACGCGAAGCATTATCGCGACACCGGCAATTGAGCACGGGCGAGCCGATCGATCCCATCTGGCCGCGAAACGCGATGCCGTCAACGCATACGCAAGCCAGCTCAAGGCGTTCGGGCCCGATGGTTACGATGACGTCTTTTCTACCGAGCGCTGCTGGAAGCTCGAGCTTGCAGCATGAAGAAGGTGAGAACGTGAAGAGCGAGAAGAACGTGAGCGACGCGGGGGATGACCGATTTGCGACAAAAGCACGCCCGAGGTTATCGGTGGTCCTGCTTACGTACAACCGGTCGGCGCAAGTGCTCGATACCATCGCACGACTGATCGCGCTGCCTGACCGGATGCATCTGATCATTGTCGACAATGGTTCGACCGATGGCACTCCAGAACACATTGCCGCTTGCTTTCCCGGAGTCACCCTCCTTACCGCACAGAAAAACCTCGGTGCAGCCGGACGCAACCTCGGCGTCGCCAGCGCGACCACCGACTATGTCGCGTTCTGTGACGACGACATGTGGTGGAATCCGGGATCGCTATCGCGCGCGGTCGAATTGTTGGACCAGGCGCCCCGCGTTGGCGTGCTGAGCGCCCGGGTGTTGGTCGACGAAGCGGGTGAGATCGACGCGACCTGCCGCCTGATGGCCCGAAGCCCGCTCGACGCCACCGGTTTGCCCGGGCCTTCGCTGATTGGGTACATAGCGGGGGCCTGCGTGTTCAGGACATCGCTCTATCGGCAGATAGGCGGATATGAGCCCCGCTTTTTCATAGGCGGAGAAGAAACGCTGGTCGCACTCGATGTTCTCGCAAGCGGCTTTGCCATTGTCTATGCCGAAGAATTGATCGTCCATCACCATCCTTCCCCGCTGCGAGACAGCGGGCTGCGGCGTCGCATGCTCGCCCGAAATGCCGCGTGGGTTGCATGGATGCGCTTGTCGTGGCGCGAAGCGTGGCGCGCCACGTGGGCCGCCGTGGACGTGATGCGTCGCGAAGGTACGTTAATAACCGACGCCTCGGCGTTGGTCGCTGCATTGCCGTGGGCTCTGAGCCGACGCCGCCCGCTTCCGCCAGAAGTCGAGCGAATGATAGAGGCTGTGCGCCGATCTGAGGCACTCGACGGCCCGTGCTGACACCGGTCATGGCGCTTTCTACCGACACGGTGTAGTTCTCACCTGCCGCACTCGCGGCTCCATTTTCCATACCTTTGAAACGCACGCAAAAAAAATGCGTAGGTATCGCAACGAACCAACTCTTGTTTCGTTCGCTCCGCCATGGGCACAACGAATGCTGCGTGTCGTGCACGCCGAGGTTGAACACGGTGAGCCACTCGCATATCAAGACTCGTTGCCAAAGGACACCACTGTGAAGATCGCACTCATCAGCGAGCATGCGTCGCCGCTCGCCGCTACCGGCAGCGTCGACAGCGGCGGTCAAAACATCTACGTGGCGAACGTCGCACGTCAGCTTGCCCGAAAAGGACATCATGTCGATGTCTTCACGCGCTGCGACAGGTTGTTATTGCCGCTTGTCTCGCGCCTGGAGGGAGCACGTGTCATCAATGTACCTGCAGGACCGAAAAGGCAGATGCCGAAGGAGCAACTTCTTCCGTACATGGAGGATTTCGCGCGTTTCGTTATCCAATTTTTCCATCACGAACCATCACGCTACGATGTGGTTCACGCCAACTTCTTCATGTCGGGGTTAGTCGGTCTGCGCGTGAAGGAATCGCTTGGCATTCCTCTCGTGACGACCTTCCATGCGCTTGGCCGCGTACGGCGCCTGCATCAGGGAGCAGACGACGGTTTCCCCGACGACCGCTTCGATATCGAGCAACGGCTCGTGCGCGATTCCGACTCGGTGATCGCCGAGTGCCCGCAGGATGAATCTGATCTGGTTTCGCTCTATCAAGCAGACAGCGGTCGTATCGACCTTGTGCCCTGCGGCTTCGACCACGATGAATTCCATCCTGTCGACAAGCACGCGGCGCGCGCGGAACTAGGCTGGCCCCAGGACCGCTTCATCGCGCTGCAACTGGGACGGATGGTGCCGCGCAAGGGCATCGACACCGTGGTGCATGCCATTGGCTTGTGTAACCGCACGCTTGGCGAGGAAGTTGATCTTTATGTGGTGGGTGGCAATTCCGATGAAGCCAACGAGATTGCGACGCCCGAGATCGGCCGCTTGCGCTCCATTGCACGCGAATTCGGCGTGGCGTAACGCGTCAACTTCCATGGCCGGCGAGCGCTTTCGCGCCTGCGTCTTTACTACAACGCGGCCGACGTATTCCTCACAACGCCCTGGTATGAACCGTTTGGCATTACCCCGTTGGAAGCGATGGCCTGCAGTACGCCAGTGATCGGCGCGGACGTCGGCGGCATTCGTTATTCAGTGGCGCATGGCGAGACGGGATTGCTCGTGCCACCGAAAGACCCTCTCGCCGTCGCCCATGGCCTGGTCATGCTCAAGCGCGACCCACAGCGTGCGCAACGGATGGGCGCAGCAGGGCTCGCGCGCGCTAAGAATATGTTCACGTGGAAAAGCGTGGCGGAGGCGCTCAGCGAGGTCTATGCACGTGTGGCCGGGATCGACGTGGCCGCCGATGCAGCACCGCACGCGCATGACAACGCGCACGACGCATGGCTGGCAACCGGCGGTGCATCTGCATGACGCCCCGGATGCGCATGCGTGGGAACGCGAGGCCCCGCCTCGCTGTCTTCCTCGACAAGGACGGAACGCTGCTCACCGACGTTCCGTATAACGTCGATCCGCTCTTGATGCGGCTCTCGCCAGGCGCGCGCGAAGCGCTCCGGATCTTGGCGGAACTCGACCTGCCGCTCTATGTGATTAGTAATCAAAGCGGCGTGGCGTTGGGGAAATTTTCAATCGATGCGCTGGATATCGTCGAAAAGCGGCTGCACGAACTGGTCCGCGATTGCGGTGCGATGCTGACCGGCATCTACTGGTGCACGCATCATCCCGAGGGCAACATTGCCCCTCATAACCGGACCTGTGATTGCCGCAAGCCAGCACCGGGCATGCTGCTGCGCGCCGGTCGCGATCACGGGATCGCGCTCGAAGAAAGCTGGTTCGCCGGCGACATTCTCGATGATGTCGAGGCGGGCAACCGCGCCGGTTGTCGCACGATTCTCATCGATAACGGCAACGAGACCGTGTGGCGTCGTGGACCCTTCCGGGAACCTGAGCGCGTGGTAGCCAACCTTCACGAGGCGGCGTTGGCGATTCAACACAGCATGTTTCGATGGGAGTTCTCGACATGACCCACGCGCCAGTGGTCCGGATCGCCATGGACGCGCATGCTCGCGCGCCAGCAACCACGTCGGCACGGCCGTGGGGAGCCGAGATCAAGCGCATCCTCTGCGTACGCCTGGACAACCTCGGCGATGTGCTCATGACCACCCCCGCCCTGCATGCGTTGCGCACCTCGGCACCAGATCGCCACATCACGCTGCTGGCATCGGGTTCCGGCGCACGCGCAGCAGGTTTTATCGACAGTATCGATGCGGTGATCGAATACGACGCGCCGTGGGTCAAAAACAACCGCCCCGCGGATGCGGCTGTGGACCTTGCGATCGCCAGGCGCCTGAGCGAAGAAGCTTTCGACGCTGCCGTGATTTTTACCGTCTACAGCCAGAACCCGATGCCCGCCGCGATGTTGTGCCATCTCGCTGGTATTCCCCGACGCCTCGCGCACTGCCGAGAGAACCCTTATGCACTGTTGACCGACTGGGTCGCCGAACCCGAACCGCAAACCGGTACACGACACGAAGTCGAACGGCAGTTGGCGCTGGTCCGACACGTGGGCGCGCAGTCATCGAACCAGCGCATGCGTTTGACCGTGTTACCTCGCGATACCGCGTCACTGCATCTCAAGCTTGCGCAGCGCGGTATTGCGCTCGATGCGCCGTTCATTGTGATGCATCCGGGCGCAACCGCCGCGTCGCGGCGCTATCCAGTCGAGCGCTTCGCGCAGGCCGCCGCGCAACTCTCCGACCTGACCGGCTGGCCGGTGCTGATCACCGGTGGTGCCGACGAAGCGGACGTCTGTGCGCAGGCACGCGGGACACACCGCATGACCGTCAATCTCGCAGGCGCACTTGAACTCGGCGAGCTGGCAGCCTTGATCGATCGCGCGAAGGTACTTGTATCGAACAACAGTGGACCTGTGCATATAGCGTCGGCGCTCCGTACTCCGGTTGTCGACCTGTACGCATTGAC
>NZ_JAQGMM010000264.1 GCF_028292365.1 Caballeronia sp.
TCAGCAAGCACGCGCCGCTGATCGTGCCGTTCATGGTCATTGTGCTGTGCCAGGGATTAATCTTGACTCGGCCTTCATGTCCAGCGTACCGGGCATCTTCCTCGGCTCGCGATGCTTGCGAACACGGCTCCGTCAGCGTCGTCGCGTTCGGGCACGACCGGCCCGGCACAGGCAATTGTGCTGTGAGCACCGTCGATTTCTTGAACGGTTACGGCCCGAGGAACTGGCACGCGCCAGTCTGTTGTAAAACTATTGATTTCGAAGAAAGAGGAAAGAAAGGCGATGCCGATTTATCCGTATCGTTGTGAAACCTGTGGCACGTTCTCCGTCATGCGTCGTGTCGCTGAACGCGACGCGACCTGTGCTTGCCCCACGTGTAGCGCTATCGCGCAGCGCATGCTGGCCATGCCTGCGCTGGCCTTTATGTCGTCGACAGTAAGTGCCGAACGCCAAGTCAACGAACGTGCGGTTTACACGCATCAGCATGGAGCGGGGTGCGGCTGCGGGTCGGGCGCACAGTCAAGCGCCGAATCGCCGGTGGGCTGAATGGATTCGCCGCCGGCGCCTTCGAGCGTCCGGCCCAATCCGCGGGGCGTCCCGGATCTTTGGTGTACCAAATGCTCCGAATCCTGACGACATCCCAGGTCAGCGGTATTTGTCATGACCGGGATTGTCTGCATTTTGCCGATCGGTTATCGGGCGGCTGCGTCGAGTACTGCACGTGACGCTGCGGGCACGCCGCAAGCAATCGCGCAGGCTGACCGCTCGTATGCCACGGTCGCGACGATCCAGGTGGCTGTATCGATGATCGCGACGGCCGTGCTTACACTGATCCTGAAAGCCTGGGCATTCCGGCGAACACGAGAGAAACTGTTGGCGGCCGCGCCGTCCACCGTCCGGAGCGACGGGCAGCAGAGTGAAGGGATGGACTTTGAGCATTCATCTCCACCAGGTCATCAACTCACAAAGGATAGGTGAACCTATTGAGCAATTTGAACCTCCAGTTGGCGCAGGCACTGCTCGCACGCGCGGTCGATAACGTGCGTCAGCAGTTTGACAAGCCGGTGTGCGTCTCCGTGTGTGATAGCCATGGCTTTCTCGTTGGATTTTTCCGGATGGACGATGCTCCCGTGCGCAGCATCCAGTTAGCGCACCAGAAGGCCTACACGTCTACCCGCATGGGTGTGACAACGGAGGAATTCCTTGCGCGGCTGCGCCGCGAGGAAATTCCAATCAGCTATTTCTGCGATCCGTTGTTGACTGCGTTGCCGGGCGGCGCGGTGCTAAGCGACGCGCAGGGTAGCGTGATCGGGGCGATCGGTGTCAGTGGCCTCACGCCGGCCGAGGATCAGGCCGTCGCCGACGAACTTGCCCGCTTCGGTACTCCATGCCGCTTGCAGGGCGACGCGCCGTGAGGTGTGCGCGGGTAATCTTTTTGCCGTTTTGTATCGTGCTTTAACAAGAGAGCAATCAATGAACCGGTTTAACGTATATGTGACACGCATGATCCCGCAGCAGACAATTGACGATCTGCGGCAGTTCCACGACGTCGAAGTCAATCCGCATGATCGGGCGCTCACGCGTGATGAACTTCGGAAGGCGGTACGAGGTCGGGACGCCGTGATCACGCTGCTGACTGACACAATTGACGGCGAAGTGCTCGATGCCGCCGGCCCGCAATGCAAGATCTTCGCGAATTACGCTGTTGGTTTCAATAACTTCGACCTGAGGGCGGCGACCCAACGCGGCGTGATCATGACCAATACGCCGGGCGTGCTTGACGACGCCACGGCCACACATGCATGGGCGCTATTGCTTGCGACTGCACGGCGCATCTCTGAATCCGAACGCTACGTGCGTGAGGCTAAGTGGCAGGGGTGGGCACCAATGGCTTTTATCGGCCAGGACGTCGACAACAAGACGCTGGGTGTCGCAGGCTTGGGTCGGATCGGCTCGAAATTTGCGCGCAAGGCGGCCGCCTTCGACATGAAGGTGATCTACACCGACGCACAGCGCAATCCCGAAATCGAACGTCAGGTCGGTGCGGCATTCGTCGACAAGGAAACGCTCCTGCGAGAATCGGACTATCTGTCACTGCACCTGCCGCTTCTGCCGGAAACACAGCATTACATCGGCGCGGCTGAACTTGCGAAGATGAAGCGTACAGCCATCCTGATCAATGCGGCCCGCGGTCCGCTGGTCGATGAAAAAGCACTGGTTGCCGCGCTGCGCGACAAGGTAATTTGGGGGGCCGGGCTCGACGTCTTCGAGCGCGAACCCGAACTCGAACCAGGATTGAGCAGCCTGGATAACGTGCTCGTCGTGCCGCACATCGCTTCCGCGACGATCGAAACACGCCTTGCGATGGGGAAGATCGCAACGGATAACGTCATCAGCGTACTGAAAGGCGAGAAGCCGCAGACCTGTATCAACCCCGAAGTATTGCGCTCGGTGGCGTAACAGCTTGTCATTGCCGTTTGCGATTTAAGAAAAGCTCATTGAAGAGGAAGTTATGGCAAAAGTTGGATTCATCGGTCTGGGTGTCATGGGTGCGCCGATGGCCGCCAATCTGCAGCAAGGCGGCCATCAACTATTCGTGCACGATCGGAACCCGGCGCCGACTGGCTTGATCGAGAAAGGTGCGACGTTCTGCGAGTCCGGCAATGCGGTGGCACAGCAAGCCGACATTGTTATCTTGATGGTGCCCGATACCCCGCATGTGGAGTCAGTGCTCTTTGGGGAAAGCGGCGTAGCGAGCGGACTCCGTGCGAACCAGATCGTGGTCGACATGAGCTCGATTT
>NZ_JAQGMM010000281.1 GCF_028292365.1 Caballeronia sp.
TCAAGCTGCTGCACCAGCGCCTTGGAACGACGATTGTGTACGTGACGCACGATCAGATCGAAGCCATGACGCTCGGCGACCGGATCGCGGTGATGAAGGATGGCGTGGTGCAACAGTTCGGCGCGCCACAGGATATCTATGATTCGCCGGCGAATTTGTTCGTGGCGGGTTTCATTGGCGCGCCGCCGATGAATTTCATCGATGGCAAGCTGGTCGAGGCAGGATCGGGCGTCGGACTTGAGATTGATACGGGCGTGACGCGTACCGTGTTGACTCTGCCGTTCGATGCCGCTGCCGTGCGTGGCAAGGTCGGCCAGAATGTGATTCTCGGCTTGCGTCCGGAGCGGATTACGGATGCCCGCAGTGCGCATAACGTTGAAGATGCGCGGCTGCAGCCGATTGAAGTGAAGATCGATGTGATCGAACCTACTGGCCCGGATACGCTGGTGTTCACGCAAGTGAACGGCAAGCGCGTGGTGAGCCGTGTGCACCCGGCGAGCAATCCGCAGCCGCTGACGAACATGACGCTGTTGTTCGACGTATCGAAGGCAGTGTTGTTCGATTCGAAGACGGAAGATCGATTGGCTTGAAGGTTTTCTGGGTAGATAGCGCCGTGCAGACCGAAAGGGCTGCGCGGCTTTTTTTCGTTTTGCTGCGCCGCGCGCTTAAAGAACTAGCGGAACGGCTTTGGGCTTCTTACTTGTCGCCGGTGTCCTTTTACACGAGACGAGCGTAATCGCTTAAGCGCCTCCCGCCGCGACCCGAACTGACCAAAACCGCGCCGGCCAGCACCATCAGGCACAATTCCCTTTCTGAATCCTCGAACAAGCCGGCGCATCCACCGGCAATGCAAAGCAGGCGGCCCTCCCCGACATGACAGATTCTTTCCGCAGCCGACATCCCGATCTCGAATGGCGCGCTGCTACCGGCGCAGATCCGTTCATTGAACTCGAAGCGCTCGACGACGCTCGCGTCGACGCCTGGGTCGATGCGCAAAACGCGCGCACCACCGCTGCTTTCGGTAAAACGCCGCAAACCGATGCCCTCACCACACGCCTGAAAACCGCCTACACCTCGCAGGAACGGATTGTTTCGTGCTCGCGTTATGACGACTGGGGCTACAACACGTGGCAGGACGAGACGCATCCGCTTGGAATCGTCAGGCGTACGCCGTGGTCGTCGTGGCTGGCTGGCAATCCCGAATGGCAAACCATCCTGGACGTCGATCAGATCGACTTGAATACGAGCGCCGCCAAAGACGGCATCCGCTGGGCGCTGCACGACTTCGACATGCTCTACCCGACCTGGGACCGTGCGTTGGTGAGCTTCTCGCCGGGCGGCTCAGACGCATGCATGGTCCGCGAATTCGACATCGAAACACAACGCTTTGTAGAAGACGGCTTCACACTTCCGGATGTAGGCAAGCACGGCATTTCGTGGATCGATCGCGACACGGTGTACGTCGGCTGGGACGATAGCGCGCATAGCAAAAAGCCCGCGCTGACCACGTCCGGGTTTCCACGTCAGGCGCGCAGATGGAAGCGCGGAACGAAGCTGGCCGATGCTCCCATCGTCTTCGAAGGCAAGCGTCGCGATGTATCGGCAGGCGTGGATTACGATCAACTCGAAAAGTTGCATCTGGCTTCGCGCGCGGTGACCTTTTACGAGACGCTGCAATACTGGCTCGATGAAACCACGGGCGAGTGGCAGCAATACGATGTCCCGCCGCACGCAGAACTCGAGCATTGGAACGGCTGGTTGTTCGTCACGCCACGCGAGGCGTATCAAGCGGGCGCAACGACCTACGCGAGCGGTTCGTTGCTCGTCATTCGCCGCGATGCCTTCCTGAAAGGCGCGCGCAATTTCACCGTGCTGTTCACGCCGTCAGGCCGCAACGTTCTCGCCGATATCGACTTCACGAAGCACTGGTTGGTGATGTCGCTGATGGACGATGGTTCGCCTCGCGTGGAATTGCTTGGCCCGCCGGCCGATCTCGAAGGTGAATGGACGCGCCGCGATTTCGCGTTGCCGGCCGCCAGCCAGTCGTATGTGGATTCCATCGACAGCGAACGCGACGATACCGTACTTGTTCACGTCGAACATTTCCTCACGCCGCCGTCGCTTTACTTCGCCGATTTCGCGCAACCGGAAAAGGAGTGGCAACTGCTCGCGCGCCTTCCGGCTCAGTTCGACTCCACCGGCCTCATTGCCGAGCGTCGTCACGCAATATCAACCGATGGCGTCGCTATTCCCTATTGGCTGATCGGCCGTGAAGCAAACGTGAAGGGTCACGAAACCGCACCCTGCCTGCTCTACGGCTATGGCGGCTTCGAAGTTGCGCTCGACCCGCATTACGACGCGACCACAGGCATCGCGTGGCTCGAAGGCGGCGGCTTGTACGCAGTCGCGAACATTCGTGGCGGCGGCGAGTTCGGGCCGGAGTGGCATCAGGCGGCGCAGCGTGAAAAGCGCCAGGTCGCCTTCGATGACTTCATCGCAGTTTCAGAAGCGCTGGTGGCGTCGGGCGTGACGACATCGAAACAACTCGCCATTCGTGGCGGCAGCAATGGCGGCTTGCTTACCGGCGTCATGCTGGTCCAGCGCCCGGAGTTGTTCGGCGCAGCGTTGTCCGAAGTGCCTTTGCTCGACATGGCGCGATTTCACTTGCTGCTACAAGGCGCATCGTGGATCGATGAATACGGCGACCCCGAGGAGGCAGACGACCTACGCTTCCTGATGACTTATTCGCCGTATCAAAACGTGAAAGCCGATGCGGTTTGTCCGCCGGCGCTGTTCACGTCATCGGCGACCGATGACCGCGTGCATCCCGGGCACGCTCGCAAGATGGCGGCAAGGATGCAAGCGCAAGGGCACGACCGCGTGTGGTATCTGGAGAACCGCGACGGCGGTCATGGCGCGGGCGTGGAGGCGGAAAGCATCGCCCGTGTGGAAGCGACCGCGTTCACGTTCTTGCACCAGTTGGTGGGCAACAAGTAATGTTCTGCCGGGCGCGCGGCTGACTTGGCAACGCGCTCACGTTCTCAGGCGGTGAGTAAACCCGGCGCAGATATCTTGTCCGCGCCGGGTTGTTCAAAATGCGCCGCGCGATATATCAGGGCGACCGAACAAGTTCAAATACATCACCCAACCCGACTTGCCCTCACCGGCGTGCCATGCCAGCGCAGCACCAGTGTTCGGCCGACGAACGTCAGCACGCCCGTCACGCCGATCACGATTCCCATCCCCTGCGGCGTACCGTCGTGGAACATCCCGACGGCAACGCTCGCCAGCGCGCCGAGGGCCAATTGCACCGCGCCGAACACCGCGGCGGCGGCGCCTGCGTTGTGCGGGTATCGATGCATCAGGTCAGTCGTGCAGTTCGCCGACAACAAACCCACGACGCCAACCACGAAGAACAGACAGACGACGATCGACCACAAGCCGCCAAAACCGGTGATGCAAACAAATGCTGTAGCCAGCGCCGCGATCACGCTGACGAACGACGCTATCGATATCAGTTTCAGCGATCCCAGCGGCCCGACCAGCCGCGTGTTCACCACGTTCCAGCCGATGATCCCAATGATGTTCAGCCCGAAGAAGAACCCGTAGTGCTGCGGCTTCACATGAAAATAGTCGATATACACAAACGGCGTCGCGGTGATGTACGCGAACATCGACGCGAACGCCATGCCGCCGCATAGCGTGTGGCCCCAGGTGACGGGATCGGTGAGAAGACGGCCGTACGCGGCAAACGATCGGCCAAGCGCCGATGTCGCGCGTTTCTCGCGCGGCCAGGTTTCCGGCACCCGCAAATACGTGGTCACCGCGCAGATCGTGCCGAACACCGTCAACGTGACGAACACCGCGCGCCAGCCGCCCAGCAGCAGCAACTGACCGCCTATCAGCGGTGCGAGCAACGGTCCGATCGACGTGACGATGGCGAGCATCGACAGCACCCGGGCCGCGTCCGACGGAGCGTGAGCATCGCGCGCAATCGCGCGCGCCAGTACCGACGCCGAACCCGCGCCGAGCGCTTGCAGAAAGCGCAGCAAAACCAGCGAATCGATGGAAAACGACAGCGCGCATCCCACGCTCGCGAGCGTGTACAACACGATGCCGCCCAGCAGCACCGGCCGGCGGCCGTAGGCGTCCGAGAGCGGACCGTACACAAGCATGCCGAGCGAAAAACCCAGCATGAAACTGGTCAGCGTGATCTGCGCGGCGGCGGCGGTCGTACCGAACGAGGTGGCGAGCGCCGGCAGGCTCGGCAGATACATATCGATGGAAAGCGGTCCGCACGCCGCCAGCGCGCCGAGCAACAGGATCAGTCGGCGGTCGGCACGGCGCTTGATGATTTCGGGCATGAGAGGCGAAAGGGAGCTTGAGGAAAAGGCGCGGTTTTCGGAACTGGCGAGCAATGAGCAACGATTGGCGACGATTGGCGAAACGGCCACAAAACGACCACGAGACAAACACGATACGAGTGCGAAAAACCTGGCAACAGCCATGTCCCGCGTGCAAGTGAACGGCTTAAACAAAGCCTTAAAACACAGTGCATTGTACCCGCCCCGCTTTCACCATCCTCACGGCGGTCCTTTTGAATGCGGCACCAGGGCGGAGCGTCGCGGGCTCGAAGCAGTCGACTCCGGTACAATTTCATCTTGATTTCCTGTAGCCGCGAGCCAAGCGCCAGACCCCGTCGGGCCTGGTCGAACCCAGCCGGACTCCGCCGGATCCGATCCCAGCGCTGATCCAGGCTTGAAACGAAGCCAGCGGCCGCAGCCCTCTTCAGCCGAACCCGTCATTCAGCGCAGGTCCCGTCATGTCCAGAAATGAAGCTCTCTTCGAACGCGCCCAGAAAACCATTCCCGGCGGTGTGAACTCGCCGGTGCGCGCGTTTCGCTCGGTCGGCGGCACGCCGCGGTTCATCGAACGGGCGCAAGGTCCGTATTTCTGGGACGCCGAGGGCAAGCAGTACATCGACTACATCGGTTCCTGGGGGCCGATGATCCTCGGCCACGTTCATCCCGAAGTACTCGAAGCCGTGCAGCGCGTGCTCGCGAACGGGTTTTCGTTCGGTGCGCCGACCGAATCCGAGATCGAGATCGCGGAAGAGATCTGCAAGCTGGTCCCGTCGATTGAACAAGTGCGCATGGTGTCGAGCGGCACCGAGGCGACCATGAGCGCGCTGCGTCTCGCACGCGGATTCACGAAACGGGATCGGATCATCAAGTTCGAGGGGTGTTATCACGGTCATGCGGACAGCCTGCTCGTGAAAGCGGGCTCGGGTTTGCTGACCTTCGGCAACCCCACATCGGCAGGCGTTCCCGCCGATACCGCCAAGCACACGACCGTGCTCGAATACAACAACGTCGAGCAGCTTGACGAAGCGTTTGCCGCGTTCGGCGCGGAAATCGCGTCGATAATCGTGGAGCCGGTGGCCGGCAACATGAACCTCGTGAAAGCCACGCCCGAGTTCCTGCAAGCACTGCGCGCACGTTGCGACGAGTACGGCTCCGTGCTGATTTTCGATGAAGTCATGTGCGGTTTTCGCGTGGCGCTGGGCGGCGCGCAGCAGGTCTATGGCATCAAGCCGGACCTGACGTGCCTGGGCAAGGTCATCGGCGGCGGTATGCCTGCGGCAGCGTTCGGCGGACGCCGGGACATCATGGCGCATCTCGCGCCGCTCGGTGGCGTGTACCAGGCGGGCACGTTGTCGGGAAATCCGATCGCGGTTGCCGCCGGGTTAAAGACGCTGCAACTGATCCAGGCGCCAGGGTTCTACGACACGCTCACGAAGCAAACCCGTCGTCTCGCCGATGGCTTGGCCGCTGTCGCCAAGGAAGCCAGGGTGCCGTTCTCGGCAGATGCCATCGGCGGCATGTTCGGCCTGTATTTCGCCGAGCGCATCCCGGGAAGTTTCGCTGAAGTCACGCAGGGCGACACGAAGCGCTTCAACGCGT
>NZ_JAQGMM010000308.1 GCF_028292365.1 Caballeronia sp.
CCTTCGAGCGTCACGACTTTCCCACGCTGGAAGGCACGCCGGTCAACTTCAAGTTCGAGCTGCTGCAGGTGGGTGGCACGTTCAAGACACGCGGCGCGTTTTCGCATCTGCTCGCGCTCACGGAAAGCGAACGCGACGCGGGCGTGACGTGCGTATCGGCGGGGAATCATGCGGTCGCGGTCGCGTATGCCGCGATGCGTCTTCAGATCAGCGCAAAGGTCGTGATGATCAAGACCGCCAGTCCGCCGCGATTGGCGCTTGCCCGCCGTTTCGGCGCGGAAGTGGTGATGGCGGAAAACGGCGCCGAAGCGTTCGAGATCGTGCGCCGCATTGAAGCCGAGGAAGGCCGCTACTTTGTGCATCCGTTCAACAGTTACCGGACGATCGTGGGCACATCGACGCTCGGCTACGAATGGACCTCGCAGGCGCCCGATCTGGACGCGGTGATCCTGCCGATTGGCGGCGGCGGGTTGGCCGCGGGCGTATCGCTGGCATTCCGGCTCGCGAATCCATCGATTCACGTGTATGGCGTTGAACCCAAGGGCGCCGATGCCATGGGCCAGAGTTTCGCCGCGAATCACACCGTCAAGATGGGCGCGATGCACAGCATCGCGGATTCGTTGATGGCGCCGCACACCGAGGACTACAGCTACGAACTGTGCCGGCGGCATATCGACCGTCTGGTGACCGTGTCGGACACTGAACTGCGCCACGCGATGCTGCATTTGTTCAACGAGTTGAAGCTGGCGGTCGAACCGGCATGCGCCGCCGCCACCGCAGCATTACTCGGGCCGCTACGCGAGACCTTGCAAGGCAAGCGCGTTGGCGTGTTGCTCTGCGGCACGAACACCGACTCGGCCACGCTCGGCAAACATCTTGCGATGGCGGCTCAGGACGACTGAGCCGTGCCGCATCTAAAACACATTCGTCAGCCGTTTGCGCTCGCTCCTCTGCATGAAATAGTTCGCAGCGATCACGCCAACGGTCACGAACGCAATAAACAACGTGGCAAGCGCGTTCATCTCGGGATTCAGGCCGAGCCGGACGCGCGAGAATACGACAAGCGGCAGCGTAGTCGACCCCGGTCCCGACAAAAATGCGGATAACACGAGGTCATCAATCGACAGCGTGAACGACAGCAGCCACCCCGCCACCAGCGCCTGCGATATTAGCGGTAACGTAATCGCGAAAAACACGCGCAATGGCGTCGCGCCCAAATCGAGCGCGGCCTCTTCAAGCGACGGGTTCAATTCCCTGACTCTCGACTCCACGATGATCGCGACATAGGACATACACAGCATCACGTGTCCGATCCAGATCGTGAAAATGCCGCGTCCTGCCGGCCAGCCAAATACTTTCGCCATTTCCACGAACAGCAGCAACAGTGAAATCCCCTGGATCACTTCGGGTATCACCAGCGGCGCATTGATCATGCCGGCATAGAGCGTGAAGCCACGAAACCGCCCCATGCGCGCGAGCACATATCCTGCCCAAGTCCCGATCACCACCGACGCACACGCCGTGAATACCGCAATTCGAATCGACAACCACGCTGCGTCGATCAGCTCATCGTCGTGCAATAGCGCCGCATACCACTTCAGCGAGAATTGCGTCCAGACCGTCACGAGCTGTGACTCGTTGAACGAGTACACCACCAGACTCACGATCGGAATGTAGAGAAACAGAAATCCGAGACCAAGAAACGTGAACCGGAGTGAGCGACTGGGTTCAATCATCGCTTTTCCTCCAGTTGCTTCGCCTGGTAATGCTGGAACAACGCCATGGGAACGAGCAACAGCAGAACCATGGCACAGGTGACGGCGGAAGCCATCGGCCAGTCGGCGTTATCGAAGAACTCATTCCACATGACGCGGCCGATCATCAGGGTATCCGCGCCGCCCAGCAATTCCGGAATCACGTATTCACCCACCGCCGGAATGAACACCAGCAGGCAACCCGCGATAATCCCGTTCTTCGACAAAGGCAGCGTGATCTGCAAAAACGCTTTCCACGGTTTGGCGCCAAGATCGTAAGCGGCCTCAAGCAAGGTGAGATCCATCTTCACGAGATGGGCATAAAGCGGCATCACGAGAAACGGCAGATACGAATACACCATGCCGATATAAACCGCGATATTCGTGTGATACAGCTCAATAGGCGAATGAATAATCCCGGTCCACATCAGGAAGTTGTTCAGCAAGCCGTTGTTCTTCAGGATCCCGATCCACGCATACACGCGAATCAGGAACGACGTCCAGAACGGCAGCATCACGGCCATCATCAGCAGATTCCGGGTCGCCGGATTCGAACGCGCGATGTAATACGCCATCGGATAACCGATCAGCAGGCACAGCAACGTCGACACCCCCGCCACCAGCAGCGAATTCATGTACGTCGCGAAGTACAGGCTGTCGGTCAACAGGAACGCGTAATGCGAAAAATCCAGCGCGATACTCAGCATGCCGTCTTTCATCGCCGTCAATTCCGTATAAGGCGGAATCCCGAGACGCGAATCGGAGAAACTGATTTTGACGACCAGCAGGAACGGCACGAGGAACAGCAACACGAGCCACAGATACGGTCCGAAGATGACCGCCGTCCTGCCTGACAGGCCGAAGCGTTGTTTGAATGAATGCAGCGTTTTCATGCCGTGAGCACCACGCCTGCCGACGCTGTCCAGCGCACGAAGACTTCATCGTCCCAGGTCGGCGAATCGATCTGGCCAATCGCGAGGCTCGACAGGTTCGCCACGACCACTTTGCCGCTGTCCAGCTTCACGTGATACAGCGTGTAGCCGCCCATGTACGCAATGTTCGCCACGGTACCGTGGCCCCAGTTGTACGCACCGTCGGGCGGCTTGCGCGTCAACGCAATGCGCTCGGGCCTGACCGAGATGGTGACCGGCATGCCGAGCGGGCCCGTAATCCCATGATTCACATACAGCCGCGACGGCAACTCCGCCGTTTCCACGAACACGTGATCCGGTTCGTCTTCCACCACGATGCCGTCGAACAGATTCGTCGAGCCGATGAACTCGGCCGTGAACCGGCTGTTCGGATATTCGTAGACCTCGTGCGGCGTACCGATCTGGACGATCTCGCCTTCGCTCATGACCGCGATCCGGCCGGCCATGGTCATCGCTTCCTCCTGATCGTGCGTGACCATCATGCAGGTCACGCCGACTTTATCGAGGATATTCACCAGCTCGATCTGCGTGCGCTGGCGGATCTGTTTATCGAGCGCGGACATGGGTTCGTCGAGCAGCAGCAACTTCGGACGCTTGACCAGGCTGCGGGCCAGCGCCACGCGCTGCTGCTGGCCACCCGATAACTGGTGGGGCTTGCGCTGCGCATACTTCGCCATCTGCACGAGGTCGAGCGTCGCGTGCACACGCTCCTTGAGTTCCGCGCCGCGCACACCCTCTTGTTTGAGCCCGAACGCCACGTTCGATTCCACCGTCATATGCGGAAACAGCGCATACGACTGGAACATCATGTTCACCGGTCTGCGATACGGCGGCATGCTCGCGAGATCCTCGCCATCGATCACGATCTGGCCTGACGTGACCGACTCCAGCCCCGCGAGCATGCGCAGCAAGGTGGACTTGCCGCAGCCGGAACTGCCGAGCAGCGCAAACAGTTCGCCCTTTTTCACCGACAGGTTCACGCCCTTCACTGCAACGGTCTCGTCGAATTTCTTGACTACGTCGACGATCCGCACGAAATTCTCCGCCGCCCAGTCCGGGTCCCGCAAACCCGGTTCCGGCCTGCGGCCATTGGGAGCTCCCGAACTGCTCGTTTTGCCTTGATTGCCCGGTCCGGCGGGCACCGCGCTCGACTGCTGCTCACTCATGATCTGCTGCCTGGCTCCTGCGCTACGCGCATTCGTGCTGCTTTTTCAGCTGCACTTCTAAATTATTTTTCCGACGACTTTTCGACAACAGCACCCACACGATCGCCGGCAACGAACAAAGCCCCCGGAGAACCAGGGGCTTCGCGTTGATCCATTGCCTGATGCAAACCTGGCAACCTTACCGGAATCAGGATCAGCGTCCGGACTTCAGTTCCGTCCAGAGCCGCGTTTGCAAACGCTGGATTTCCGGCGGCAACGGCTTGAGCAGGAACAGCGTCTTGATCACGTCTTGCGGCGGGTACACGGCCGGATCGTTGGCAACATCCTTCGATACATATTTCCGCGCTTCCGAGTTCGCACTCGGGTAATACACCTCGTTCGTGATCGCGGCGTGAACCTGCGGCGTCTCGATGTAATTGATCCACTCGAGCGCGGCTTCCTTGTTCTTCGCGTCCTTCGGAATCGCCATCACGTCAAACCACACCGGCGCGCCGCCCTTCGGGATGTAGTACTCGATCTTGTACGCCTTCTTCGCCTCTTCCGCACGATGCTTGGCAATCACCACGTCGCCCGACCAGCCGTAGGCGAAGCAGACGTCGCCGCCAACCAGGTCATTGATATAACCCGACGAGTTGAACTGCGTGATGTACGGGCGGATCTTCTTGAGCATTGCCAGCGCGGCGCGGTAGTCGGCCGGGTTCGTGCTCATCGGATCCTTGCCAATGTAATGCAGCGCGGCGGCGAACATCTGGTCAGGGGCATCGAGCACGGACACACCGCAGGCCTTGAGCTTCGAGATGTTTTCCGGCTTGAACAGGATGTCCCAATTATCCAGCGGGACGTTCTTGCCGAGGATCTGCTGGACTTTCGTGACGTTGTAGCCCAAGCCTGTGGTGCCGTATGCCCACGGTACCGTGTACTGGTTGCCCGGATCAGCGCCCGCGACCAGCTTCATCAGGTCAGGGTCGAGGTATTTGAGGTTGGGGAGTTTGGATTTGTCGAGCGGGGCGAAGATGCCTGCCGTGATCTGCTTGCCGGCGTAGTTGCTGGTGGGCACCACGATGTCGTAGCCCGAATTGCCGGTGAGCAACTTGGCTTGCAGCGTGTCGTCGCTGTCGTAATTGTCGTACTTGACCTTGACGCCCGTCTGCTTCTCGAAGTTCGGAATCGTGTCTTTCGCGATGTAGTCCGACCAGTTGTAGACGTTGAGCTGCGTGTCTTTCGCCGATGCAGCCAGCGGTGCCGATAACACCGCCACGCCCGCGATAGCCAGGGTGATCGACATTACGCATGCCGGTAAACGCGCAGCCGCGCCCGATGCCCCCGAACGCTTCGACAACCGGTCCGCCACTTTTTCTGTCATTTCAGTTTCTCCGTCCTTTCGACTTGCCGACCGTTGGTTTCCACGTCTCGATTCGCCCTTTCTCCCCTGCTTGGTCGAGCCGCTTTCGAGACGTTCTCAAAAAAACGAAAACTATCATCAAAAGGTTGCTTCGCAAAAAACAATCGGCAAGTTTTGTCGCGTGAAGTGTACAAGGGGTGCGTTTGACAGGCTCTGGAGTGAAGTGGTGTTTTGAGTGGTTCCAGGTTGCCGGCTCAGCTACAAAGACCACACCGCCATTGTTGAATCCAACCGGGCAGAGGCTTACGTAATGTCATTATCGAGGCCCTTGCGCAGAAACCCACGCGACTCGCTCGTCCCATAACCATGTCTTTAGAGCGTCACCCCGGTGTGATGGTCGGCCCGCGGGGATGAGCTCCAAAGTCAGCGGAACGGTCGTTGCTTAGGCTCTTCTTAGGTTCCGTTGTTGCTCAAGCTCTGCGTACGTTCGCTTGTAACCTGGACATGCGCAACCCGCTGCGGCTCGCGCCGTGCTCTATCGATGTGCCTGCCAGTGCCCGAGCGCGGCCCCATTGCGCTGCTCATGCCTTTTCCCCAACCGCTTCGCGACATCCAGCTTCAGGAAACAGGCCGCAAACCGCATGAACACGAATCCGTCCGCTCTCACATCATCCGGCACCGCGGACGATCCGCAATCTGATCCGGCATCCGGATTTCAGGCCGGCCAGCCGAACGGCTCGCGTCCCAAACGCGGCTGGTTCTCGTTCGTCGGCGCCGGCGCCCTCATCGCAGTCGGCTATATGGACCCAGGCAACTGGGCCACCGCGCTCGCAAGCGGCGCCAAATACGGTTATCAATTGCTGAGCGTCGTGCTGCTTGCCAGCCTGATGGGCTTGCTGCTGCAATGGGTTGCATCGAAAGTAGGCGTTGTGACAGGACGGGATCTCGCACAGCTGTGCCGCCAACGCTACAGCCGGCGCACCACGCTCTTTCTCTGGATCACGAGTGAGATCGCCATCATCGCCTGCGATGTCGCTGAGGTCGTCGGCAGCGCGGTCGCACTGCAACTGCTGCTGGGCGTCTCGCTCACTGTCGGTGTCCTGATGTCGGCGGTAGGCACGTTCGCCATGCTCGCACTCCAAAGCCGTGGACAGCGGCCGCTCCAGATCGCCGTGACCACGCTGATCTTTTTCGTAGGGTTCTGTTTTGTCGTCGAACTCGCGCTCGCCAACCCCTCTTGGCGCGGCGCACTGGCTGGTCTTGCACCGCCCACCGCCCTGCTCCGCGACGCCGGCATGATCTGGCTCGCCGCGGGTATCCTCGGCGCCACCGTCATGCCCCATAACCTCTATCTGCACTCCGCGCTCGTCAAGGAGCACGCGAAAAACGGCAACGACGAAGCTATCTCCGACGCCATGAAGGGCGTCAACATCGATACCTTCGCGTCCCTCAGCCTCGCATTCACCGTCAACGCGTCACTGCTGATCGTGGCGGCCGCCGTCTTCCACGCCAGCGGTCACTACGATGTCAACGATCTCGCCGACGCCCATCGCCTGATCGCACCGCTCGTCGGCAATCAGTGGGCGAGCATTGTGTTCGCAGCGGCCTTGCTGGCGTGCGGATTGAACGCCACGGTGACCGGCACGCTGGCCGGACAAGCCGTCATGGAAGGGTTCCTGCAACTGAGGATTGCTCGCTGGGCGCGAGCGCTCCTCACCCGCGCGCTGGCCATGGGACCAGCCCTGCTCGCGGTCGGCGCGTTCGGGGAACATGGGTCGAACCAGTTGCTCGTCGCAAGTCAGGTCGTGCTGAGCTTGCAATTACCACTGGCCGTGATCCCCCTCGTGCGCTTTGCATCGGACGCCGGACTCATGGGCCGATGGCGCATCAAGCGCATTCCGCTCGCCCTGGCGTGGTTGTGCGCAGCGCTGATCGTGCTGCTGAACGGCGCACTGTTGTGGCAGTTGCTGACCGGTAGTTGACCGTAGCCGGGGCGGCAAGAACTGTCTGGATTTGCCGCTGTTTTCCGCTTGCGCCGGGGTCGCGCTCACTTCACCGTGCCTTGTATCCGCGATTCGACGTTTCTTCCACGCCGGACGGGAGCACACCCCGGGAAGGCACCGATTTGCACTCCGCCAACGCTCCATTCCATCGGCTATTGGTTCTGACCACCGGACACATGGTTCGGCACACGGGGAATGCGCACGCCAACCCACCCCACACGCGTCGATACGAACAAGCGAACACCTCGCTTCCACCGGTTCGCTCAACGAGGAATGAGTGAATCGATGCGGGTCGGGATCGTTTTTTGCTATTGCTGCCCGTTCGGCCCAGCTTATCGAAATGATCCTTCCGCGCGCTTACAATTATGCGTTTCGCGAATTTCATCGAGGACGGGCGGGATCTTATTCGCTCAGTTAATCCGCTCAGTCAGTCGCTAAACAAGCGGTGGCGCATGACGCAATCGGGACGACAAGGGACATGTGTTCCTGCCGCCTCACCCGCGCCCGACGCCAATCAACGCAACAAGGACGATCGTTTCATGGCCAAAGGCTCTTTGCCCTTTCCCCTCCGCTCCCCCATGCCCTTCCGGCAACGCGATGTCGCGACGGCTTGCCACCTGACCCTGCTCGCGGGCGTCATCAGCCTCGGCTGGACCAGCACGGCCTACGCCACGGTTGCCGTGCTCCAGCCCGTGCGCGAAGCTGCTGCAGAACAGCCGCTCGAACTGACATTGCTCTATAGCGACGACGACAAGCAGCCGCTCACCATCGATGTGCCGAAAGCGCTCAACATCACGCTGACCAACGGCGACCTGCCGCCACAGCCGCTGGCGCTGCAGCGCGAACCCAACGTCCCCGACAAGCTGATGCTGCGCCCCGGCCAATATCGGAAAGTTCGCTATGCCGCCCCGTGGCCCGACGCGGCGCGCGGCGTGATGAAGGTCGATCCGGTAGGCTTCGATTCGTCGCCCATGCTGATCACCCTGAACCGCGGCAAGTCGCAGACGCAAGTTGTGGCGGCGGAGACCGCTGAGACGAAGGCGAAGACACCGCAGCAGTTGGCGAGCGCAGAGGCCGCGGCGAACACATCGGCCATTCCGACGACCACGAGCGACCGCATGTTTAGCGGCCGGTTGTCGACCTTCGAACCGATGTATTTCGCCGATGGCCAGAACGGCGATAACCTCGCCAAATTCCAGTTCAGCTTCAAGTACCGCCTGATCATGCCGGACGATCCCCGCTCGCGCGGCTTCCTCGACAACCTGTATTTCGCCTACACACAAACGTCGATCTGGGACCTGTCGGCTGAATCGGCGCCGTTCCGCGACACCAGTTACGAGCCGCAACTGTTCTACTACCTGGAGAACACGGGTTGGAAAAGCTCGCTGTTTTCGCGCATGGGCGTCACGGCCGGTATCGGACATGAGTCGAACGGCAAAAGCGGCGCGGATTCGCGCGGGATCAACATCGCTTTCGTGCGTCCGAGCTGGGATTTCGGCGATATCAATTCGAACCACCTGACCATAGCGCCGAAAATCTATTACTACATCACGAAGAACGGCA
>NZ_JAQGMM010000326.1 GCF_028292365.1 Caballeronia sp.
TCTTCGAGCCGACTGTGGTGGGTGGCGTCACTGCTTCAATGCGCTTTGCGACCGAGGAAACCTTCGGCCCCGTCGCCCCGCTTTTTCGCTTCCGCGACGAGCGCGAGGCAATCACGGCGGCGAACGCTACCGAGTTCGGTCTCGCCGCCTACTTCTACAGCCGCGACATCGGCCGGATCTGGCGCGTGTCCGAGGCGCTCGAATACGGCATGGTCGGCATCAACACCGGCCTGATCTCAAATGAAGTCGCGCCTTTCGGCGGCGTCAAGCAATCCGGCCACGGTCGCGAAGGCTCGAAGTACGGCATCGAGGAATATCTCGAGATCAAGTACCTGTGCATGGGTGGTCTCTGAGCCATGCCGCTTCAGCAGTCGGCTACCGGTTTGCCGGTCGAATTTATCACTTCAAAACCGACGCCCAGCAGTCGTTCGACAGCAGTCCAGACGCCACCAGGGCGCCAGGCGTGAGTGGGTAAAGCCGCGTTGACACCCATAATACTGTTATGCAATCATACAATCACACTAATTTACCCATCCGCTGGGTCTCAAATTAAGGAGACAGAATGTCATCATCACCTCACGATCTTTCGCGAACGGAAACTGCTGGCGGTGCCCCGCGCGACCTGCAGGAACATATCGCCCGGCTGGAGGCAAAGGGGCTACTGATCCGCATCGAGCGGCCGATCAACAAGGATACGGAGCTGCACCCGCTGGCGCGCTGGCAGTTCCAGGGCGGGCTGCGCGAAGATCAGCGCCGCGCTTTCCTGTTCACCAATGTGGTCGGCAGCGACGGCCAGACGTATGACATCCCGGTGCTGATCGGCGGCCTTGCCGCCTCGCCGGAGATCTACGCCATTGGCCTCGGCCTGCCGGTCGAGCAGATCGGCCGTGCCTGGACGGACGCGATCGCCGAGCCGGTGCCGCCTGTCATGGTGACGCAGGCGCCCTGCCAGGAGGTGGTGATCAGTGGCGATGCGCTGAAGGAAAAAGGTCTGTCGCGCCTGCCGGTGCCGGTTTCCACACCCGGCTTCGACGCGGCGCCCTATCTCACCGCGACGCTCTGCGTGACCAGGGATCCCGAGAGCGGCGTCCAGAACATGGGCACCTACCGCGCCGCGCTGAAGTCGGAGAACCGGCTGGGTGTGCGCATGGCGAGCCGCCTGTCGGGAGCCGGCGGTTATCTCCATTGGGAGAAATATCGGGCCAAGGGCGAGCAGATGCCGTGTGCCATCGTGCTGGGCTGCGCGCCCGCCGTGTTGTTCACCGGGCCGCAGAAGCTCCAGATCGACCAGGACGAGATGGCCGTTGCCGGCGGCCTGATGCGCGCGCCGGTCGAGGTGGTCCGCTGTAAAACCATCGATCTCCTCGTTCCCGCCGATGCCGAAATCGTGATCGAAGGCCTGATCGACACCGATGCGCTGGAGCCCGAAGGCCCGTTCGGCGAAAGCCACGGCCACGTCGCGCTCGAAGACTACAACATGTCCATGCACGTCACCGCGATCACGATGAAGAAGAAGCCCGTCTTCGTCTCGATCATCAGCCAGGTGACGCCCAGCGAAAGCTCCGTGCTGAAGAAGGTGGCCTATGAGCCGTTGTTCCTCGACCATCTGCAGAAGGTGATGGGCGTGCGCGGCATCAAGCGGGTGGTGATGCATGAGCCGTTGACCAACCTGCGCAAGGTGCTCTTCCTCCAGTTTGCACGCGGCACGCAGCAGGCGGAGGTCTGGCGTGGCCTGCAAGGGGCCGCAACGCTCCAGGCGCAGTGCGGCAAGCTGGTCATCGCGGTCTCCGAGGATATCGACCCGGAAAACGCCGATGCCGTCTTCTGGTCGCTGGCTTATCGCTCCGACTTCACGCACGACGTGCATGTGACGCCTTATCGCACCAGCGGGCATGGTCCCAAGTCCGGCCGCGCGCCGCTCGAAAGTACGCTGCTGATCGACGCAACGCTGAAGCACGCGATGCCGCCGCTGGCGCTGCCGAAGGAGGAATACATGACCGCGGCACGCAAGATCTGGGAAGAACTGGATCTCCCCAGCCTGACGCCGCAGCCGCCATGGCATGGCTATCACCTGGGCGACTGGGACAAGCGCTGGGACGAGTATGCAGAAGCGGCTACCTCTGGCGGCTGGCGCGAGACGGGCGAGCGTACCTGGGCCAACCGGCGCGGCGGGGTGAAGCCGGAAACACCGGTGCGCGAAGCCTCGGGCGACCACGGCGAGTGAGCGCCAACGCGCCAGCCGCATGTAAGCAACCCCAGGAGCAGAGGCATCCGGAGACCGCCATGACCCAAAACAATACCGTCGATATCGCCCAAGTCGTCGAGACGCAGGAGCGCAGCTGGTTCACCGTGACCCTCTTCGTTCTGTGCGCCCTCGTCATGCTGGCGGACGGCTTCGACAACCAGGCTTTGAATTACGCCGCCCCCGGCATCATCAAGGAATGGGGCATCAACCGGGCCCTGATGACGCCCGTGTTCAACATCAGCATCGTCGGCTGGATGGCGGGTTCGGTCGTCTTCGCCATGCTGGCCGACCGCATCGGCCGGCGGCGCGCCATCCTGCTGGCTACCGCGCTGTTCGGCTGCTTCACTTTCGCGGTGCCCTTCGCCCACAATCTGGTCGAACTGTCGATCCTGCGCTTCTGCGCCGCGCTCGGCATTGGCGGCGGCATGCCGATGGCGGTCTCGCTGATCACGGACTATGCCCGTTCGGGTAAGCGGGGGCTGATCATTACCCTCCTCTATCTCGGCTACACCGCCGGCTCGTCCGGCGGCGGCCTTCTCGCGGCGGAGATCATCCCGGCGTATGGCTGGCGCTCGGTCTTCTATGTCGGTGGCGCCGGCGCCGTGGTGGCGGTCATCATCCTGTTTGCCGCCCTGCCTGAATCCATCCGCTACCTGATCCTGCGCAACCCCTCCAGCGAGCGCATCCTGGCTTATGCCCGCAAGCTCAAGCCCAGCGCGCAATTCGCGGACGACACGCGCTTTACCATCCAGGAGCAGGCGCACACGGGTGTGCCGGTGAGGCACCTCTTCACCGAGGGCCGTTCGGCCATGACCATCTTCCTGTGGCTGGCGCTTGGCCTGTCCTTCGTCACCCACTTCTTCCTGTCGCAGTGGATGACGACGCTGCTGACCGACGAAATCGGCTTCGCCAATGCGGCCCGCAGCCAGGCGCTGTTCCAGCTTGGTGCCGGCTTCAGCTGGTTCTTCGGGTGGATGATCGACAAGAAGGGCGTACGGGTGATGACGCTGACGATGATCCTCGGCGCCATTCCGGTGGCGGTCCTCGGGCTGGCCGTCGGTACCAGCGCCAGTCTCACCATGGCGATGGCGCTGGTCTCGGGTCTGCTGGTCCTGGGTGGGAATATCGGCCTCAATGCCATTTCGAGCATGATCTATCCGACCTTCATCCGCTCTACCGCGACCGGCGCGTCGTTCGCGGTAGCGCGCATTGGCGCCATCGTCGGCCCGCTGCTCGCCGGTATCCTGATCTCCATCGGAACGCCGATCGGAACGATCTTTCTTCTGGGTGCATTGCCGTTGCTCGCGGCCGGTGTTGCCTGCTTCATGCTCAACAGAACCATCACGCCGGAAGCCGCGCGAGAAATGTCCTTGCGCTCGGCGCTGTCGCGACACTAACGGGGTTCTTCCGAAGCCCAGGTCATGGTCAGGCAACCACTCGGTATTTTTCATGGACAGCGTCAATCTCGAAGTGCTGAAGGCGAGCGTTCGCTGGATCGAAAACGGCCGTCGCGTGCTGCTCGTCACCGTAGTCAAGACATGGGGCTCCTCGCCGCGGCCCGAAGGGGCGATGCTGGCGATCTGCGAAGACGGCTCGGTGCTCGGCTCGGTATCCGGCGGCTGCATCGAGGACGACCTGATCGACCGCGTGCGGCGGCTCGGCATCGAGCAGACGTGCCCGCAAGCCATGAAATACGGCATCTCGGCTGACGAGGCGCATCGTTTCGGATTGCCGTGCGGCGGCACGATCGAGCTGGTGCTCGAACCGCTGACGCGCGCGAGCGGCATCGACGATTTGTGTCGCCGGGTCGTGGCCGGTGAGCTCGTCGCGCGCTCGCTCGACATGGAAAGCGGTGTGGCGAAACTCGTCCCGGTGTACTCGACCGACGGCGTCGATTTCGACGGGCGTCGACTGCTGACCATTCACGGTCCGCGCTACCGGATGCTCGTGATCGGCGCCGGTCAGCTCTCCAGCTATCTTTGCCAGATCGCGCTCGGGCTGGACTATCAGGTGACCGTATGCGATCCGCGCGAGGAGTACACCGACGCTTGGCACGTGCCCGGTACGACGCTCGTGCGTACGATGCCGGACGACGCCGTGCTCGACATGAAGCTCGACGAGCGCTGCGCCGTGATTGCGCTGACGCACGATCCGAAGCTCGACGACCTCGCGTTGCTGGAGGCGCTACGAACGCCCGCGTTCTACGTCGGCGCGCTGGGTTCGCGCCGGAACAATGCCGCACGGCGCGAGCGGCTCGAAACGTATTTCGATCTCCGCAAAGAAGAACTCGCCCGGCTGCGTGGACCCGTCGGCATTTATATCGGCAGCCGGACGCCGCCAGAAATCGCGGTGTCGGTACTGGCCGAGGTGACTGCGATCAAGAACGGCGTGGCGTTGCCGGAGCAATTGCGGGTCGAAGAGGCAAAGGCCGCGCTTGATATCGCGGCCAATGAACAGACGAGCTGCGCCGTGGACTAGCGTCGCTGATTCAATGTTGTTGGCGAAGACCTCATGGGCAGCACTGGCATTGCGAAGCGGATCAGCATGTCGGGAGTCATCGGGTTGGTGCGTGCAGAAACGCTGCGCAGCCAGGTTGAAAATATGCTGCGGGACGCCATCGCAACAGGAACGTTTGCTCCGGGGGCGCGGCTGGTCGAACGCGACCTATGCGAACGCATGGGCGTCAGCCGGACTTCCGTGCGTGAGGCCCTCCGAAAGCTGGAAGCGGAAAAGCTCGTGCAGATCCTGCCGCACAAAGGGCCGATCGTCGCGACCATGACGAAACAAAAGGCCTGTGAAGTTTATCTGGTACGTGCTCTGCAGGAGGGCTTTGCCGCCCGTGAGTTTGCGCGGGTCGCCGATGACGCTGCGTTGAAGCAATTCGACGATGCCGTCGTGGCGTTACGCGTCAGCATACTGGCGCAGGACCGCAACAGCGTCTTGTCGGCGAAAACGCGCCTGTACAGCACGTTACTCGACAACTGCGGCAATGTGCTGATCGAGCAAACGCTCAACAGTCTCTACACGCGCATCATTCTGCTGCGGGTCACGACGCTCATGCAGCCGGACCGATTGTCGGCAAGCCCGTGCGAAATCGAGGAGCTGCAAAAATGCATCAAGGCGCGTGACGAGGACGGAGCTGAGCTGGCGGCGCGAACCCACGCCGGGAATGCGCGGATAACTGCGATGCGCTTTATCGAGGCTGAAGAGTCGTAGTAGTACGGCGCTCGCGCGCCGTAATGCATTTACTACACCGGTGCCACGACCGAGGTCGGATAAAGAAGCGTGTCCGACACGCAAGTCTTTCTTGCGAACAGGAATCTCTCGCCATCCTGAACGACGCGGTCGACATAGCGACCCGACATCACAATTTCTGTGCCCCGGTCAAGCATGGTCTGGACGACCAGGAAATTCGCCCCGATCTCATAGCCTCCCGCTACGACCTCGCGAACCGCGATGCCCGTCACGAAGTGCCGGAGCGATCGCGGTTGGGCAATGGTCGTTTCGACGGTCGTAAATGCACGGTCTTCGATCATCCCCTTTCCGTCGCAATAGATTATCGCGATGGGCAGGTTGCGGTCGTAGTTTTCCTTCGGCACGAGCCGGTAAACCGCATTGTCAGTAAACAACGAGGCCCAGATGCTGTAACGGCGTTCGTCGAGCGAGGCACTATAGGCGTTGTACAGGTCCGTGATGCCAAAGCGCGTTTCGACAGAAATTGCCGATGCGGCAGGATGAGCAGGCGCGTTCATAGTCCCATCAACTTGCGATAATGTTGATACAGGCCGCGAACAGCCACTTCGGTGATCGTGTGATCGTGGTCCTCGACGGTCCGGCCTGCCATCTCGGCAATGCCCACCCGTTCGTTGTAAGGCGTCGTGCCCTCTTGCGACATCACCATCACCTCGCTGTCGTCGGTCGAAACAAGGCCTGCCGGACCCATCAGGTTGGCCTGGCGAATCCGGTGCGCGCGCATTTCCGGCGTGTCGTCCGCGTAGCCAAAAAACGTCCAGTGCAGGTCGTGTTGTCCCGGGCCATGCGGCACGATCTGGCGCATCGCCAGCGTGTTCGACTGTTGCTGAAGAATCAGGTTGGGCCAGACAGTGCTCATCACCGCCGTCACATCGCCGGGAAACTCCCGGATCAAGTCGAGCACCCGCGTGTCCTTGAGCTTCATATCGTCGCGCAGGGTCTGGCCCATTTCGCGTGCGGCTTCAGCTTCCAGTTCGCCCGCGCGCCGGTTGACCATCGCACAATGCCGTCCAGTGTCGTCCATTTCGATCGCCGATTTCGCATCCATGCGGAACAGGCCGAAGGTGACGAAGAACACATGCAGCAGGCTCGCGTGGTACGGATCCTTGAGATTCTCGAACATGAGCTTCCAGTTGCCGTCGATCCGTTGCCGCATATAGCCGAGCAATTCGAGCCGGCGCCCATCGAACACGCGATCGAAATACTGGAGCATGTTGGGACCCATGTAGTCTTCGAACGATTCGACGCTGGCGTCGAACGATGCGAAGACCGCACCGTTGCGGACCGTGACGACCAGCGGGCGTGCGCGATGTTCGCCGACGTCGAAGTCTTTTGGCATGCCGCCCTTGCCCCTGTATCCGCGCTTGAAAGGCAGCCCGGTGACGTTGCCCTTCAGGTCGTAGCTCCAGTGGTGGTAAGGGCAGGTAAACGACTTGGCGTTACCGGAATCGCTCTGGCAGAAAGCGACGCCGCGATGCGCGCAGCTATTGGCGAAAGCGTTGACACTGCCGTCGGTGTCGCGCACGACGACGATCGGCATGTCCCCGACAAAGCTGCGCTTGTAGTCGCCGGCGTTCGGGATCTCGCATTCAAGTGCTACGTATGACCAGTTCGGCCCCAGAAAGATGCACTCCTTCTCAAGACGATAGACTTCCGGATCGCTATAGACCCAGAACGGGATGCGCGAGTTTCCTTCTTCGGGCCACGTGCGGTCCACGTTGGCCACCGTGGCACACGGCGGTGCGGGCCGGTCGACATGTTTGATTTCGATCTGCATACTTCATCTCCATTAATTCAGGACTACTTTTATATATCGTGAAACGGTATATCGATTGTCGAATGGGCGGTGTCTGGACGGTCGACTGGCTTCCAGAGCGGGACGACGCGTGCTTCGATCTTCACGTCGAATCAGGCGGTCACCAGACTCTTCAAGGGGCGGCCAGGGTCGCCAAGCACGCCGCAATCGACGATCTGCCGCGCGTCCATGATCTGTTTGACGATACGGCGTTCACGTCCCGCATTCATCAACACGGCGCCGTGCAGGCGGCCGCGGCGCACGAAGAACGCACACCACGACGGCGCCGCGGTGTCGCCCCGCATCACGATGTCATCGTCCGGCTCGCAACCACCGAGGATCTGGATGTTTTGATCGTATTGATCGGTCCAGAACCAGGGCGCTGCGTCGCCGCTTACAGGCACACCGAGGATCGTGCATGCCACAGCCTGCGCTTGCATTTCGGCGTTTTCCCATGATTCGAGGCGAACGGCCATCACAGACCACCGTTCACGCTGCCGGGCGACATCCCCGACCGCATAGATGCCCGCTACCGAGGTACGTGCATGCGCATCGACAAGCACACCGTCTGCACATTCGATGCCCGCCACTTTTGCAAGTTCGTCATTGGCGAGCGCCCCCACAGCGACGACGACAGTGTCTGCGGGTATCGTCGTGCCGTCTTCCAGCACGATGGCGCTGACCGATCCCTGGCCTTCGATTGCCTTGATACGAGCATTCGTTCGGATATCGACACCATGCGAACGGTGCAGCTCAGCGAGGCGCTCACCGAGAAATCCGCCGAGAATCCGGCCGAGCAGCACCGCTGCGCTCTCGACGACCGTCACCGCGCAGCCCCGCTTGATGGCTGCCGCGGCGATCTCGAGACCCAAAAAACCACCGCCGAGTATTACGATCCGCGCGTCCGGTGTCAGGCGCGCGGAAAGTCGTGTACTGTCCTGCGCCGTGCGAAGTGTCAGCACACCGTCCAGCTCCGCGCCAAGGATAGCGAGCCGCCGCGCCCGCACGCCCGTCGCCAGCACGAGATGGTCATAGACGAGCCGCGAGGCATCCGCAAACACGATCTGTCGCGAGGCCGGCTCGATCGCGCTCACGCGTGTACCCACGCGCACATCGATTTCATGTTTTGCGTAGTAGTCCGATGGAAAAATGACAGTACCCGAAAGCGGCGCCCCGCCAAGGATATTTTTGGATAAAGGTGGTCGCTCGTAAGGCAGCTCGGCTTCGTCGCCGATCAGTACGATCTCGTCCGTGCTTCCCTGCTTGCGCAGCGACGCTGCTGTGCGGGCGCCACTCTGGCCCGCGCCGACGATGATGATTCGCTGTTTCATGCCATGGCGTGAATTCATTGAGGCTTCAATCCAGGTCCACGAGGACATCGTCGCCTTCCACGCGCACAGCGAAAGTCTTGATATTGGTGTCGACCGGGCCCGAGACCGGGTTGCCGGTGCGCACGTCGAATACGCCCTGGTGCAGGGGGCACTCGATCTTGCCATCCTCAAGATATCCGTCCGACAGGCAGGCCTGCGCGTGAGTGCAGATATCATGTGTAGCGAAGAATTCGTTGTCGAGGTTGTAGAGCGCCAGCGGGATGTTGTCGACCCGACAGGCTTTCACTGCGCCCGGTTCTACGTCAGTAACCCGAGCGATTACTTTCCATGACATGGTATTGCTCCTCCAGATATTTTTTGCAAATTGCGCACGGACTTCCGCCGGAAACACTCGGCCGAGGTCGACGCGTCGGATGCCGATCAACGGAATTGTGTACTTGGGGGGTGCACGTGTGTCACTATTTCATTGAGCTAGCGTTCGCGATCGACGAATTCATTGCGAGCGTAACCATGCTGCACGGGACCGGAGTAAGTCCTGAAGCGCCAACTCTGGTCGACAGGAAACCTCAATGCGTTTTGATTTGACCGATCTTCGATTGTTTGCCGCTGTGGCTGCCTGCGGCAATCTCACCAAGGCAGCGGAGAGTTTGCCCATCGCGGTTGCCGCTGCGAGTTCGCGGATCAAGAGCCTCGAGGAATCAGTGGACGCGCGGTTGTTGGTGCGCCGCAGCCGCGGTGTCGAGCTCACGCCTGCGGGCGAAGTCTTTTTGACAAGGACGATCGCGATCCTGCGCGAGACAGCCAGACTGCGCCAGGACTTGTCCCAGTTCGGCGAGGGGACGCGCGGGAATATTCGCTTGTTCGCCAACACCAACGCGATTCACGAATACTTGCCCTCGCTGCTGCCGCGCTTCCTGGTAGAAAACCCGAAGATCAACGTGGAAATCGAAGAACACACGAGTCCGGAGACCGTGCGGGCAGTAGACGAAGGTCTCGCCGACCTGGGAATCATCGTCGGGCTGGTGAACACGCGACGCCTCGAGGTCGTGCCGTTTCGCGAAGACAGACTCGTCGTGATTGTGCCCAATGGCCATCCGCTGACGCACGCGGAGGCGGTACGCTTCTATCAGGTCCTCGAGTGGAATTACATCGGGCTCAACGAGCGGACATCGCATCAGCAATACATTTCGAAGACCGCCCTGTTGCTGGGGCAAACAATCCAGTTTCGCATCCAGGTCGAGAGCTTCGAGGGCGTGTGCCATATGGTGGCAGCAGGTGTGGGCGTGTCGCTGGTGCCCGAATCAACAACGCGCCGGCTCAGTGGCACACTGCCGTTTTCGATCGTACCGCTCGACGAGCAGTGGTCCAAGCGGGAGTTGCAACTCGTCTGCAGGTCGTCGCAACGGCTGGCGCCGCACGTCAGAAAACTTTTCGAGGCACTTGTGCCGGTGCGCCACCCAGGGTAAAACAGCACGTCAGAAGGACGCGCTCACTCCCGCGGCGGCGACCAGGTTCGTGATCGAGAGGGTATTTTGCAGTTGACTGCAGCCCGGTTGTTGCCCTCCAGTTTCTCCGCTCGGTGAGCCCCATCTTCGACGAGCTTCTCGTTGACAACTTCGCTTATGTAATATTAGTTAGATATGCGATTTATATGAAAATTTCGCTTGCTTCCATATCCACCGAAAGCGGGATGCGCTCCGTGCAAACGTATGCGTTATCGTAGTCGGAAAGCTTTCTCGTGACCTACTCCACCGACGTCAGACAGCGCCCCAATCCCCTTCATCCATCCCACCTTTGAATGGTCTAGCGCCTCCGATCGGCAGTTGCACACATCCGGGCATACGCGGGTAAAGCGACCGCCGTTCTGTTGTCGACAAAACGCCGAGGGTGATTTTGCAATGCCGAACAGTTACTTCGGACCCGCACAACCCTATTCGCCTGTGCCTGTCCGACGCCTTTTCGGCCTTAGCCGACATTGGGGTGGGTCGGGTTCTACGTCAGCAATGGCGGATTGCTGACAGTGGCGGCATCGTTCAGATGGCAAGGGTGGTCCGGACTTCTCCTCTTCCACCGCTAAAATTCACATTGCTTAGCGGCCAAATTCTTGCGGCGTGACAGAAGACGTCTTGTTCAATCAGCGCGTCGAAAACTGCGACCGCGAGATGACGCGATTTGATTGGCAGGTGACACACCGGCAAGGAAACAGTTGGAGTTCACATCCGCATCCCTTGCGCCGAACTCGCCCAGGCTGCTTACACCCACTCTGCTTTGCCGAAGGTGCGCGCGATGGCCAAGCCGATGCCGCGCGTACCGCCGGTGATCAGTGTCACTTTGCCGTAGAGGCGGAATTTTTCAGGGGTCGCGGTGAGTCTCGTGAGGTGGTTGGGAAGTCGACTACTTGACGACGCCCTTCGGCGCACGGCCGGCACTCAGCCCGACGGCGAGGATCAGGATCAACCCGAAGACGATCTGCTGCGCCATTGCGTCGACGCCGACGAAGGTCATGCCAGTGCGCACGACAGCGATCAACATCGTGCCGACCAAAGTACGCATTACGCCGCCGCTGCCGCCGGTCAGCGCAGTGCCCCCGAGCACCACAGCGGCAATGGCGGGCAACAGGAACTCATTGGCAATGGTGGGTGAACCGCTCGACAGCCGTCCCGCCAGCACGACGCCCGACAGCGCCGCGAAGAGGCCCGACAGCGTGAACACCATCAGTTTGATCTGCGTGACCTTGATGCCCGAGACACGGGCGGCTGGCTCGCTGCACCCCACCGCCTTCATAGCCTTGCCGAAGGGTGTGGCCTGCTCGAGCGTCAACGCGATCAGCAGCACCACGAGCGAGACCCAGATCTCGTCGGGGAGGCCGGCTGTTTTGCCGATCGCCCAACCGAGCACGTTGTCCCGGACCTCGCCGACAATCTCGATCGAACGGTCGCCGGAGATGTAGCGCGCGACCGTGACGACGATGCCACCCACCGCCAGGGTTGCTATGAAGCTCGGAATGCGCAGCCGGCCATGCACGAAGCCAGAGAGAAGTCCGAACGCCGCTCCGGCCGCCAGCGCCACGCCGATGCCGGCAAAGCCGTAGCGGGGGATCAGCAAGGCGAGCACGATGGACGACACCGCAGCCACCGCTTGCATCGAGAGGTCAATGCTGCCGATGTAGACCACGTAGGTCATGCCTATCGCCATCAGGAACAAGGTCGCCGAGTCGGCGATCAGGCCGATGAGCGTCGCCGGATCGAGGAAACGATGGTCGTAAGCGCCGATGGCAAGGATGGTCACGCCGAGCGCGAGCCAGGGAAGATAGGGGCCCAGTTGCTTGATACGGTTCATCGGTCACACCATGTGGGCGATAAGATCAAGCGGGGTCGGCCGCTCGGTGCCGTTGTTATCGAAACATGCTGTCCGCTTGCCATCTTTCATCACCACGATGGTGTGCGCCAGGCCGAGCGCTTCTTCGAGCGTGTCGCCGATCAGGATGACCGAGCAGCCATCAGCGCACAGATCGCGGATCAGGCTATAGACGTCCTGCTTCGCACCAACGTCGAGACCGCGGGTCGGGTGGTCGAGCAGGAAGATGCGGGCGCCGGCGTTCGCCCACTTGGCGAGCACCACCTTTTGCTGGTTGCCACCCGACAGATGTGCGCAGAGGGCCAGGCCGTCGGGTGTTCTGATGCGCATCTTCTCGATCAGGTGGGTCGTCGCCGCGGCGATCTGCCTAAAACTCAACAAGCCCATTCGACTCATGCCGCGCAGGTTGGCGAGACAGATGTTCTCGCGCACGTTCATCTCCTCAACGATGCCTTCAATCTTGCGCTCGCGTGGAACGTAGCCCAGGCCCATGGCAACGGAGCGGCTCGGGGACCCCGAGGTGATGTCCTGCTTGCCGCAGATGATCGTGCCCTGCTGCGCATGTTCGAGCCCGAACACGCTGCGAATCAGCGGCTCCGCTCCGCAGCCTTCAGTACCCACCAGCGCAAGCACCTCACCGGCATGCAGATCGAGGTCAATGGACGTGTACGAATGCGTCTTCGAAAGGCTGCGCGTGGAGAGCGCCAGGTCGCTCGAAAACGCCCGCCGGTCCTCTTCCTTATAGTAGGAAGCGTGTGCCTCGCTTCCGACCATCAGGCGATGGATGCGTCCCGGCGTGGCGTCGGCTTTCGGCATTTCCTCGACCACCACGCCGTCCTTGAGCACGTAAATGCGGTCAGAGATCTCGATCACCTCGTCGAGCCGGTGCGACACGAAGATGATGCCGGCACGCTGGCCAAGCTGTCGGATGACGCCGAACAGCACGTCGATCTCGCCCTGCTCCAGGACCGACGTCGGTTCGTCGAGCAGGATACAAAGGTTGCCGTCGACCGCTTCCTCAAGCGTCAGGACCTTGGCCAGCTCAACCATCTGCCGGTGCATGAAACCAAGCTCGGACGTGGTCATGCGCGGGTCGATGTCGAGGCCGACCTTCTGCAACTGCTTCGTCGCAGCCGCGCTCATGGCGCGCCAGTCCAGACGCCCCAGACGCGTAAATTGTCTTTCGTTGCCGAGGAAGATGTTCTCGGCCACCGAGAGGTTGGGTATAAGCGACTGTTCCTGAAACACCATCCCGATGCCGAGCGCAGCAGCATGGCGCGGGCCGTTGATGGTGGTCGTGTGTCCATTGATGTGAATGCTGCCGCTGTCCGGCTGGTGCACGCCGTTGAGAATTTTCATCAACGTCGACTTGCCGGCCCCGTTCTCGCCAACCAGGCCGATCACTTCGCCCAAGCCGACATTCACCGTCACGCCTTTAAGCACTTCAACCTTGCCGAAACGCTTGCTGATCTGGTTCAGTTCGAGCATCTCGATCCCCTCACTTGACGACGACGAAGGACCGAACCGGCGCGTTCACGAGCACCGCCGCGATAATCGCTGCGCCGAGCACGCCCTGCTGAATGAAGGTCGGCAACCCGAGAATGATCATCCCGTTGTTCAGCACCATGACGATCAGCACGCCGATCACCGTGCTGAAGACCCCGCCCCTGCCGCCGCTCAGCGACGTACCGCCAACGACGACTGCGCTGATGGCGGTGAAGAGCTGCCCATTACCGATAAGGGCGCTCCCGGCGCCGAGCCGGGCGCAGGCCAGCACCGCGCCGACGCCAAAAAACACGCCGGACAGTGTGAATGCAAGCACGCGCACTCGCTTGACTCGCACGCCGGACACGGCCGCGAGGTCTTCGCCGCCACCGAGCGCCATCACATGGCGGCCGAGGCGCATATGGTTCTGGATGACCCATGCGACGGCGAGCATCAGCAGCGCAATGTAGATCGACAGGGGCACGCCCAACATGCGATGCAGCGACAGCCCGCGTATGTTCTGGTCGAGAATCGAGACGCGTTCACCGCCGAGCAGCACCGTGGCCACACCGATTCCGACAAAGCCCATGCCGAGGCTCGCCATGAAGGACGGCACTCTCAGGTAGACATGCACCAGACCGACAACCGCACCGAAGGCCCCGGCGGCCACGAGTGCGAGCGGCACGGCTAGCAGGCCTAGTTCGAGCCCTTTGCCCGACGAGTTGGCGACAAGCGCCGTGAGCACCGACGCGGTGAACGCCATCGAACCTTCGATCGACAGATCGATCGAGCCCATCAGAATGATGAAGGTCACGCCGAGCGCGAGAACCAGCGGTGCAGAGGCCGCTGCTGCAATGCGGACCAGATTGTCGAGCGAGAGGAAGCGCGGGTCGACCAATGAGATCAGCAGGCAGAGGCCTACCAGCACGAGCGTGGGCGTGGCTCGCGTGAGCCAGGTTTTGGAGGCAGGCATCGAGCGTCTTCTATTCCACTGAGGGGAGGCGGGATGCGCCGGCGTTCAGCGGCGCACAAATCAAGGCCGCGTCAGGTGATCGGGCCGGAGATCTTGCCCCAGAGATCGTTCCAGTCGATCGCCGGCGTCTTGTCGATGTTGTTCTTCCAGAACTCCTGCACGTCGCGCTGCGTGATCAGGACGCCGGTGCCGTAAAACTCGCGATGGCTCTTCGGTTCTTTCGACGGCGTGATTTTGCCCGTTGCCGCGTGGTAGCCGAGCGACAGTGCCATGCCGCCGATCCACCTCGGATTCCAGTCCACAGTGGCCGCCATCTCTTTGTTTTTGATCGCCGTTACCGCGTCTTTTGTGCCGTCGATGCCGGTGACCTGGACCTTGCCGGCCAAGCCTTCGGCGCGCAGCGCTTCAAGGGCGCCGATGGCCATGCCGTCGTTCGCGGCCCAGATTCCCTTGATCTTGTCGCCGAAGCGCGTGACCCAGGCGCCGACGATATTGTTCGCCTTGGTCGAATCCCAATCGGCGTCCTGGAAGTCGAGCAACTGGACCTTGCCGTTGGTCGCTTTGATTGCGTTCATGAGGCCCGCCTTGCGCTGGATGGCGGGCGCGTTCGACGGAATACCGCCCAGCGCGACGATGCCGCCGGCACCGCCGAAGCTGTCGAACAGCGCCTTCGCAGTCTGCTCACCCGCAGGTACGCCGTTGAAGGACAAATGCGCCACGTAATGTTCGCCGAAGTCCCACGGATGCAGGTCGGCCGGCTTGTTCCAGACCGTCACGACGTAGCCGCCGGCCTTGGCCACGGATTCGACGATCGGACGAGCGTCGGGCGAATCGTTGGGGTCCACGCCAAGCACGAGTTTGCCGCCGGTCTTGGCCAGGAGCGCCCTGATATCGGCGATGCCTTTCTCGCTGTTGCCTTCAGTGACCAGCGTGACGTACGGCAGGCCCACGGTTTTGGAGTATGCCTCGGCGCCCTGATTCCAGGTCGCGTGAAACGCATTGGACAACGAACGAATCGAGCTTGCCAGCGAATAGTCCGTCGCGGCAAATGCGTTTCGCATCAGGCCTCCCGGCATCACCGCATAGCCTACGCCCAGCGCCGATGCAATCAGGAAGCGGCGGCGATCACGAATCGCTGTCTCGATCAGGTCAATGCTGGAAGTCATGGCAAGTCTCCTTTAGTTCGCGGCGCCGACGCCCCGCTTATCGGCTCATCCATCATTCTTTTGAGATGGCAGCAAACCTTAAATCAATTGATTTAATCTAGTCAACGGGATTCAGTCATAGGCCGGGAAAACACTGGTTGCTTACTGAACGTTTCAAGCGGTGTCCGGGAATAGGCTTCCCGTGGCCGCGCCGGGCGAACGCCAGCGCACCACTGCTTTGCAGCATCTCTGAGAAACTGATTGTCAGCTAACGGGCGCCCGGCTTATGTGATGGTGTAACCGCCATCAACCATCATGTTCGCCCCGTTTATCATGGCGGCTTCCGTGCTAGCCAAATACATTATTGCTGAGGCTATTTCGAAAGGCTTCGCAAACCGGCGGGTCGGAATGGCGGCGCGGGCGCGCTCTCCCACCTCGCCCGCCCATCCGCTCAGCCCTAGCTCAGTCTCGACTACCGTTGGTGAAATAGCATTCACTGTGAGCCCCATCGGTGCCCATTCGAGGGCCATACAATTAGTCATCCCGATAATTCCTGCTTTGCTTGCGCAATAGGCGAGATGACCCTTGATGCCGATAACAGCGGCTTGGGACGCCAGGTTAATGATCCTTCCGCTTTTGCGTGCGAGCATGCTTGGCGCGAACGCTCGCGCGACCAGAAACGGTCCCGTCAGATTAACGGCAATCGTTTTGTCCCATGTCTCCAAAGGGAACGTTTCCGCCGGTGCAAGGGGTCCGATACCGGCGTTATTGACCAACACGTCAACGTGACCAAATCGCGTCAGAATTGCGTTCGCAGCAGCGGTTACGGACGCGTCATCACTCACATCGACAATCCAGCCGGCATGTTTTGATCCCAGGCCTGCCGCCACTTCTGTCACCGACGGAGAGTGGTCAATGAGTGCCAACGTGGCACCCGCTTCTGCGAAGAGTTCAGCGGTCTTGCGTCCGATTCCGGCCGCGGCACCCGTGATTACGACGACAGCATTGGTAAAGTCATAAGTAGTGTTCGACTTAAAGACCATGATGGGTTCCTGGATCGTGCGTTTATGTAGTTGCCCGGTCGATCAGATTCGACCGGTGCGCCGCGCTTGCCGCGTGGAATTGGCGACGTCAGCTCATCCAGTTTCCCCCATCCACGTTGAGTGTCTGGGCGGTAATGTAATCCGCGTCCGCCGACGCGAGGAACACGGCGGCGCCCGTCAACTCAGACGGACGACCCATACGGCCCAAGGGCACGGCTTCTCCGACAAGACGCTTCTTCTCGCCAAGCGGACGATTTTCGTAGCGCGCGAAAAGTGCATCAACGTCCTTCCACATCGGTGTATCAATCACGCCCGGTGCAATGCCATTCACATTGATGTG
>NZ_JAQGMM010000413.1 GCF_028292365.1 Caballeronia sp.
TCCCGGTCGGTTTCAGCGCCTTCACTGCATCGGCAAACGTGTCCACAGGCGCATGATCCACCGCGAAAGGCTTCTGGAAATCAGCCAGGTCCTGGCGCGACTTCACCATCAGTCCGTTCACGTCGAATAGCGCGTTGCGCGCCCGTGCTTCGTCAATAGTCAAACCTTCCAGCACCATCGCCTGGCTAATCAGTTCGGCGATGCCGGTCCCGGCCGACCCACCGCCCAGGAACAGGAACCGCTGGTCGACAAGCTTCTGCTTCGAGATATGAAGCGCGGCAAAAATTCCCGCCAGCGCGACCGCAGCCGTGCCCTGGATGTCGTCGTTATAGGTGCAGATCTTGTCCTTGTATCGCGCGAGCAGCGGCACGGCATTGAAGTTCGCGAAGTCTTCCCACTGGATGCAGCATTTCGGATGCAACTCCAGCGCGGCTTCAACGAACTCATTCACGAACGCATGGTAGTCATCGCCGCGAACACGTTCCTGACGCAGGCCAAGATACAGGGGATCATCGAGCAAGTCGCGGTTATTGGTGCCCACGTCCAGCGTCACCGGCAAGCAGTACTGAGGTGGCACGCCTGCGCAGGCCGTATAGAGCGAGAGCTTGCCGATAGGAATGCCCATCCCGCCGACACCCAGGTCGCCAAGTCCGAGAATGCGTTCGCCATCCGTCACCACGATAAACCGGACGTCCTTCTCCGGCCAGTTCTGCAGCAGCTCTTTCACCCTTCCCCGCGCCGAAATGGGCACATACATGCCCCGCGTCGCACGAAAAATATGGTTGAATTTCTGGCACGCCTCGCCGACTGTCGGTGTGTACACGAGCGGCATGAATGTCGCCGGATCGGACATGATCGTGGCGTAGAACAAGGTCTCGTTGCGAGCCTGGAGATCGGACAACAGCAGATATTTTTGCAGGTCGTTGTCGAGAGCGGCCAACTCCGTATGGGTACGCGCGACCTGCAATTCCAGCGAACTGCTGCCCGGCGGCAGCAGCCCCTCAAGATGGTATTGGCGGCGCTCGGCTTCGGTAAAGGCGGAGCCTTTGTTAAGACGGGGATCGCGAAGGATATCGCGGCCGGTAAGCTCGCAAGGTTTTTGCATTGCAATATTCCTTTCAACCGGCGCGTACGGACCGCGCCGAATAGCGTACGAATACGTCGCGTGCCACCCCACCCACCGCTAGAAAATAGCCAAGCCACGCGACGAAGAGAACAAAGCCTTACGACGACAAAGCCTGCATGTGGACATACAAATCGCTCTTGCCTTCAAAGCCGATGCCGGGAAGTTCTGGCAAGGTCACGTAACCATTGTGCACTTTCACGCCGTCCGGAAAGCCGCCGAATGGCTGGAACAGATCCGGATACGATTCGTTGCCGCCCAGGCCGAGACCCGCTGCAATGTTCAATGACATCTGGTGGCCGCCGTGCGGAACGCAGCGTGAACGCGACCAGCCGTGCTGATGCAACATGTCCAGCGTACGCAGATATTCAACCAGCCCATAGCTCAACGCGCAATCGAATTGCAGATAATCGCGGTCGGCTCGCATGCCGCCATAGCGGATCAGGTTACGCGCATCCTGCATCGAGAACAAATTCTCGCCGGTCGCCATTGGTTTGTCGTAGTAATTTCTTAGCGTGGCCTGCAGTTCGAAATCGAGCGGATCGCCCGGCTCTTCGTACCAGAACAAGTCGTATTGCGAGAGGGCCTTTGCGTACTGAACGGCGGTGTCCAGGTCGAAGCGGCCGTTTGCATCGACGGCAAGCTTTTGACCGTCCTGCAGCACAGATAGCACCGCGTCGATCCGGCGCAGGTCTTCGTCAAGCGAACCGCCGCCTATCTTCTTCTTGACCACCGTATAACCGCGGTCAAGATAGCTGCGCATCTCGTCTTTCAGCTTGCCGAAATCCTGCCCGGGATAGTAGTAACCGCCCGCTGCATAAACGAAGATGTCGCGATCCGGCGTGCCGTTGCCATAGCGGTCCGCCAGCAACTGGAACAGCGGCTTGCCTTCAATCTTCGCGACCGCATCCCATACCGCCATGTCGATCGTGCCGATTGCCACCGAGCGCTCGCCGTGTCCGCCCGGTTTTTCGTTCATGAACATCGTGGCCCAGATCTTGTGCGGATCGAGGTTGTTACCCGAGGTCGACGTATCCAGCAGCGAATCCGGCTCGGCTTCCAGCACGCGCGGAATAAAACGTTCGCGCATCAGCTTGCCTTGGCCATAGCGTCCGTTCGAATTGAAGCCGTAGCCCACAACTGGTTTGCCGTCACGAATGACGTCGGTGATGACAGCGACCAGACTAAGCGTCATCTTGCTGAAGTCGATATACGCATTCCGAATGGATGAGCTGATCGGAATGGTCTGCTCGCGGATTTCCACGATTTTCATGTGACTGTCTCCTGAGTGCCGCGCAATGCCGCAATGTGATTGGGAACGCTTAAGCGGATAACGAAGCTTACGCGCGTGCAGTCGCGTTACACTTCAACGATACACATATGATTATTCAGTTTAAGTGAAGAACGACGTCACCTCCGATCTTGAGTTTTTTGTCCAGCTAGCGCGCCTCGGCAGCTTGTCGGCTGCCGCGCGTGCGCTTGATTTGACGCCACCGGCGGCTACCCGGCGCCTTGCCCTGATGGAGCAGCGGCTGGGCGTCAGGCTGGTCAACCGCACCACGCGCAGCGCGAGTCTCACTGACGAGGGCGACACGTATCTGCGGCACGCTACGCGTATTCTTGCCGCCGTGAGCGAGATGGAAGACGCCGTATCGCGCAGCCGCGAAGCACCGCGCGGCATATTGCGCGTGAATGCCTCGCTCGGTTTCGGCCGCACGACCATCGCGCCGCTCGTCTCCGCGTTCGTGCAGCGTTATCCTCAAGTCGAAGTCCAACTGGATGTAACGGACCGGCCGGTGGATATTGTCGAGCAGGGTTTCGATCTCGCCATCCGCTTCGGCGTGCTACCCGATACGCGGCTCAATGCGCGCCGCATCATGTCGAACCGGCGCTACCTGTGCGCATCGCCGGCGTATCTGCAGCGGCACGGCAACCCGGCCACGCTTGGCGAACTCGCGCGTCACCGGACTATCCTTCACCGGCAGAATGACGACGCCTACGGCGTCTGGCGCTTCACGCGCGACGGCGAGACAGTGTCGGTGAAAGTACATGGCGCCCTCTCGAGCAATGACGGCGACATCGTGCTCGGATGGGCGCTCGATGGACACGGCATCTCGATCCGCTCAGAATGGGACCTCGCGAAATACCTGGAAAGTGGCCGGCTGAAAGTCGTGCTGCCGGATTTCCTGCTGCCACCGGCGGATTTATTTGTCTACTATCCAAGCCGCCGCAATCAACCCGCGCGTATGCGTGCATTCATCGACTTCCTGGTCGAGCACTTTCGCGCGTCCCAGTAACCCTGTTTGGTGATATCGACTGCTCTGTCATGACAACTGCCCGCATTGCGTATGTACAGTGGCCCGAAGAATTGCAACCGGCCGGACCGGCATGGGACACCATTCACCGCTCCGTGGAAAGTGCCCGTCCCGACATTCTCGTCACCAATGAAATGCCGTTCGGCCCGTGGCTCGCGGAGCATGCGAACTTCGATGCACAAGCCGCGCAACGTAGCATCGCACTGCATGAGCAGGCCCTTGATGCGTTGAGCAGCCTTGGCGCGGCAGCGGTGATTTCATCGCGTCCGGTTGCATTCGACGGTCGTCTCGCCAACGAGGCGTTCGTGCTGGAATCGAACACGTATCGCATGATCCATCACAAAAAGTACTTCCCGCAGGAGCCAGGTTTCTTCGAGGAAGCGTGGTACGTGCGTGGCGCGGGTGGATTCGACTGCGTGCAAGTCGGTCAGATCAGGGTGGGCGTTCTGCTCTGCACCGAGTTGTTCTTCAACGACCGTGCGCGTGCGTATGGTCGTGATGGCGCTGATCTCATCGTGACGCCGCGCGCTTCCGGAACGTCGTTGTTGCGATGGAAAACGGCGGGCACGATGGCGGCTATCGTGTCGGGTGCATGGTTCGTCAGTTCAAACCGGCATGGTCCGGGCGCGATCGGCCAACAGTTTGGAGGCGTCGGATTCGTGGTGTCGCCTCAGGGTGTCCTGCTTGAGGAAACCAGTGAAGCAACGCCGATGCGCATTGTCACAATCGACCTTGATGCAGCCCGCGCCCAGAAAACGCAGTACCCGTGTTACGTGAAAGAGATGCCCTGATTCGGACGGGTCCGGATGCGACAGACGCACCATGGCGAGCATTTATTGCTGAGTCGTTCGGTGACCGTCGAGCTCGACGATTTATTACCGAAATAGGTCAACTCTTGTGCACCACCTCAGGGAAAAGGACTCATTGTTGCGGTATTGGCAAATATTTTTCGCCGAAACTATCGTTCAAAATCAACAATAGGCGGCCTAGACTTGTTTTCATCAGAAGCGCATGCAGACACAGGCACTTTGTCTCTACGTCTTCCGACATCGAAAACAAATTCTGGAGGTGCCATCATGACGAAGTCAGCCAAGTTACCCAAGTTAGTTCTGCCGGCCCTGCTTGTTGCCTCTGCGCTGGCGGCTCCTATGATTGCGTCTGCTCAGGACAACAACGCGCCTGTGACGCGTGCGGAAGTCCGCGCCCAACTGACCCAGCTAGAGAAGGCAGGCTACAGCCCGGCGACCAACGACAACTACTATCCCCAATCACTGCAACAAGCGCAGCAACGCGTTGATGCATCGAACGGAATAGCGGCGCAAGCCTACGGCCCGTCGACCAGCGGTACATCAGCTTCAGGTTTGCACGTTCTCGTTGCACCGGCTTCCGGCGACGCCCAGCACTCGATCTACTTTGGTCACTAAGATTTGATTGAGGCTTGATTGACCGTGCCGCTGCGTAATCCCTTAGCGCAGGAACCAAAATCGCTCATTGCTTAAAGGCGCCGAGCGATTTTTTCATGCGCGGTAATCAACTAAGCTGTGCTCAGCACCCGCCAGGTTTGAATCGCGCATCAACGGTCCAAAGATGGCCTTTGCAGCGCCGTCAAACACGCAATGACTTCTGCAACATCGCGAGAACCGCGCCTGCGGCAAGCAGGATCGATGAATACACGAGCCCACGAGCCAGGCCCGCGCCATCCGAGATCCAGCCAATGACTATCGGCCCGACAATTTGTCCCACAGCGAACACGATCGTAAATACGCCGATTCCGCGAGTCCATTGCGTGCTCGGAAGATTGTGCCGGACGAACGCCGTAGTCGACGCCACGGCCGATAAAAACGTCGCCCCGAATAACGCACCCGATACGAATGCCACCGCCGGTTGCGTGAACAACGCGGGCATCAACGTCGCCAACGCGAGGACCGCGTTGAAGACCGCCAATGCCTGCCCGCCGCTCATGCGGTTGAGCAGTCCCGACCAGAGCCAGGCTGAGACAATGGTTGCCAGACCGAGCAACACATAGAACGCAGTCACGACCGCCGCGCTCATGCCGGCCGCGCGAAGCAGCGCGATCAGAAAGGTCATGTAGCCGATATAACCCACGCCGAACATCGCGTAACCGGCCAGCATGAAACCGACACGTCGCCAGGGCAAAGGGCCCGGACGCTGTGCTGACGCCGCGTGTGCAGGAGAAAGAGCCGGTGCAGGTTCGCTTTGCTCGATCCTGCGCGCGGCGGCAATGGCGGCTAGGGACGCCAACGCGCAGGCCGCGGCCAAAGCGAACCACGCCCATTGCCAGCCATGCGGACCGCTGAACGTGGTCATGGGCACCAGCAGCGCCGCGACGACTATCCCGCTGCCCGCACCACCGTAATAGAGTCCGAGCACGAGGCCTGCATCGCGTGGATGAGCCGTTGCAAGACGCGCTGCCAACACGCCGCCGCCGACGAAGATCAACGCACTGCTGATGCCGGTGACGACCCGTTGAGCGAGCAACGCATGGGTATCGGAAACCAGGCCGCCGAGGGTCATCAAGGCGGCCGTCAAGACACATCCCGCGATGAAACAGAGGCCCACCGGCCATCGACGCGATACAAAAGGAAATGCAAGCGCGCCAAGCAGATAACCAAACGCATTGGCGGTGTTCATCGCGCCGGCTTGCGCGAAGCTCCAGCCGAGATCGGCCTTCATGGCGGGCAGCAGGAGAGCATAGGAGAAACGCGTGAGGCCTAGCGCGATTGCGCTGCCGAATGACAAACCCGCGGCGAGAACGAGCGTGTGCTGGCGAGAGCGTGATGCGTGAACAGGTGCTGCCTGTGCCGCGGTGCTGCGTGTGTCATCGATCATCGGCTAAAGGCGGCTTGTGGGCTGACGGCCAAGAGACTCGGGACGTTAGCGTTACTCGATGCGGCCATGGTCTGGCGGCATGTCGCTATGGTAACGCCTTAGCCTCAGGGCGACACTCCCTCGCCCTGCTCAACGCCCTGATGCCGAGTCCGCCCTTCTGCTTAACTAAAACTCGACTTCAAAACGCAGATAGCGTGCCGAAGCACGCTATCCAATCACCCCGTAGCACATTCACGGCCCTACTTCTCGCTAGGCGCACCCGACGGCCTGACATTCGTACACGTCGCCACGCATCCCAACACGAGCGCCACGCCGGTCACCACCAGCGCGCCGTTTGCCAACCCGACGCCGGCCGCGACAACCGAACACGCGGCATACCCATTCAACGCAGCGATAAAAACCGGATACGCGTGATCGGCCATTGCCATTGCAAGGTAAGCGCCGATCAACGCGATCATTGCGCCGATGATCACCACCGCCACCGCACCGCCTTCAAACCCCGCCGTATAGGCAATCACCGTGCACAACGCGGCGCAGGAAAAGTGCATCGTGCTCGTCAGCTTTGTATTCGATACACTGAAACGCACGCGGCTCAGTACGAACGCCAATGCAATCGCCACGATGCCGCCGAGCGCCGTCCACTCGATAGAAGCGCCCGGATCGAAACCAAGCGCACGATCTGCTGACGCCGACGCAAGCGCGGCCAGCGCCAGCGCACTTTGCAGCGACGCGGGCGTGGTCCTGCCCAAGCGCGGCATCAGCATGGCGAACGCGGCGATAGCCAGCGCCACGAGCGTTGAGTCGAAGCCCGTCGCCATACCGTAAGCCACGATCACCGCCGCCCCCACGCCGGTTGCATCGCGTAATGCCTGCCGCCGCGTGGGCGAAACACCGCCCGGCGCCTTCAAATTCTGCATCGACGCCATCACTGCAAACGCACACAACGCACCGTCGAGCATTGATGTCTCCGCATCAGAGCAAGCGATTAACCAGGGTCCCGATCCCTTCGATCGAGACACATACCTCAGCGCCATCCTTGATCGAGCCGATCCCGAGCGACGTGCCACAAGCAATCACATCCCCCGGTTCAAGCGTCATGTCGTGCGAGATCAGGCTGACCTGTTCGGCGGGCGTGAAGATCATGTCGTCGATCGGATAATTTTGCCGCTCGACGCCATCGAGCGTGGTGATCACGCGCGCCGCACGCCAGTCGAATCCGGTGGCGATCGTGGGTCCGAGGCACCCGAATGTATCGAATCCTTTGGCGCGGCACCATTGCGGAAAGTTCGGATCTTCCTGCAGGAGTTCGCCGGCCGTAACGTCGTTGACGCACGTGTAGCCGAAGATCGCGGCCTCAGCTTCTTCCACCGATACCGACGAGCAACGCCGGCCGATGACAATGCCGAGCTCGCCTTCGTAAGCGATCTTGCCTTCGTAGCTGACAGGGCGACGTATCGCCTCTTGGGTACCGATCACGGTCCGTGCAGGTTTGATCAGGAACAGAGGATGTTTGGGCGGCGCTTTATCGAGCTTCTTCGACAGCGCATAGAAGTTGTTCCAGAGCGCAACGATCTTGCCCGGCTGACACGGCGCCAGCAGCGTGAGCTCGTCTATGCCCAATTCCTTGCCTGTCGGCTTCGTACTGTCGATGTCGAAGGGAGAACCCTCGTACTGCATCACACGTCTGCCATCTTCCGACAGCGTGCCAAAGCCCACCACGCCATCGGCGCGGGAAAAACGAATCCAGTTAGCCACGTTGAAAGCCCTGAAGAAGTGGTGCTGCCGTCTTTGAAGAACGGCAGCCAAAACTAGCGGCGATACCTAGCGTTACCTGCCCGTGCTACCGCACGAACCTAGATCGCCCCGAGGCTTCGCAGCGTCGCGACCTGATCGGGCGAATACCCAAGCTCCGCCATCACTTCGTCCGTATGCTCGCCCAGGAGAGGTGAGCGCACGACGTCGGTGGGGCTATCGGAGAGCTTGATCGGGTTGCCTACGGTGAGGTATTTGCCGCGCACAGGGTGATCCACTTCGACGATCGTGCCAGTTTTGCGCAGCGACGGATCTTCCGCAATTTCCTTCATTGAGAGGATCGGGCCGCACGGAATATCGTGCTGGTTCAGGATCTCCATGGCTTCGAACTTGGTCTTTGTCATCGTCCACTGTTCGATCTCGGCGAAGATGCCCTTGAGGTGCGGAAGGCGTGCGGCAGGCGTGCGGAAGTCGGGATGGTCGATCCATTCTTCCTTGCCGATCACCTTGCAGATTTCGCCCCAGACCGGCGCTTGCGTGATGAAGTAGATGTACGCGTTCGGATCGGTTTCCCAGCCCTTGCACTTCAGGATCCAGCCCGGCTGGCCGCCGCCCGATGCGTTGCCGGCGCGCGGCACGGCCTCGCCGAACGTGCCGTTCGGGTACTGCGGATATTCCTTCATCGTGCCGGTGCGTTCAAGCCGTTGCTGGTCGCGCAGCTTCACGCGGCAGAGGTTGAGCACGCCGTCCTGCATGGCGGCGAGGACTTTCTGGCCGCGGCCGGTGGCGTTGCGTTGATAGAGCGCCGTGACAATGCCGAGCGCGAGATGCAGGCCCGTGCCTGAGTCGCCGATTTGCGCGCCGCTGACGACCGGCGGGCCGTCGTCGAAACCTGTTGTCGATGCCGCACCGCCTGCGCACTGCGCGACGTTCTCGTAGACCTTGCAGTCTTCGTAGGGGCCGGGACCGAAGCCTTTCACGGACGCCACGATCATCCTCGGGTTCAGTTCCTGAATGCGTTCCCACGTGAAGCCCATGCGGTCGAGCGCGCCGGGGGCGAAATTCTCGACTAGCACGTCGCACGTTTTAACGAGCGACTCGAGGACCTTCTTGCCGTCCGGGTTTTTCGTATCGATGGTGATCGAACGTTTGTTGTGGTTGAGCATGGTGAAGTAAAGACTGTCGGCGTCGGGAATATCGCGCAGTTGTTCGCGCGTGATGTCGCCTGCGCCGGCGCGCTCGACCTTGATGACATCGGCGCCGAACCATGCAAGCAATTGCGTGCAGGTCGGGCCCGATTGAACGTGCGTGAAATCGAGGATACGCACCCCGTCGAGGGCTTTGCTCATGCCTGTCTCCTAACCTTTAGCAGGTTTTATCGTGGTACTTGTGATGCGCTTCGGTCGTGCCCTGCGGGCGGTACCGGGTTTTAGTGTTGCGGATTCTGTTCTGTTCGGATTTGCTCTGAACATGATGGGCTGTTTTTCCCCGCTTCAGTAGATGGGGAGGCCCCTCATGCCGCCGCGAATCAGCGCTGTCTCTGTGATATACAATATTCCATACACAGTATTAGTCAAGCGTTTTTGCTTCAAACCAGTACGATTGTGCGGCGCAGTAGACTGAAGATGCCAGCGTAATGGCGGATTTTGTTAGTTTTCTGCTGCAGTGCGCGAAATTGGGAGGCAGGCGGGCCTGGTGTGACGGGATTAAGCTTTGTGCCAAAAGACCATGGCGTTATTTGTAGATTGAAGCGTCAGACGGAGTCGCTTCGACCCACACTGCTTATCATTTCGTCGGGTCAGCCTTGGAACGACTAATAACAGAACGAATGTTTGACTCAACGCATTGAGTTGCTAGGTATCCTAAGTAAACTGAACGAGGCGATGCGGATTATCCAGTGCGAAATTCTTCGCCGGCAGCGCGGGTAGCCCCTGGCGAGTTCAGTCACTGGTGGTGAAGCGTGTGGGTATCGGTGTGCGGAGAAGGAGAGGTTCAACAACGCCCCGAACAGGGAAGAACCAAGTCAGCGGCCATCACCTCGCCCCCCACCGCGCCCAAATCCAGTGCGAACGAAACCCACCCGCTCAATCCAGAAAATCGCAATTCGCCTCAACAAACGCCGCCAGATCCAGCGAATGCTGGCGCACCAGCCTCTCGACCAATTCGGTATCCCGCGCCTCAAGCGCCTCGATAATCCGCATATGGTCTTCAATCGACCGCGCCGCGCGATCGCTTTGCGAAATCGTCATCTTCCGGATCGCGCGCACGTGCACGAAAATATTCTTGATCGTATCGAAGATGATCTGCGACTTGCTCAACTGCACAATCGCCTGATGGAAAGCGATATTCGCTTCCGAATACTCTTCGATATGCTCGGCCGGCGCCTGATTCTGAAAATGGTCAAACATATGCCGTAACGTTGCAATCTCTGCGTCCGTCGCACGCTGCGTCGCGAGCCTCGCCGCCATGCTTTCCAGCGCGGCCCACATATTGATCATCTCGACAATCTCGTGCTTGGTCTTACGCACGATATAAATCCCACGCCGCGGCACCGTTCGCAGAAACCCTTCCTGCTCGAGCAACGTCATGGCTTCGCGAATCGGTGTGCGACTCACGCCCAGCGCCTCGGTCAAATCCTTCTCATCCAGCCTGATCTCTTCCCGCGAGCGATAAATATCCGCCTCGGAAATAGCCTGGCGCAGTCGTGCATACGCCTGATCGCGCAACGATACCGTCGCGTTGATCGGCGCCAGCGAAAGCGTCACGCCAACAGGCTTACCTTCCGCACGCGGCTCAAGAAGACCAGCCGGTGTTGCAGCAACTTCAGTATCAGATGGCATTGATGGTTTGATGTCCCAGGTTCCGCACGCCCGTCGTCGCCCGTGTACCCGTGCCGCCGCCCTGGTCATCCGCCGTCAGCCCAGCGTACCGACCGTTGTCCTGCGCGCGCTGCAACACGTCTTGCGGCACCGCCGATGCCAGTGCAAACGTCACACCCACACCGCCCGCTACCAAGGCAATTCCCATTACGACTAATAAAGCGATGCTCATTTCCGGCTCCTAGTGGTTTACTCCAAGAGCCTTCAGTATATGTTGCGTCGCAGCGCAACGCAACATATTTCGTATGTGATATATCAGAAACAACGACCCTTCTGTGTTCGCAGTTTAAGCGGCTTTTTGCGAACGTGTGAAGGATTCAATCGTTTTGATACCCGGCTTGGCCGTTCCCTGGTTGACGCCTTCGCGCAGCTTGATCAGCGCGAGAACGGCGTCGATCATCGGTGTGTCAACGGCAAGCTTCCGGCCGATTTCCTGCACGACCGTCACAATCGGATCGATCTCCATGGGCCGGCGCGCTTCGCAATCCATCAGCATCGAGGTCTTGTGAGCCCCGACCGCGGCCGCGCCGTTGATGCGCTTTTCCACATCGACACGGAAATGCACCCCGAGTTGTTCCGCGATGCCCTGCGCCTCCTCCATCATCTGGCGTGACAGCTTGCGTACGGCCGGATCACTGGTGAGGACGTCGAGTGTGGCGCCCGTCAGCGCGCTGATGGGGTTGAAACACAGGTTGCCCCACAGCTTCAGCCAGATCTCGTCGCGGATGTTGTCGCGCATCGGCGCTTCCATGTCGGCGGCGCTCATGATGTCGTGGAACGCCTGCAGGCGCGGCGTCACCAACCCGCTCGGCTCGCCGATAGGAAATTTCTTGCCATACACATGACGGATCACGCCGGGTTCCGCAATTTCGGCGGCGGGAATCAGCACGCAGCCGATCGCCCGTTCCGGTCCAAGCACCTGCCATTGCCGGCCGCCCGGATCGACGCTTTCCAGCGTGGTGCCGGCCAGCGCGCCGCCGTGCTCATGGAAATACCAGTACGGCAGGCCATTCACCGCCGTGACCACCGCGGTATCCGGTCCCAGCAGCGGTTGCATCAAGTCGACCACGCCCGGAACCGAATGCGCCTTGAGCGCAATCACCACGTAATCCTGCGGCCCGAGCTCCGCGGGATTGTTCGTGCAGCGCACCTTGACGGTGTGCTCCTCACCATCAATCTGCAAACGCACGCCGTTTGCCTGCATGGCAGCCAGATGCGGCCCCCGTGCGACAAAACTGACGTCCGCTCCCGCTCGGGCAAGTTGCGCCCCCATGTAACCGCCGATCGCACCGGCACCGTAAATGCAAATTTTCATTGTCGTCTCCTGGACCGTTCCATCTTCTGATATACAACATATTAGATTCAGTATTGGATAACTGCCGCGAAAGCGCAAGAAAAAAGCGCGACTCTTTTTCAAGGAGCCGCGCTTCGAATATTCCGTGGATTTCGGGTCAGGCGTGTGCGGTTTGCAGCGGCTTATGTTCCTCATCATAGGACGAAACGACATGCGTCCAGATACGCGCTGCCTGCACCGGCAACGTACGGTTCTTCCGCTTCACGAGTGCAACGGTTCGCGTCACCGACGGCCACAGCGGCACTGCTTGAACCAGCGCTTGCGCCGAAGCTGCCCCTGCGTGCATCGGCTGGATGCCAATTCCGAGTCCCGCCGCGACCATGTGCTCGACGCTTGCGGCCTGGGTCAAGCGCTGAAGCCTGACGTTCGACGCGCCGTGTTCATCGAGCGCACGCGCGATGACATCGAAGCTGCCGGCGCCGTCGTCCAGAAGGAACAGACTCGCGCCGCTCAGGTCGCGCCATCGCACCGTGGCATGGGACGCCAACGTATGACGTGCCGGCACGATCGCGCAGACCGGATCAGAGAATAGCGTTGCCGTCGATAAATCGAAGAGATCGTCAGGATCGCTAATGTCCAGCGGACCGGTCAGCACGCCCATGTCGGCATCGCCGGCGCGCACGAGTTCGAGCACCCTGCCCTGCGGCGCATCATGCAACGTCAGCGCTATATTGGGGTAGCTCGCCCGGCACGATGAGAGCAGCGCCGGGAGCACCGAAGCGACCAGGTTGGAACTGCTCGCAATCGACACCACGCCATTTTCTGCCGTGGAAACCTGCTGCCCGAAACGCAGCGCCACTTCGAGTTCATCAACCAGTAACGCAATGCGCGGAAGCAGTGCGCGGCCGGTATCGGTGAGGGCGACCTGCCGCGTCGTGCGGTCGAACAACCTCAGTTCGAGCAGGTCTTCCAGTTCCCTGATGCTGCGGCTCGCCGCCGACTGCGTGACGCCGAGCGCGTTGCCCGCCTGGGTGAAACTCCGATGTTGCGCAAGAATCACGAACAGGCGTAACTGCTGCAGCGACACGCCCGACGCCTTCAATCCTTGTACGGCATCAGTCTGGCTACGGGTCATTGTGCCGACGAGTTGCGCGGGGCTTCTGTCCAGGCTGTCTGAAACCTGGCGGCATCCAGCCGGCTTGACTCCACAACCGTGTTATCGATCCAGCGCTTTCTCATCGGCGCGAGCACGAACTTCGCGCACAAGCCAGCAGCGATCGAAACGGTCGCTGTCACGATGAACACCGCGTCCCATGAGCCAATGGCCGACAGCACCGAGGCAAGGGGTACCAGCATGGAAGCCGTGCCCTTCGCCGTGTAAAGCGTACCGGCGTTGGCGGCGGCGTATTTGCTGCCGAAGGTATCCGCGCAGGTGGCCGGGAAGATCGAGAAAATTTCACCCCAGCACAGGAACGTCACGGCTGCGAAGAACATGAAGAGATACGGATTGTGGCCAAACTCCATGAGACCGAGCAACGCCACGCCTTCGCCGATAAAGATGAAGAACATGGTGTTCTCACGGCCGATCTTGTCGGAGATCCAGCCGCAGAGCGGACGCGTGAAACCGTTGCACAGGTTGTCGATCGACAGCGCCATGGTCAGGAGCGGCAACGTCACGCCAAGCAGGTTGACCGGCATCTTGGCAAAACCGTATTCCTTCGCGATCGGACCGAGTTGCGCGGTGGCAATCACACCGCCTGCCGCCACGAACACGAACATCATGTACAGCACCCAGAAGAGCGGCGAGCGCACCAT
>NZ_JAQGMM010000423.1 GCF_028292365.1 Caballeronia sp.
GAGCTACGTCACGATGTCCCGCGTTTTATCTCCCACTTCTATCGCACCCGACAAGTCCTTCGTATAACGAACGGCCGCGCTACGACCGGCCATCTCACGTCCACAAAAACCGGTTCGCGGTAAAACCCGGTATCAGAAGTCGGCGGTCATCGAGAGCAGCAGCGTACGCGGTCTTCCCTGAGTCAGGTACGCGCCAGTCGTCGAGGCCCAGTAAGCCTTGTTCGTCACGTTCTCCACGGTCGCGCGGAACGTGGTGACGTGTTTCAGCACGCTCGTTGTATAGCGCGCGCCGAGATCGAAACGATCCCAGGCCGGGATCGACAGCTTGTTCTGCGCGTCGAGATACTGGTTGCTCGTATGGATCCACGCGGCGTTGACCGTGACGCCGGGGAGCATCGGGAGATCGTATTCCGCGCCGACGTTGAACAGGTAACTCGGCACGCCGATCGGGCGATAGCCGTCAGTGGCGCCCTGGTTCGTATCGAGTTGCTTGGCGTTGATCACCGTCGCGCCTGCGAGCACGCGAACGCCGTGCAACGGCTCGCCATACACCGACAACTCGAGACCACGGTGACGCTGCGTGCCGTTGGTGCCGAACACGTTGGTCGTGCTGTCAGTGTAGGCGGAAGGCTGTTCGATCTGGAATGCCGACAATGTCGCACCGAAGTGATTCGAATCGTATTTCGCGCCCACCTCGTATTGCTTCGTCCGGTTCGGCGAAAGCGTCTGGCCCACGTTGGCCGCGGTTGAAGGCGCACTCTGTCCGGCGGCCAGCGATTCGCTGCGGTTCGCAAACAGCGCGATATTGTTCGTCGGCTTGACGACGAGGCCGAAGATGGGCGTTGTGATCGACTGGTCGTACGAAGACGAGATGGTGTCGGTGCCAACCGTGAAGTTGTTCTGGTGCAATTGCTGATGGCGCGCGCCGATCGTGAACAGGACGCGATCGCTCAGGAAACCGAGCGTGTCGGAAATGGCCACGCTGCGCGTCAGGATCTGATCGGCAAGACCCGGATCGGCGAAACTTCCTGCGACAAATCCATTTGCCGCGGGTTCGGGCACGATGCCGCCTCCGTACAGGCTTGTCGGGAACGAGCCGCTGAACGCGAACGCTTCACGATCCTCGAGCGTCGTGATCGCGAAACCCGCGCTGACCAAATGGCTGACCGGTCCTGTTGCGAAGTGCCCGCGTACGCCGGCTTCGGCAGACAACGCGTCGGTGGTGCGCAAGATATCGCCGCGCGTTGCGGTCGTGCCGGTATCGGCATTGAAGGTTGGTGACGAGTACGTGCCGTCCTCATGCGAGCGGTGGATGCCGCCGCTCACATACGCCGTCCACGCGGGCGCGAAGTCGTACTCGGCGCGCGCGATACCGACTGTGTCTTCGAGCGTGCTTTGCGTCCAGGGCTGGGCAAAGTTGTTGGCGGCGGACGCAACGGTTGGCACCTGATCGCCGGTTACGGAAACGGTAGAGCGCCCTTGATCGATGTTCTTGCGCTGGTAGAGAAAATCGCCGTACAAACGCACTTTGTCGCCGCGATAGTCAAGCGAGACAGCGGTTGAGGTGTTGTGGCGGAATTCATCGTTAATGCTCGTTTCGCCCCCGAGGATCGAGCTGTTCACACGGATGCCGAACTGCCCGTCGCTGCCGAAGCGCCGGCCGACATCGACGTGCGTGCCCAGTTGCCCTGAGCCGCTGCCCTCTACGGTTACGCGCGTGAGCGGCTTGTCGTCCGCGCGTTTCAGTTCCAGATTGATGCCGCCGCCCACCGCGGAGCCGGTCGGCGACGCGCCGTTCAGGAAAGCGTTGGCGCCCTTGAATACATCCACCCGTTCCAGCACTTCGGTTGCCACCAGTTGGCGCGGTGTAATTCCGTACAACCCATTCAACGAGATGTCGTCCCCGGTCAGTTGAAAACCGCGAATGACGAAAACCTCCGAGAAGTTGCCAAAACCGAAGGCCGGACGAACGCCGGGATCGTGGGACAGGAGTTCGCCGATCGAATGCGCCTGTTGATCTTCGATCGCCTTCGACGTGTAGCTCGTCATGCTGAAAGGCACGTTGATCATTTCCTGATTGCCGAGCACTCCGAATTTTGCACCGCGAGCAATCTGGCCGCCGTCGTAGGCGGGCGCGAAATCGCCCGGCAGGGGTTCCTTGGCCGCCTGAACCTTCACCGCGGGCAGGACGTTTTCCGTCGCCTCCGGCGAAGCAGATTGTGCTCGGGCGGTAGACGTTACGCCGATGCTCAGAGGCAGCGCCGCGTAAAGGAACGCTAGGCGAACGGCGTTGGACAGCGGTCGGACGGACGATGAACCGGTAAAAATAGACATGGCAATTAGATAGTTGGCACGCGAAGCGGTTGCGGGTGAGTGCGAGCAGGTCAGTAGCGGAAGAAAGCAGCGGACGATCGTGGTCGCGCGTTCGTGGCGCCATCAGGCAAGCGATGGCGCCACGAACGATGGTTGGGTCGTTCGGGTCTTGGGGTTGATGAACAAATTACAGGGAGCTAGAAACTGGCTGACAGATTATACACGAATGCGAATCGTTATCATTTGTAATTTCATTAATGATAACGATGCAGGGCGGTGGGGAGCCTTGGGGGCCGGGAGCGCTTGGTGGGTGAGTACGTGTGGAGTGATTTATTCGAACGGTACGGCTGGTCCGGACCCCTCAAACCCCGCCTACCCACCGTTCTTCCGACGCCTTCAAATGCGATCGAATAGCCGCTTGCGCGGCAATCGGGTCACGCGCTTCCAGCGTTCTCAAGATCCGTTCGTGCTCGGACAGCGCGACGCCCCACGTCGTGATGTTCTCCGCAAGTCCACTCACCTTGGCAGCGATCGGGTCGTTACGGCCATCGAATAACTCGCCGACCAGCCGGGTCAGCACGGAATTCCCGGCAATTTCAGCCAGGGCTATATGGAACTGCCGATCCGGTTCCAGCGGCGAGCGTCCTTCCGCGATCAGCTCGCGCATCGACTCCACACTCTTTTGCAGGCGTGCCATTCCCTCCGGTGTGAGCCGCGTGCAAGCCAGCACGATCACGCTTCCTTCAATAGCAGCACGTGCCTGCATCAGCTCGGTAGGGCTCTCGCCCATGGAGGTCAGCGGCGGTTCTTCCGTGCTGCCTTCGCAGACATAGACGCCCGAGCCCATCCGGATTTCGACCTGACCGCGAATTTCCAATGCAATCAACGCCTCCCGCAACGACGGCCGCGACACGCCCAACTGCTGCGCGAGCTCACGTTCCGGCGGCAGGCGCATACCCGCCTGGAAACTGCCGAGGCGGATCAGCGAGTTGATCTGATCGGCGATGGTTTGATACAGCCGTCGCGTTTCAACCGGTTTTACAGGTGTCGTCATGAGTGTCGGGCAGGAATTGAAGTGTAAGGTGGCTTGACCAATTCCTTTCAGCATCGCTTGATCGGCATGCCGATGAATATAAGGGTAAATACCGCGATTCCAGAGTGAGCCTAACGCCATTATCATTCGCAACAGGTAAGGCCACGTGATGAAACAGAAAAATTGGCTTGACCACTTTGGTGCCAGAACGATGATCGGTGCCACCCACGAAACCCGCGACCCCGCCGAGGAGACAACGCCGGTGCAAATGCTCATACGAGTCGACGAGGCCAAGCAATGAACGCGGCAGCCGAACAGGGCTCGCCGCAAGTCGCCCGCGCACCCGCTGTGGCAACCGACCCCTTGCTGCGCCTGAACCGCGTTGGCAAGCGGTTTCCTGGCGTGATCGCGCTGCAAAACGTCAGCTTCGACGTCCGCGCGGGCGAAGTGCATGCCATTTGCGGCGAAAACGGCGCGGGCAAGTCGACGCTCATGAAGATCGTCAGCGGCCAATACCGGCCGGACGAAGGCGAGATATTCATCGACGGCCGCGAGCACCACTTCGCGTCCACGCTCGAGGCGCAGGCTGCCGGCGTCGCGATCATTCATCAGGAACTGAACCTGATCCCGCACTTGTCCATCGCGGAGAATATCTTCCTGGCGCGGGAGCCGAAGCGCGGAATTTTCATCGACCGGGCGCGGCTTGCTGCCGACTCCCAGGCTGCGCTCGATCGCATCGGCCTGCAGCTCTTGCCGCGTACGCTGGTTGGATCGCTGTCGGTCGCGCAGCAGCAAATGATCGAGATCGCCAAGGCGCTGTCACTCAACGCGCGTCTCTTGATCATGGATGAACCCACGTCGTCGCTGACTGAATCCGAGACCGTGCATTTGTTCCGGATCATCAAGGAGTTGCGCCAGACGGGCGTGGGTATTGTCTATATCTCGCATCGGCTGGACGAGTTGGCCGAGATCGCCGATCGCGTCACCGTGCTGCGCGACGGCCGCACCATTTCCACCGATGACTTCGCCGCCACCACCATCGAACAAGTGGTTTCGCACATGGTCGGCCGCGATCTGGACGATGTCTTTCCCGAACGCAAATCGCAGCCGACGGATGAAGTCCTGCTGAGCGTGAGCGGCCTGAAGCGTCGCGATGTGTTCGGGCCGGTGAGCTTTGAATTGCGTCGCGGGGAAATCCTCGGCTTTGCGGGCTTGATGGGTTCGGGGCGCACCGAGGTCGCGCGAGCGGTGTTCGGTGCCGATCCCGTCGAGGCGGGTGAAGTTCAGTTACAAGGCAAGCGCCTCTCGATCCATTCGCCAATAGACGCAATTCGCAACGGCATTGCGTATCTATCGGAGGATCGTAAGGGCAACGGTCTCGCGCTGCAGATGACGGTCGCGAAGAACATCACGCTCGCGAATGTGGAGGCCGTGTCGGGCGCGGGCGGGTTTATCCGCTTCGACGAGGAGGCGAAGGTCGCGCGCAAATATATCGATGCGTTGGGCATTCGTACGCCGGGCGTGAACCAGATCACGCGCAATCTCTCGGGCGGCAATCAGCAAAAAGTCGTGATCAGCAAATGGCTGTTCCGAGAATCGAAGATCCTGTTCTTCGACGAACCCACGCGCGGCATCGACGTCGGTGCGAAATACGCCATCTATGAACTCATGGACCGGCTCGCGGCGCAGGGCATCGGCGTTGTGCTGATCAGTTCGGAGCTGCCCGAAATCATGGGCATGACCGATCGCGTGGCCGTGTTTCATGAAGGCCAGATAGCGGGCGTGCTCGAGACCCGCAAGACCAATCAGGAAGAAATCATGCACTACGCATCAGGACGGATCGCCCATGCTTGAGATGACTACCGACCCGGCGCACGCCGACCGTGCCCGCGCCCGAGAACGCCGCAAGGACCTGATCCAGAAGTTCGCGGCACTGGGAAGCCTGGTGATGCTCGTGGTCGTGTTCTCGGCGACGAGCAATGCGTTCATGTCGCTGGGCAATGGCATGACCGTGGCG
>NZ_JAQGMM010000126.1 GCF_028292365.1 Caballeronia sp.
TTCCTGGTTGCGGTGTATCGCAAACTGGGGTCGCTCGCACTGATGCTCGCCGAAGTGAGCGTGCAGCCCGCGAAGGCCGGACGTTTCACGCGCGCATTGCGATCGGCCATTTCCGGCCTGATCCCGATTCTCGCGATGTTCGGTGTTTTCCTGCTGGTGACAGTGCTATCGGGCGGCATCCTGCCACCGTTCGGCTTGATGATCGCGGTACTGGTCTGCGCGGCGTTGTTGCTCACGGTTTTGTGGCGCTGGTGCGTCAAAATTCACGCAACGATGCAGATCGCACTGCGAGAAACATTCGAAGAGCCGAGAGATCATCCTTGAGCATGAAAGCTTTGTTTTCCCCGATAATGTGAGCAATTGTTTGATGGTTTGCCGCCCCCGGACCAGAGGCGGATAATTAAACTCTGACCATTCTCACAGCGCCTGGCGCCTAAAAACGGAATGAGCGAAAACAAGTCAAACGAGTCGAATGGGTCGATAACGCCGGGCACGCCCGGTACTGGTTCTCCCGCAGCCGATTCTTCGGGGTCAATCCCGGGCAGTCATACGCCGGCCGCTCCGCCCGCGTCTTCCACAAAGCGTTCCGATATTCCCGCTGCCGCTCCGCGGCCTGCTCAGCAGCCGAGTCCGCAACCGACTCCGCAACCGGACCCGAAGGCCACTGCGGCCGAACGGGCATCAACGGATGCGCCTGACAGCGCGTCGACGGTAGAACCTGTCGATACCGCCAAAGCGCAACGCGACGATGCTGCCGCTGCTCGTGCGTCAGCGGCCAAGGCGACGGCGCAACAGGAAGCGGTGGCGCGTGAAACCACGCGGTCCGCATCCTCCGCGAACAAAACGCTCGATGCCAAGGCGAATCTCGCAGCGCAGGTCGAGACTGCGACGGAAGCGGAAGCCAGTCTCGCGGCAGAGGTTGAGAATGCTACCGAGGCGCAATCCGCTGAGGCCGAAGCCGCGAGCGTGACCGAAAGCGCAGCAGAAAGCGTCACGTCCAAACCTGCTTCCAGCTTGCCGCCCGAGTTTACGGCCGCGCCGGACTTCGGCACATTTCGTCCGCCGCCCATTCCACCCGATGCACCGGACATGAAGGCGCCGCCTGCGTACCTGCGCCAGAGCGATTCCGCGTGGTCGGTATTTGGCCGGGTGATCAAGGCGCGCGCGCGTCAGATCTTCGACCGTGCGGGTCAGCGGATCACGCAGCGGACGTTGCGAATTGGCGTGTCAGCGCGGATTTTTCATCCTGAACCGGGCGCCAAAGGACTGCGAGGCAAGACGCTGCAGTACCTGGAGGAATCGATTGCGCATTGGGTGATGTCGCGTGATGTGCTCGTGTTCATGATTCCGACGGTCGGCCATCAGGGCATGCTGCATCCGAGCAACATCCGGTTGCGCGACTACGCGAAACAGCTAGATGGCCTGCTGCTCCAGGGCGGAGCTGACGTATCGCCGCAATCCTATACGGAAGCGGCCACGCGCCACGAATGGCCCGGCGACCGCGTGCGGGACATGTACGAGCTTGAGCTGTTGCATGAATTCATCGAGGCGGGCAAGCCGGTGCTTGGCGTATGCCGCGGCTGCCAACTGATCAACGTCGCGTTTGGCGGGACGCTCTACCAGGATATTGCGACCGATGTCCCCACGGCCGGTGTGCATGTGAATGAGCAATACGATCAGCATCGTCACCCGATTCGTTTCCCCGATGGCTCTACACTCGTCAACATGTTTCCGGGGCACCGTGAAGCTCTCGTCAACTCGATCCACCATCAGGCGGTCAAGACGATTGGCCGTGACCTGAACATCGAGGCAGTGTCGGCACACGACGGCATTATTGAAGCGGTGCGTTATCGGCGCGCGCCGTTCGTGATGGGCGTGCAATGGCACCCGGAGTTCCATCGCGCGGGCGGTGACGAATTGCTCGATTGCACGCCGCTACTCGATACCTTCCTGCGTGTGGCACGCGAAACGCGTTTCTAGGCGGTCGTGGCTCTAAACAGCGAGCAGTCCGTAGCGACTTCCTTGTAGACCAATGACAAAGGCCGTTCCAACATGAAAGTTGGAACGGCCTTTTTTGTTGCCACAGAGTAGCCTGGATCAAGCTTGGGTCAAACACCAGATCGAACTTGAGCGTTACTGAACGAGTCCTGCTTCGCTCTGATCCTGAAGTTGCTGAACCTGCCGCTGCAACATGAGCAACTTGCGCTCGGCAACAGATTTCTCGTTCAGCAACGCCGCCGATTCCACTTGCATCTGTTGCTGACGTTGCGACACTTCGTTTTCCTGCACGCGAGCAATGGAAAGGTCGGCGGTCAGGCGCTGCGCCCGATCATTCGACACTGCAATGACACGCTCGAGCAAGGCCTTTTGCGCCTGCAACTGCGTGCGCCTGATCTCGCCCTCGGCAAGCGCATAGCTCTTGCGGGCGAATTGTGCGTACGCCGTTTCGGCGCGCGCGTCGTCCTGAGATTTCACGACGCGCCAGAAATTCTTGTCCTGGAACAGCGCGACGTAATACACCATCTCTTGAGGATAGAAAAACAGCGCCGCACCATAGTTGCCGTTGTACGTGACACGCAATTCGGTCAGCTTGCGGGCCTGAACCATCTGCTTCAACTCCGACACGTTGCCCTGTGCCTGAGCATTCGACGCTGCGTCAGTGCCATCCTGAAAATCATCTATGGAGCCGTTTGCGATCGGTTGCCGGATGGGATCGGTGAGGCCGGTTGCCGAGAGCAGCGTGCCCACTGGCTGATAAGCCGTCGCGACGGATGAGCCGAACGCGATCACAGCAACGACCAGCGCGTTCAGAAGGGTGGTGGGGGTGGGGGACTTCATAGGGCGAGGCTTGAAGATTAAGTAAGTTTCGGCTACCAATTAACGACATATCGTGCCGCGCGCGTAGAACACGCGTTGCACGATGGGCCATGAGGCTTGCCGTTCACTTGGAAAATTGTGAGGGCGAGTCAGTGACGCGGCGTTGGTTCAAGTCGGAATTCCAGCCGGGTGTGTCGCTGGCGCTTGCGCGCGGTGACGGCAAAGCCGCCGCTTCTCTGGGCGCTGCGCGAACTGACTGGCGGGGCGCACCGCTGTTGTCATCGAGCACGGCTGAGTGCGCGAGCATGTTGTACATGTCGGTGGCGCTAAGCGATGAGCTTGCCGTGTTTGCACGTGAGTCATCACGCGTAAGCGCACGACGGCCTGGGGATGCGAGGGGAGCTTCGTGCCCGGTGCTGCGATAAACCGGTGTGCCTTGATACTCCTGGCCATGGCGCCGATGAACCACCTCGTAGCGGTGCGCATCACGCTTGCTTTTCGCCTTGGCTTTTGCGCCGTGGCGTTCAAGTTTTTGTGCCACTGGCTGTGGTTTGGTGGCGCGCTCCGACACGGTACGGGCTGCAGCAGGCCGGTCATTACTGGCGATAGCGATCGCGCTTGTGCTTATGGCTGATCCCGTCTTTACCGGCGACTGGCTGGCGCTACTGATAGCCACAGGTTTTTGCACAGATGGCAAAGCGCCAATCGCAGCCGGTGCCGACCGAGAGACAGAAGCCTCCACCGACACCGCAGCAGTAGTCGCAGTCTTAGCTGCCGCCGCGGCCGAAGCGCCGTTCGAAGGCGAAGTCCCAGCCGAAGCAACCACCACAGTTGCGCCTGACGCACCGGCTGCATGAGTCGTTTCAGAATCAGATGTCGGCGTGATCGCCGGGGTGGCATTCAACACAACCTTGGGCTGATGCGTTTCGGCATCCTGATGGCCGATTTTCGTACCGAACAATGCCCACGCAATAAACGCAGCGCATGCCAGGGCGATCGCTCCACCAGCAAGTTGCTTGTGATGATCGTTATTGGCCGAAGGCGCTTTTACATGCCGGTCGTCGGGTGCGGTGAACGGCTCGAACGCGAAAGGTGCTGGCTCGGCGGCTTGCGGTGCTGCGTCGACAACGATCGGGGGAACGTCAACGCCTTGCGCTGCTTGATTAACTTCATCATTGCGTTTGAACTTGCCCCAGAGACTGGCTGGCGTCTACGGGAATCGATCATTGCGAAGAGATAGCGCACTGACATATGCCGTGAGGAATCGAGCCGCGTAAAACGGTATTTCATATTCAGTCAAACACGGACGCGTGCCGGTTAACGTCCACTCTTCGCCATAAATGGCGTTGGGCATACTGGCAAGCGGGAACAGCGTCGGCAGAAGCAGATCGCCTTGTACAACGATCATAGGAGCATTCATCTTTTTCTCATTTCCGAAAGCGGCCATCAGGACTGCTCAACGAACGAACAAGCGGGGCAGCCGTGTGGACGTCGCCCGGTTGTTGCCGCAAAGGTGTTCAATAGTTCACCTTTGCCGGACCCGCCACAGAACAGCCCTTGATGATACCCAGCGCCAGCTTGGGCGTCGCTCAGAACCTTCTTAGTTCCTTGAATAAGAGGCGTTCGAAATGAAAAAAAATCGCTAATTCGACACGGACGCAACGGACGTTTCAGCGGACGACATACGGCTCTGGAGACACGGGCTTTTTAGGCAGTGCACAGGCGTTGAACGAGATTACAGCGCCTCATTTGCAAAGGCAAAAGAAACGCCACGTCATCAGCCAACGGGCAGGACATAACGCAGCGCGATGATATCAATGCCGCCCATAGTGTCGTCTTCGCGACCGGCCAGCCGCCAGCCGCGAGACTCATAAAAACCAATAGCCGCAACGTTCGGTTCGAGCACATACAGATACATGCTGGTCGCGCCACGATCGCGTGCCCATTGCGCGGCGACGCTCAGCATGGCGGTGCCTAACCCGCTGCCTTTGGCTCCCGGTAGCGCGTGCAGATTGTCCACGAGCACGCTGCCGTTTTCATCGGGTGCGACCAGGCAAACGAAACCAATCGC
>NZ_JAQGMM010000441.1 GCF_028292365.1 Caballeronia sp.
GCCTGGATATCGACTGCGGTATCGGCCGGCGCCACCGTGGAAAGCGGCGCACCGCCGAAGCTCGGCTCAACCCGCGTGTCCGGTGTATCGCCCTCGCCCATGGCGGGTTCACGCCGGACCGGGCGTGTCGGTTCAATGAACGGCTGCTCCTCGTCGGTGTCGTTGCGCGCAAGCGACTCCGCTGCTTCGTCAGGCATCGGGCGCGGCATCTTGCGGCGCACTTTGGCGCCCTGCCACGCGTTATAAACCACTACGCCGCCAACCACCACGGCACCCGCTCCAATCAACCCGAGTGTCAACTCGTCCATGCACTCTCCGTCATTCTTTTCCGGCTGCGCTCTCGGCGCGCTTGGCGAGCGCTTATTGAGGCATCCCGCGCTCATTTGAGCGCTTGTTGAGCTTACGCTGCGCGATCTGCGGCCCACGCGGTCCCGAATTAATCAACCGAACTAATCAACCGAACTGCATGAGCCACTCCGCGACTGCGCGCCAGAACGGGCCTCCCAGGCCTGTTCTCCCTGCTTTTCCACGCTAATCTTGCTGTCCGTTCTAAAACAGCCCGGCCAATCGTTCAAGCATTCTGGGCGAAACCCGCCGCGGATTCCATGTCCACGGCCACAATCCGCGAGACGCCTTGTTCCTGCATCGTCACGCCGATCAGTTGTTGCGCCATTTCCATCGCGATCTTGTTGTGCGAGATGAAGAGGAATTGCGTCTTCTCCGACATCGCCCGTACAAGATTCGCAAAGCGCTCCGTGTTGGCGTCGTCGAGTGGCGCGTCCACTTCGTCCAGCAGACAGAACGGCGCCGGATTCAACTGGAACATTGCAAACACAAGCGCGGTGGCCGTAAGGGCTTTTTCACCGCCCGACAACAAGTGAATGGTCGAATTCTTCTTGCCCGGCGGTTGCGCGAGCACTTGCACGCCGGCATCGAGGATTTCGTCGCCGGTCATCACGAGTTTCGCCTGACCACCGCCGAAAAGACGGGGGAAAAGCTCGCCAAAATGACGGTTCACTTCGTCGAACGTGCCTTGCAGCAACGACCGCGTTTCCTGGTCGATCTTGTGGATCGCGTCTTCCAGCGTGCCAATGGCGTCGTTCAAATCCGCCGATTGCGCGTCGAGGAAATCCTTGCGCTCGCTCGCTGCGGCAAGCTCGTCGAGCGCGGCCATGTTCACGGCGCCAAGCGCCGCGATCGCGTTGTTCAGCCGCGTGACTTCGCCTTGCAAATACGACGGTTTCAAATCCGGCGTGAGCTTGGCCTGCAACTCGGCTTCATCCACACCCGCTGCCGCCAATTGCTCGATGAACTGCTCGCCGCTGATCCGTGCCGCCTGTTCCTTCAACTGTAATTCGTTGATCTTGTCGCGCAACGGCTGCAGCGAACGTTCCGCGATAAGCCGCAATTCATCGGCCTGACGCAGTCGTGCGGTGAGATCGTCGAGTTCGATGCGGGCCGATTGCAACGCCGCTTCGCGCTCCGCGCGCAGTTCGAGCGCGTCCTGCAAGCCGGTGTGAGCCGTTTGCTCGTTGATCGTTTCAAGTTCGGCGCGGGCGTCTTCCAGCGCACCGGCCACGCGTTCGCTCTGATCTTTCGCCGTTTCGATGTTGCGCCGGTATTCCTCGATCTTCGCCGCGAGCCCACGCGCTGCGAAGCTGGCGTCAGTGGCCGCGCGTTCGAGGTCGCGCGCTTCCTGGCGCGCGTTGGTCAACGATTCGTCGAGTGCTTCGAACGCCAGTTGATGATCTTCGAAGCGTGCCTGCAACTCGGCGAGCTCGCCGTCATGACGCTCGAAATTCGCTTCCGATTCAGCGCGCAACGCACGCTGTTCATCGATTTGCGCGGTGATTTCAGCCAGTTCCTCGCGGATCTGCGTGCTGCGCTGCATGTAGCGCTCTTGCGCCTGAGCAAGCTTCAACACGTCCATTTGCAACGCGTGGACACGTTGGGTCGCGCGTTCGGCGGAGGAGCGGGCGTCTCCGAGACTCGCCGATGCCTGCGTATGCGCCGCTTCCGCCCGAATAGCTGCTGCCTTGGCTTCATCGGCGAGCAGGGCTTTTGCGCGCACCTGCTTCGTCAGGTTCTCGATTTCCTGCTGGCGGGCGAGCATGCCGGCCTGTTCGGAATCGGCGGCGTAAAGCTGCACGCCGACGCGCGTCACCACATGCCCGGCCTTCACCACGAACGCAGCGCCGTCCGGCAGTTGCGCACGCGAGGCGTGCGCCTGGGCGATGTCATCGGCGACAAAAACCTGGCCCAGCCAGTCGGTCAGCACGGCGCGCAGACCGGCGTCATCGATACGGATCAGCGCAAGCAGCGGCCGCAAACCAGCGGGCGTTTCCTGCGGACGGCCGGCGTTGGGCGGTGCATAAAACGCCAGCTTCGCGGGCGGCGCGTCGGTCGCGAACGCCTTCACCCAGTCGAGATTCGATACTTCCAGCGCCGCGATCCGCTCACGCAGAACCGACTCCAACGCCGTTTCCCAACCCGCTTCAACGTGCAGCTTTTTCCACAAGCGCGGCAACGAACCAAGCTCGTGTTTGTCGAGCCACGGCTGGATCTTGCCTTCGGTCTGGACGTTTTCCTGCAACTGCTTCAGCGCCGCGAGCCGTGCTTCGAGCTGGTGAATCTGCGCGCTTTCGGCCTGTACTTTCTCTTGTGCCGCGCGACGCTCGCCATCCAGACGCGGCAGCGTGTCCTGCGCATCGGAGAGCCGGGCTTGAGCTTCAGCGAGGATTTCTTCGTGCTCAGCGAGTTGCATGCGCAACTCTTCGAGTTGCGCTTCGTCGGGCGCGTCAAGGCCGCCCGCTTCGCTTTTCAGGCGTTCGTGACGCTGCTGCAATTGCTGCAGTTGCTGGTCAGCATTGCGCTGATGCGCAGCCTCGAGTTTCAACGCTTGTTCAGTCTGCGCGATACCGCCGCGCTCTGCGTTCAACTCGGCCTGGGCGTCGCGAAAACGTGCTTCGAGGGCGGGCAATTCGTCGTGTTTCGCAGCGGCTGTTTCCTGCGCGACTGCCGCCTTTTCTTCGCCGATAGCCAGCGCCTCTTCGGCATCCGTGATCTCGCCACGAGCCTTCTCGGCCTGCATCTGCCACTGTTCGCGCTGAGCGCTCAACGCAGCGATCTGCGCCTGCACCCGATTGCGCGACTCCACGATAAAGCGGATCTCCGCCTCGAGCTTGGCCACTTCCGAGTTCGCTTCGTACAGCGAGCCCTGCGCGCCCTGCATCGCGTCGCTTGCGCTGTAATGCGCCACCCGCAACGTTTCCAGTTGCGCTTCGACTTCACGCAGCTTGGCGGTTTGTGCTTCGAGCTCGATCTGCGCGTCGCTGATAGCCCGCTGTTGGCGCTCCGACTCGTTGCCCGCCTCGTTTTTGCGCAACAACCACAGGAGCCGTTGCTTTTCCTCGCCGTCGGCCTGTAACGTCTTGTATTTCGTTGCGACAATCGCCTGGGCTTCGAGCTTCTCCAGATTCGCGCTCAACTCGCGCACGATGTCTTCCACGCGGGTCAGGTTTTCGCGGGTATCGTGCAGGCGGTTTTCGGTCTCGCGGCGACGTTCCTTGTACTTGGACACGCCTGCGGCTTCTTCCAGGAACACGCGCAGTTCTTCGGGCTTCGCTTCGATGATCCGCGCGATCATGCCCTGCCCGATGATCGCGTAGGCACGCGGTCCGAGACCCGTACCCAGGAAGATGTCCTGAATATCGCGGCGGCGGGCTGGCAGGTTGTTGATGTAATAGCTCGACGTGCCGTCGCGCGTGAGGACGCGCTTGACGGCGATTTCGGCGTAGGTGCCCCACTGGCCCCCGGCCCGGCCGTCGGCGTTATCGAAGATGAGTTCGACGCTGGCGCGGCTGCCCGGCTTGCGCGCCGTGGAGCCGTTGAAGATCACGTCCTGCATCGACTCGCCGCGCAACTCGGAAGCGCGCGATTCGCCGAGCACCCAGCGCACGGCGTCGATGATGTTGGATTTGCCGCAGCCATTCGGCCCGACCACGCCAACAAGCTGGCCTGGGACCTGGAAATGGGTGGGATCGACGAAGGACTTGAAGCCAGCGAGTTTTATCGAGGTCAGACGCACGGCGATATCGCTGATTGAAAAGAATTCGGGAGAACGGGCCGGCGGGCCTCCGAGCCTTGATGCTTGTGCGGCAGGAGATAACTGCTAACGCCGGTCGAAAACGCTCGGGCGGTGGGTCGAACCCCGTTGAATCCAGCTCGATTCGATCAAAGCTCGATTCGAAGCGACGGAGCGCAACCCGTGGTGCTATTGCTCGACGGCTTATATATAACCCTTCTATATAACCTGTAACCGACCGCAAGCACGCAACCCGGCGAACGGTGACAATCATACCATCGCACGTCTTGAATTCTTTTGGTTTGCTGACACAGGGATTTCTCCTCGCAACGGCAAGCCGGCCCGGGTTCTGCACGGTCGATGCCGGGCGATTTCGGCTCGGCTGTCGGCGGCCGTGGTCGAGCGCCTGTCCACTGCGCAAACCCGCCTTCCGCGCGCCGGCAGAACCGCCCCAAAGCCCCAGCAAACCCAACCAGGGGGCTACGGAGAGCGACGAGGGGGATATAATCCGAGCCTTGTCGTTTCAACGTCTGCACCGACTTCGCCGTGAATCCACTTCTCCAGAAACTTCAGCCGTATCCATTCGAAAAGTTGCGTGCGCTATTCAAAGGCGTCACGCCGCGCGCGGATTGGACGCCCATCAGCTTCGGTATCGGCGAGCCGAAACATGCAACGCCGGCGCTGATTCGCGAGGCAGTCGTGAACGCGATGTCCGGCCTCGCGTCCTATCCCGCCACCGCGGGCACCGAGCCGTTGCGCCAAGCCATTGCTGACTGGACGAAAGAGCGATACGGCCTGCCCGCGGTCAATGCCGCCACGGAAGTCTTGCCCGTTTCCGGCTCGCGCGAAGCGCTTTTTTCGCTCGCCCAGACGGTGATCGACAGCCGCAGCACGGGTGAACCGCCCGTTGTCGTCTGCCCGAATCCGTTCTATCAGATCTACGAAGGCGCAGCGCTGCTGGCCGGCGCCGAGCCGTACTTCGTGAACAGCAATCCAGCGCGCAACTTCGCCTGCGATTACGCAGCCGTCCCCGATGCCGTCTGGGCACGCACCCAATTGCTCTACGTCTGCTCGCCGGGCAACCCGACCGGCGCGGTGCTGACGCTGAAGGACTGGCGCGAGCTGTTCGCGCTCTCGGATCGCCATGGCTTCGTGATTGCCTCCGATGAATGTTATTCCGAGATCTATTTCAACGAATCCATGCCTCCGCTGGGCTGCCTGGAAGCCGCGCACAAGCTCGGCCGCGGTTTCGATCGACTGGTGATGCTGTCGAGCTTGTCCAAGCGCTCGAACGTACCCGGCATGCGCTCGGGTTTTGTCGCCGGGGACGCGTCGATACTCAAGCAATTCCTGCTCTATCGCACCTATCACGGCGCCGCGCTCTCGCCCATGTTCCAGGCAGCGAGCGTTGTTGCGTGGAAAGACGAAGCGCATGTGCGCGAGAACCGCGCGCTGTACCTCAAGAAATTTACGACCGTCACCCCCATGCTCGCCGAGGTGCTTGACGTCAGTCTGCCGGACGCCGCGTTCTATCTGTGGGCGAACGTGGCGCGCACCGGACTCACCAACACCGAGTTCGCCGCCCGCCTTTACGCCGACTATAATGTGACGGTTTTGCCGGGCTCGTATCTGGCACGGGACGCCCATGGCACGAATCCCGGCAGCGGCTTCATTCGCATTGCACTGGTCGCCGA
>NZ_JAQGMM010000453.1 GCF_028292365.1 Caballeronia sp.
GTACTGCTTGGCGTGCGCGTAGCGGCCAATCTGCCCGGCCAGGCGCGGTGCCTCGCGGTTGTAGTTCTGTCTGAGCTTGAGCCCATGGCGCGCGGCGGCTTTGACCAGATGTTCACGGCACCGCTCCAGCAAGCGTGAATCGGTTGGATGGGCAATTGCCTTGGGCATGACCGTCGTGTCGACGATCACGCGCTTCACGCTCGACGCCTTGATCACGCCTGCACGTTTGGCGGCCTCAATCGTCGCCGCCAACAGCTCTTCGACGCCCGCTTCACCGAGGCGTTTGCGCCAGCGTGTCAGGCTCGATGGATCGATCGGCGGCTCGGTTTGCAGGAGCGTCTCGCCAGTGAAGACCTGCCAATAGGGGTTCTCGACCCATTGCCACACGACCTCCTCATCAGACAGGTCAAATGCGTGTTGCAGATAAAGCAGGCCTGCGTAGGCGTGGTGATGTCGCGGGTCGTCCGGCACGGGACACGAAGCTCTCGCTCATCGCGGCGCCCAGGTGCTCCCAATCGATCAAGCCAGCCAAGCGCACCAGAGGATGCTTCAAATTGATCTGCTCAAGCAGCGGTTGGCGGAAAAAATCTCGCTCTGTCACACGTGCTTTCGGACCCATTCGGACCTCGTCAGAATTTGCAGGGTTTTAAACGTTAATGTGCTCATATCCTGCAATTCCAGCAATCGGTTTCGCCCTTAAACTCCCGCCAGTAAAGGCTTTGACGATTGTTCAGGGCGGACTAAATAGCAAGAAACGGAGTGTTTGTATCGAGCGGCTGCCATAGATTGATCATTCAATCCCGCAGTAGCCGAGGTCGGCGCACGACGGAGGGCGCGATCGAACCTCGCCCATCACGCGCGCGCCCAATACGTCAATCCTCTCATCGGCATCGCGTTCGCCTGTCTTTCATTGAATGGGGTTTAACCATGCTGCCATTTCTCTCGCTTCACGCTCTCGCTGCCCAACGCGGTGACGGACTGCGCCCTGAACTTCTAGCTCTATTTGAACGGCATGCCGGATTAGAGACCGGTCTCGCTGCCGTGATCGAACCAGACGAAACAGAGCCCCTTAACCAGGTGGTGGACGTCGTGTCCAAAGAGCCAGTGAAGTAGTGCGGGGCTGCTGCCAACTACCCGAACGGCTTCCTGGAGCCCTTTTACTTTTCTGACATGCAAATTCCTATGACTGACAAGGCTCACTTGATGATCAACTACCCTGACTATCTCGCTCTCGAGCATGGCGCTTTTATATTGCGTGGGTTTGCATTGCGCTACGGGGAAGAACTGCAGCGCGGCCTAGCCGAGCTAAAAAAATCGCCACTTAATCGCCCCTCTGTAACGCCGAGTGGACTGAGCATGTCCGGCGACTCCACAACATGTTTTCATCTGGGCTGGACGACAATCGAGCGAAGTAAAGATCATTCTCTAATCGACGTGCCGCGTGCGGCAATGCCAGAAGTATTGAGGAGTTTAGGGCGGGACGCCGCCGCTGCTGTGGGCTTCAATAACTTCGCCCCTGACGTCAGTCTGGACAGTCACTCTTCGCCAGGCGCGCGCGTCTCTTTGCATCAGGAGATGAGCTGGCCAGAAGGTGGCGCGCCTATCGTTGCATTTGTATTGGGAATGGCTAGCGCATTTCTCTTCAAGGAGCATGAGTCTTCGGTGGATGCTCGCAGGATCAACCTTTGGCACGGCGATGTCATCGTGTGGGGACCGGCAGGCACCGCTTGAGTCATTTGCACTTTCGACGTCAGCCTCCGGCCGCGTTTGATAGCGGCGCGGATGAGGGCAAACGGGGGCTGCGATGACATCGCAAGTGCGGTTGTGAATGACCGCTTGCCACCTAGAACCGACCACCCGAGCCACGAAGGACGGTCGTCCGTTGTGGGTCGTCGTTCAGAAACGGTCGCGCCAATGAACGATTGCTAACGGAGAGTATTGCCTTTCGCGTCCTTCAGATTAGCCCCTGAACGGGACGCTCACCCGCAGCGAGAAAACCTCGAGTGCGTCAATCAACGTCGTCGATCTAGCCAACAAAGTCTGGTCCAGCGTGTACTATGGAACCCGAACAGTGCGGGTGATGACTCCCGGTGAAACCGTCTTTACTATGCGCTTGCGGCGCGCGTCAGACGCGCGGTCATAGGAGACGATACCATGCGCGTATTGATCGTTGATGATCACGAGCTGTTCAGAGCCGGCTTGTCGCTATTGTTGAAAAAGCACTTTTCAGACATCCAGTTAGTGCACGCAAGCACTTTGTCGCAAGGGATACACCACGCGCTTCACGAGCTGCTAAACATCGTGTTCCTTGATCTCGACCTCCCTGACGGACACGGGTGCAACGCGCTCGCCGAATTGAAGGCTTCGAGACCGTCGTTACCCGTGATCGTGATCTCCGCCGACGAGAGTATGGAAACCATCAGTCGGTGCGTCGAGCTTCGCGCCATGGGATATGGGCCGAAGTCATCGCATCCGGAAGCCCCGAACGCAGCAATTAGCGCGGTACTTGCCGGAGGCGTGTTCTTGGCCGCCGCCAGCATCGCCGGCCTCAGGTGCGACATGGGCATGGACGAAGCCCCTCAAGGTTAACAACCCAAGCGCAGTCCAGCGCGACTTCAGAAGTCAGTGATGCCGCCGGTCTGAAGCTCACGCCAAGAAAATTCGAAACGTTGACATGGCTAGCGCGCGGACTTCCCTCCAAGGCTATCGCCCTTCGAATGGGACTCGAGGACATTACGGTAAAGAAATACGTCAGTCATCTGCTCGCCCATTTCAACCTGCGACGCCGTACGGAACTCATCGTAATGCTGGCTGATAAAGGGATCAAACTCGGCGTGCTGCCCGTCACGGATCCCGCGCATGACCGAGTCATGCCGGCTGCTGAGCAGCAATGAAACGACTGAGCTCCGCAAGCGTACTCTCGGGCGTGGCGGATTTCCGTAGTAACACGAAGGGTTCAGCGAAATCGCGAAGTGCGAGCGGAGACACCAGTTCGCCCGTGATGAAAGCCACGGGGATCACACCCGCCCACGAAAAATGCCGTCTGATCCGTTCAGCGACGTCGATACCGGTCGACCCGTCGCGCAGGCGGATATCCATGACGATCGCATCCGGGACGCGACCATCGCCGGTCAGAATTGCCTCGATGCCTGTCATCGACCCGGCGCTGTCCACCAATGCACCGGCACCCGAGAACAAGCGCCGCAGGCCCTCCAGGACAGTTGGTTCGTCGTCGCACAGCACGACGTATTTGTATTTCAGGATCGCTATGCACGCATCGTCCATCTGATCGCCTGTCTCGATGACCGGTGCCATTTTCGCGATAGGCGCGTATAGGGAGAAGCGCGACCCGCGACCTTCGACCGATCCGAAACGCATGCTGTGCATCGGCAAGATCCCAACGATCCTTTGAACAATCGATAGCCCGAGTCCCAACCCCTTCGCCCGATCGCGACCGGGATTGTTGATTTGATAGTACTCGGCGAATATCGCTTCACGATGCCGGGATGAAATGCCGACACCCGTGTCCCACACGTCGATGCGAAGTCGCTCTCCAATCTCCACCCAGCCGATGACGACTCCCCCCGAGGCCGTATTCTTGATCGCATTGGAGACGAAATTCGACAGTGCCCGCTTGAACAGAAAACGGTCGCTTTCAATAGGCGGCGGCCGGCGCCCACGTCCGCTGATCTTCAGATCGATGCCCTTCAGCCGTGCGGGTTCACAGTATTGCTCGAACACCTCTGTAAGCACGTTCTGTGTCTCGACCGGCGCCAGGTTCAGCATGGCCGAGCCTAGTTCACTATAGTCCTGGATGTCCTTGAACATGTCGAGGAGATCGCGCGCTGTTTCCTCGACGACGTCGAGATCGTGACTGGCGGCGTGTTCATCGTCGAGTTTTGTCCGCGCGCTATGGATAAAGAGGTTGATTGCAGCGAGGGGTTGCTGGATGTCATGGTAAGCCGATGAAAAGAAACGCTCCTTCTCCCGAATGATCTCTCTCATCCTTTCATTTTGCCGGTTGACTGCAATAGATCCCGCTTCAATGCGTGCCTTTGCAGCGCGCAAAGTCCGCCGGAACATGAACGCACGGCGGGCAGCGCGTTCAAACTGAATGCTGACCACGACGCCGATGGCATATAAGTAACACACCATGCCTCCACGAGATAGCCACTGGAACCCCTGCGTCGAAACGTTCCCCCGCGGCCATACGTCGATAGAAAGACGGAAGCTGAAAGCGCAAAGTCCTACTAACCAGGTTGCGGTGATTGCACGAAGCCGGAACGACGTGAATATCATGAAAAGAACCAGTAGAAAGACGTTGAACACTTCCTGGAAGGCGAGGTCCGCCGGGTAGATCTCCATAAGCGTAATCAAGGTCGACCAGCAAGCCAGCGTCGATGCACACAGTAGTCCGACCGCCCAGCGTTCGTCATGGGCGCGCGGTCCCCACAGAAACCAGAGTGGCAGCGCCATACCGGCAACCCCCGCGAGTCGCACACGTATGATGCTTACGGTAATACCGGGGTCGAGCGGGCTCAACAGCCACCAATCGCGGCAGCCATAGGCGAATACCAGCAGCACGAGACTTGCGCAGGCCAATCTTCGATGACCGGCATAGCGACGCGCATAATCCCTGCGGAATGCACGTTCCAGCGTCGGCGATTTAAATCTGCGTGCTAGGAAATCTGACGATTTCATAAGACTGCTCGATCGTGAACGCCGCTGTGGGCGGATTTTCGCTACCTGACCGGACGGCTTTGCGACGTGCTGCGTCATCGTCCCCGGTCGATCGATGCGCCTACCGGATCGACCCATCCATGACCAAACGAATCGACTGTGCGTCGGCAACGAACCGGCTGACCTCTGCGAGAATGCTTTCGGGTGTCGAAGATTTACGCAGTAAAACGAATGGTTCGGCGAAATCGCGAAGTGCGCGCGGCGACACCAGTTCGCCCGTGATGAACGCGACGGGAAGCACACCTGCCCACGCGAATTTCCGCCTGATGCGCTCAGCGACGTCGATGCCGGTCTGTCCGTCGCGCAGACGGATATCGGTGACGGTGATGTCGGGCGGACGGCTGCCATCGGTCAGAAATGCGTCGATCCCCGTCATCGATTCAGCAGTTTCCACTCGTGCGCCAGCGCCGAGGAACAACTGCCGCAGGCCCTCGAGGACGATCGGGTCGTCATCGCAAAGCAGCACGTATTTTCCCTTCAGTATCGCGGTGTATGCGTCGCTCTTTCTTTCGTCCGTTTCAATGACTGGCGCGATTTTCGCGACGGGTGCATAAAGGGAAAAGCGCGACCCGCGCCCTTCCACCGACCAGAGACGCATGCTGTGCATCGGCAGGATCTTGACAATCCGATTGACAATGGATAGTCCGAGCCCCAGGCCTTTCGATCGATCGCGGCCAGGGTTGTTGATCTGAAAGTACTCACCGAATATGGCATCGCGATGTTCGGGCGAAATGCCGGCGCCCGTATCCCGGACATCGATACGAAGCCGCTCGCCAATCTGCACCCAGCCGATGACGACGCCTCCGGACGACGTATTCTTGATGGCATTGGAGATGAAATTCGACAATGCCCGCTTGAACAACGAACGGTCGGTTTCAATAGGCGGTGGCCGGCGCGGACGCCTGCCGATTCGCAATTCGATACCCTTCAATCTCGCCGGCTCACGGTGCTGCTCGACGACATCCGTCAGCACAGTCCACGTATCGACCGACGTCAGCTTCGGGGTGTATGAGCCCAGTTCACTATAGTCCTGTATATCTTTAAACATATCGAGCAGATCGCATGCCGTTTGCTCGACGACGTCAAGGTCGTGACTAACCGCGTGTTTATCTTCAAGTTTAATTCGTGCGCTATGGACGAAGAGATTGATTGCAGAGAGGGGTTGCTGGATGTCGTGATACGCCGACGAAAAGAACCGCTCCTTCTCTCTAACGAGTTCTCTCATCCGTTCATTTTGTCGATTGACCTCGAGAGAGGCTGCTTCAATGCGTGCCTTGGCTGCGCGCAGCATGCGCCGAAACATGAATTCGCGCCGGGCCGTGCGTTCAAACTGAATGCTGACGAGGATACCGGCCATATACATGTAAGACACCATGGCCCCACGGGAAATCCAGTCCAGGCCCCGCACGGAAACATTACCGCGTGGCCAGAAGCGAAGGGCCGTCAGGTAGATTACGACGCAGACGCCAACTTGCCAGGCGGCCGTGATCGCACGAAGCCGGAAGGATATAAATACGACGAAGACGACGAGGACAAAAGCGGGAGCGATCTCCCGAAAAACTCGTACCAGCGGGTAAATCTGCCTCAGCGTTTCCAGGGTGAGCCAGCAACTGAGCGTCAGTACAAAAAGCGAACCGACGGCCCAGCGTTCGTCAAAGCCGCGCTTTCCCCACAAGAGCCAGAGCGGAATTGCCATCGCTGAGGTCCCGGCAAGTCGCACATGGACAATGCTGACGGCGATATCGGGTTCAAGCGTGCTGAATAGCAACCAGTCATGGTAACCAAATGCGATCACCATCAGTATGAGGATGGTGCCGGCCACTCTGCGATGACCCGCGTAACGACGAGCATAGTCGACACGGAACGCACGCTCCAGAGTCGCCAATCTAAATTTTCGTACCACGAAATCTGACGATCTCATATGGCTGCTTGATCAGGAAAGCCACCATGGGCGAAAAGTGCGCGTAAAAACAGAATAGCAGGTGATCGTTCAATCCAGCAGCTACAAATGTATCGGCTGTACGAATATGTGGTTGCCGTGTTCGGGCGGTACCGGCACGTGATCGGCACGTTCTCAGCCGCTGCTGAAAATTTCGCGTTAAACCGCCCGCCTCGAGCGCGGAGAACGGCTACGTCTTTCGCCGGCGTTGCCGGTCTCTCGCCTACGCATGTGGCGTTGCGCCCCCATCTGGTCTGACCAAGAATAGCTTTGACAGCAACGCGGAAAGTGCATTCGTCGAGTGCCTCGGGCCGATTGATAGTCGGAACGCATCGACCTTTTCAGGCTCTTGCTAATACTGTCGCTGGGTAGCGAGAAATGCGTTAGCCGATCTATTAAACGTCGAAGGAGAACTCTGATGAAAGTTTATCGATTGATCACCATCTGTGGTTCCGTGGTTGCAGCAATGGCGGCAAACGGATGCTTCGCCCAGTCGGCGACGAGCCGGCAGGACTCAGTGGCAAGTGGTGCTGCACAGGAGCTTTCGGGGGTTGCGGTGCAGAATGTCGACACCTCAACTGCGGTTGTCTTGGGGAAGACACGGGCTCAGGTGATGCGCGAGCAAGCGGATTTTCAGAACAGCGATCAGGCGGTTCAAATGCGAGAACTCTATCGGGGAAATTAACCGGACGCCGTGGGCTATGACAATGCGGGATCGCTTGTGGGACTCGCTCAGATGAGCGTGATCGTTATGTCCGTGCATGGGTGTCCTTACGCCCGATCAGGTACGTTACTCTATGCGCACGAGCAGCGATTTCTCAGGCGGAGAATATCCTCATGTTTCGGTCGCGGTGGGGGCGATGGGTAACCATCATCCCAACCGCGACCTATGTTTCTACTTCCTCATATGCATAAACGAGGTTAATGTCTGCGGATGTGGGCTGCTGGCGAAGATCCATTCCTCCGTTTCCTCATCAGACCGGGTTCGGCCACGTTCGGCCGTCCGGCGAATATGGCTAGATTGTTGACATTCGACGCCAATAGGTAACGGCCGAAAGTGATCGGTTCGGGTCGCTATGGACGTCGCATCGTTTATTTACCTTCACGGTCAACCCGATTGCCCGTCAGAACCCGAGTCTTCGTTCGCTTATCCACTTCACGGTTGCAGGATCGCGATGTGAGATGACGCTGCTCGTGCATGTCTCCGGCGTTGCGACGGGCGATTGAGAGGCTGCGAGCCGATATGGGCTGTGAATGAAGCCGCGCACGTGAGGCAAGGGAGCATGTTTGGCTGTCAACGACGATCCCATCGAATCGGGAATAGCGATTGCGTAGGCCGCACTACACAATTCTTGAATCAAGGAGCGCACGATGAATAGAGCACAGCAGATTTTCGGGCCGGAGTTTCGTTTTGGCATTGGCGGCGTGCCTTTGGGCAATGAATTCGAGGTTGTCACGGACGCCGGTGCGCAGAGGACATTGGAAGCCTCGTGGGAGGCAGGCATCCGCTATTACGACGTCTCTCCCTGGTACGGTCTGGGAGAGGCCGAGCGGCGCTTCGGCCGTTTCCTGCACAACCAGCCCCGCGACAGTTATGTGATTTCAACGAAAGTCGGAAAACTGCTGAAGGCCTCTCCGGCCAACGACAGCAACAAGCTATTTCCGTTGGGTAAGTCGCCAAACAGCGTAGTCTTCGACTACACTGCCGACGGAGTGCGACGGTCCGTCGAAGACAGCCTCCAGCGTCTCGGCATCGACCGTATCGACGTCCTGTTTGTCCATGATGTGTCGCCGGACAACGGTTTCTTGCCCAGGCCTTGGACAGAAGAATTCTCGACCGCACTCGAAGGCGCATTCCCGGCACTATGTCGTATGCGTGACGAGGGCATAATCAGGGCGTGGGGAGTCGGCGTGAACTCACCCGAACCTATCCTGCGCGTTATAAGAGAGTCGGACCCGGATGTCTGTC
>NZ_JAQGMM010000511.1 GCF_028292365.1 Caballeronia sp.
GATGCACGCTGGCCTGGCACGCCCCGCACGATCGTGCGCGCGCAAGCGCAACAATCTGGCGTGACGAACAACTACACGGAACCGGCGGCGCTCGGCAGCGACCGATGGTGCGGCATGATCGGCGCGCACGCGGCGTATCCCGGCGAGAACCTGTTGATTGCCACTATTGGCACGGCGACGACGCTTGAAGCGCTGCTCGCCGATGGCACGTTCACAGGCGGCCTGATTGCGCCCGGCTGGCTGCTGATGATGCAATCACTCGGCACCCACACGGCACAATTGCCCACGCTTCTGCCTGACATCGCCCGCCGCGCGATCAGTTCATCCAGCGGTATTTTCGCGACCGACACGCGTACGGCTTTGTCGTCAGGATGCCTGCTCGCGCAAGCTGGCTTGATAGAACGCGCGTGGCAAGATCTGCGCGCCCGATGGAACAACGATGTACGCCTGATTCTCAGCGGTGGTGGCGCCAGCGAAGTGGCGGGCGCGCTCAAGGTGCCGCATACTCGCCACGATTCCCTCGTGCTCGCGGGACTTGCATTGATCGCCCGCGAAGCCGCCGTTTCCCGTTCACCTGATTGATGGAGCGCTTTCCATGCTGCGCTGGTTGCTCGCCCTATTGTTTCTGGCAAACCTGTTGATGTTCGTTGTCGTGCAAGGTGTGTTCGGACCGCTGCCGTCGGCCGGTGGACGCGAACCGCAGCATCTCGACCGGCAAGTACATCCGGAACTGGTACGGGTTCGCCCGATCAGCCCCGAAGAAGCCGCTGACCAGGCCGTGGTCGGCGGTCCGGCGCCCGCGGCCGCCGTGCAGGCTGCGCCGCTCACGCAATAAGCTCTGCCTTGCGGCCACGCGCTTATTTCTCTGTACCCTGCGTGCGCACTTTCTTGAGCAACGCGGTCGTCGAGCGATCGTGCTCGAATGGAATGGCCAGCGCCTTGCCGCCCCAGCTTCGCACCAGCGCCGATTCCGCCAGCTTGTCCATGTCGTAATCGCCTCCTTTCACCAACACGTCCGGATGCAGTTCGCCGATGAGTTCCAGCGGCGTCGACTCCTCGAATTTCACGACCCAATCCACACTTTCCAGCGCAGCCAACAACGCCATGCGGTCGTCTTCGCGATTGATCGGCCGGTCGTCGCCCTTGCCGAGCATGCGCACCGACACGTCACTGTTCACACCGACAATCAGCGTTGCGCCGAGCGCCTTTGCATCGGCGAGATAGGTCACATGGCCGCGATGCAGGATATCGAAGACGCCATTCGTGAAAACCACCGGCGACGCGAATTGCGGGCGCACAGCAGCGAGCGCGTCGCGCGTCATGATCTTGCGTTCGAAAGGAGCGGGCATGTCTGTCAACGATGAGGGATTCAGAAGGACCGTAGTGTGCCACGCGTGCCGGCACGCGTTTAACGGGCGTTTAACTTAAGGCCGTGTACCAGCGTGTTTGCGCATGGAGCGCACCCTTCATAAACAAACAGCCCGCCGGTCACAAACCGGCGGGCTGTTTCAGAACAACGTAATTCCGGTCAGGCCGGCAGTTGCGATGCCGCTTGTGCAGCCTGCAGGCGCAACACCACTTCCTTGCGATACCGGTTCAACTCCTGCGCTGTGGCGAACGAGCGTTCAAACAGAATGGACAAGTTATGCAAGATCCGTTCGACGACTTTCTTTTCCCAACTGTCGTCGAACCGAATTTGTTCGTCGAGCCAATGTTCGAGCCATTCCGGATCCGGCAAGCGCGACTGGATTGTGTCGCGCGGAAACAGTGCCTGGTTCACGTGGAGATTGGTCGGATGCAGCGGCTTTTCCGTGCGCCGTGCCGATGCCATCAGGACACCGATCTTCGCGAACGCGGCACGCGCAATGTCACCGGTTTGCGTCATTGCTTTCTTCATGTAACGCAAATACGCGCCGCCGTGACGCGCTTCGTCGCGCGAAATGGTTTCGTAGATGTGCTTGATCACCGGTTCCGTGTGCCATTCGGCCGCGCGCCTGTACCAGTGGTTCAAGCGGATCTCGCCGCAGAAATGCAGCATCAGCGTTTCGAGCGGGGGAGCGGGATCGAACTCGAAGCGAACGGCGTCGAGTTCTGCTTCGGTCGGCACCATTTCAGGTTTGAAGCGGCGCAGGTATTCCATCAGCACGAGCGAGTGTTTCTGCTCTTCGAAGAACCACACGCTGATGAACGCCGAAAAATCGCTGTCGTTGTGGTTGTCGCGCAGGAACATTTCCGTGGCGGGCAACGCGGACCATTCGGTGATCGCGTTCATCTTGATGGTCTTGGCTTGTTCGTCGGTGAGCAGCGCCGAGTCGAATTTGTCCCAGGGAATATCTTTCTCCATGTCCCAACGAACCGATTCCAGCGATTTATACAGTTCCGGATAAAGCATCGTGTTCATAGTCCACCCCTGGTTTGCAACGTAGTGCGACAGTTCTGTCTGTTGTAACTGTAGCCGGCTCGCGCGGGAATCCGCGCCGCCAGCAGCGAAGCTTTCAATTTTACGCGGGAATCAGGCGCTCAGATGCAAAAACGGTAAAGAAGCGCCTGTCGCGTCCTTCTGCGACTTTTTGCCCGTTGCAAACGCGCGGCAGTCAGCGGCGTTGCACTATCTACCGTGGGTGAGGAGCGAACCCTGTGCCTGAGGTAAGTACGAAGCGCGAGCTGTAATGCAGCTCGTTTAAAGCCTTTTTTGATACTTTATAAAATGTGTTGCCCGGCGAGACCCTTGCCAAGCGGCCGTCACCGCACTGCCCGTATTGCCATGCGCGCCGCATGAAGCATGCCTTTGGCGCGTGACAGGCGCAAGGCGCAACATGTTTTATGCCGCGCCCTCGGCCGAACCGTGAATCGTGTTCCCCGTCACGCCGGGTAGTCTCACTGCATCAAGCACTATCCGAAGCCGGTGAAGTGACGTGACGATGCAGCAAACCGCCCGTCGATCATAGCATGGCGCTATGGCGCCACTGCGCTACAGCGTCGTCAATCGGCCCGAGTCCCGCGACGTTCAACACGCCATCAGGGAGCTTGCGCCGTAATGCGGGACTGCTGCCGCCAACCCAGATCGCCACCTTCGGAGGCAGCACCGCGCGCAACTCCGCGAGTCCGTTCATCACGGCCTGCGTCGGCATGGAAGCGGCAAATGACAGCCCGACAATCTCTATGTCATGAGCCAGGACGGCGTCGACTATGTCCTGCTGCGGTGTCTGCGTTCCGAGCGCCATGCACTCGCAATCGGCCAGCGCGAGCATGGCCTCCGCCATCAGGATGCCTAGCCCGTGCCCCTCGCCCGGCAGCGTGGTGAGCAGCACCCGCGGATGCGCGCCGCGGCCGCGCAAAGCCTCGGAAAGCGGACGCATCAGCGAGCGCAGCGAGACCTGCAAGGCTTCGCTGAACAGGTGCTCGTGATAGACCTGCAGCGTGGCTGCAGCCCAAGCATTGCCCACCCTCGCCGTCAACGGCGCGGCCACGTCAAGAACGAAGCGCGCGAGCCCTTCGCGCGTGGCCCGTTTAAGTAGCTCGAAACGGAAATCGTCGTATCGGCCCACGCGCAGCAGCTCAACGAGCCGGTCGAGCTCCGTGTCCGGCGCGTCTTGTCCCACGCCTGACTCTTCGGCCAGTTGCTGTAGCCGCACGATGGATTGCGGCAGGACTTTGCTCGGCCTGTGGCCCGCATCCAGCAAGCGCTTCACCAGCCGGAGCTTGGTCACCTGCTCTTGCGGATAGAGCCGCTCGCCACCCGATGACCGCAACGGTTGCGGGAACCCGTAGCGCCGCTCCCAGACCCGCAACGTGTCCTTGGTTAGCCCGATCTCGTTGGCAATCGCACCGATGCCGATGCCCACCACGGCACTGTCTTCCGCCGTGCCCATTGGGTCGGGATTTACCGGTATCGCGCCCCCGGTTTCTGTCTGACTGCCCGCCGTCACGTTCAAGGACAGATCCGTTTCTGATTTATTTGTCATGGACAAATCCTTGAATATGTAATTGATCAATGAAGCAAGATTCGCCTTACCAGCATTATTTATGGACTTTCCAAACAACCCACACCATTATTGATCATAGACGAAATTTCTTCATTATGGTGGACAAAACATTGTCGCTTGAAGATCGTTTAATTCCGGCTGCGTGCATCCATCGCGGCCGGGATTGCGTAAATCAACTGGAGCGCGGCATGAGCAACCGCCGGTAGTGCCAGACAAAGAGCCGTCAGGGCCATCAGGCAGTCGACACAAAATACCAAGACACACGGAGCAACGTCATGAAAGTTGCGGTAATCGGAGCGGGGATTTCGGGACTCGCGTGCGCGTATCAACTGGCGAAGGCGGGTATCGACGTAACGCTGTTCGAGGCCAACAGCTACTTTGGTGGTCATGCGAACACGGTGGACGTGACACTCGATGGCATGACGCACGGCGTTGATACGGGTTTCCTGGTCTTCAATCACCGTACCTATCCGAACCTGGTGAAGCTGTTCGAGGAACTCGACATCTCCACCACCGCGACCGATATGTCGTTCTCCGTATCGCTGACAGATCGCCGGCTGGAGTGGGCGGGCAGCGACCTGAACACGGTGTTCACCCAGCGCCGCAACCTGCTGCGCCCGGCGTTCCTGCGCATGCTGGCCGATATCCTGCGCTTCAACCGCACGACCACCGCGCTGGCGCTGGCTGGCAAGGACGTTCAACTCGCCGAGCCCGTGAGCAGTTTTCTCGAACGCGAAAAGTTTTCGATGGCATTTCGCGACTGGTACCTGCTGCCGATGATCGGCGCGATCTGGTCATGCTCGACATCGCAGATGATGGCGTTTCCCATCGGCACGCTGATTCGCTTTTGTCATAACCACGGTCTGCTGCAAGTCAACGACCGGCCGCAATGGCGCACCGTCAACGGCGGCGCACGCGAATACGTGCGGCGGATGTTGCCCGTCATACGCGACGCTCGCGTGAGTACGCCCGTGACATCGATAAGACGCAGTACGCACGGCGTAGAGATCGAAAGCTCGCGCGGGTTGGAACACTTCGATCACGTGGTGCTTGCGTGTCATAGCGACCAGGCCCTCGCCCTCCTCGCCGATCCCTCACACGCCGAATCGGCGACGCTCAGCGCGATCGGCTACGCGCCGAATCGCGCGGTGTTGCATACGGACACTTCTCTGTTGCCGGCACAACGCGCGTGGTCAGCATGGAATTACGAAAGCCGCACCGGCGAACTGGGTGCACTGGGTGACGAGCCGCAATTGTGCGTGCACTACCTTATCAACAAGCTCCAGCCGTTGCCGTTCAAGACGCCGGTCATCGTCTCGCTGAATCCGGTGCGTGAGCCGCGTCGCGAGGCGGTGATGCGCGAGTTCGCCTACAGCCACCCGGTCTTCGATCAAGCTGCGGTCCAGGCCCAACGCTCATTGCCGTCGATTCAAGGCATACGCAACACGTGGTTCGCGGGTGCATGGACTGGTTACGGGTTCCACGAGGACGGCCTGAAGTCCGGGCTGGAAGCGGCCGCGAGGCTGACTGCGCTTGCGGCTGCCGAGGCTGTTGTGGCATTGGGCAATGACGAACCGGCGCTTGCAGCATGAGTACACCCGCCCCTCAATCCTTCGATACCCCCGACCTGCTGCTCGTCGGCTCCGTGCGTCACAAGCGGCTGCGCCCGGCGCGCAACGCGTTCTCCTACGGCGTCTACACGTTGCGGCTACCGTTGCGCGCACGCGCTGAAAGGCTTGCCCAGGGTACGCTGCGCAACTCCCGTTGGTTCTCGACAAATCGATTCGGCTTGCTAAGCTTTTACGACAGCGACCATGGAACCGCGGGACAAACGCCGCTCGAATGGATCGAATCGATACTGCATGCAAGCGGCATCCACGACGCCACCGGCGAGATCTTCCTGCACACATTCCCGCGCGTGCTGGGCTACGTCTTCAACCCGGTGAGCTTCTGGTTTTGCGAGCGCGCGGACGGCACATTTCGCGCCGTGGTCTGCGTAGTAAACAACACCTTCGGCGAACGCCATTGCTACCTGCTCGATCCCGGCAGCGGCCTCCTGAACGGCGTGCCGCTCACCGCCACCAAGGTCTTCCATGTGTCGCCGTTCTGCAAGGTGCAGGGGCATTACACGTTCCGCTTCATGTTTGCATCGCCGAAACGCGGTAAGCCGATGCGCTCGCTCGCGCGCATCGACTACGACGACGGCGAGGGTCCGCTGCTGCTGACAAGCATCGCGGGGAGCACACGCCCGCTCGATGCCCGCAACGTGCTGCGCGTGTTCTTCGGTTACCCGCTGATGACGTTCGGCGTCATCGTGAAAATCCACTGGCAGGCGCTGAAGCTGTTCTTCAAGCGCGTGCCATTCCAGAGCAAACCCACTCCGCCGGCTGCGAACGTCTCGCACGAGCGGGCCGAATTGCCGATCAGGTGACTTGCAAATGTCGACACAGCCCTCCTCCCCTTCATCGCTACGCAGCCCGGCTGTCTCGTGGTTCATCCGGCCCTTGCTGCGCACGCATGGCGCGTTGCGCAAACCCGCAGCGGCCCGCGTGGTGCTCAGGCTTATGAGCCAGCTTCAATACGGCGTTCTCGATGTCCACCTCCCCGACGGCACCACGCGCCGTTTCGGACAAGCGCCCGACGCCCCTGGCAACCCGCCGTACGCGCGCGTCGTGCTGACCAACTGGAACGTGTGCGCGGCGGCGCTGAAGAGCGGCGATATCGGCTTTGCCGAGACTTATCTGGCGGGCGACTGGCATACCGACGATCTCGCCGCGTTGCTCGACATCATGGTCCGTAACCGCACGACGATCGAGGCGGTGGTCTACGGTTCGTGGTTCGGCAAGCTGACGAACCGCTTCCGGCATCTGCGCAACGCGAACACGAAAGAAGGCAGCCGGCGCAATATCCACGCGCATTACGACCTCGGCAACGCGTTCTACCAACTCTGGCTCGACAGCACGATGACCTATTCGAGCGCCCTCTTCGACGGCTCGCCGGACCAGACGCTCGACGAGGCGCAACGCGCAAAATACCGGCGGCTGCTGAACGAACTGGAACTTGATGGCGTCAATCCAAGCGTGCTGGAAATCGGCAGCGGCTGGGGCGGATTCGCACAACTTGCTGCAAGCGAGGCGAAAGCAAACGTGACAGGCCTGACGCTGTCCACCGAACAGCTTGCGTATGCGCGGCAGCGTCTGGCCGACGCGGGGCTAAGCGGTCAAACCGATCTTCGCCTCCAGGATTACCGCGATACCCACGGCCAGTTCGACGCGATTGCATCGATAGAAATGTTCGAAGCCGTGGGCGAGGAATATTGGCCGAGCTACTTTGAATGCATCAAGCGCAATCTCAAGCGCGGTGGGCGAGCTTGCGTGCAGACGATCACCATCGACAACGCGCTGTTCGATCGTTACAGAACCAGCACCGACTTTATCCAGCAGTATATTTTTCCAGGCGGTATGCTGCCCTCGCCTGCTGTGTTCGTGCAAACGGCGGAACGTCATGGGCTGAAAGTGGTCAACCAGTTCTCCTTTGGCCGCGACTATGCACGCACGCTCAGGATGTGGCGCAATGCGTTTGTTGCGCGGCTCGACGAGATCCGTGCACAAAGATTCGACGAACAATTCATCCGCTTGTGGGACTTTTACTTATGTTATTGCGAGGCCGCGTTCGCGCACTCGAACACCGACGTCATCCAGTTCACGCTGGAGCACGCCTGATCGCGAGAGCCGCTGCGCTCGTGCTGGTCCTGATCATCTTGCCGCTGCAGGCGTTTGCTTTTGACGCCGCATCGGTCGTGCGTCAGACGATTCCGCAAGCGCGCGTGCAGGGCGAGGGCGAGTTGCGCATGTACGGTTTTCATATCTACAACGCCACGCTTTTCGTCGGACCGACGGGTCTGTCGAGCAAGGAATTAACGGCGCGGCCGTTTGCGCTGGATATCGAATATGCGCGTGCTTTCAAGGGCTCTTCGATCGCCAAAAGAGGCCGCCAGGAAATGGACGGCCTGAAGGTGGCGAGCAAGACGCAGACGGCGCAATGGCAAGAGGAGATGGAAGAGATCTTCCCGGACGTGCAGCCGGGAGATCATGTCATTGGCGTATTCGTGCCCGAACGCGGCACGACGTTTTATGCCGACGATAAAGTCATCGGCACGATTCCCGGCGACGCCTTCGCTCGCGCATTCTTCTCGATCTGGTTCGATCCGCGCACGTCGGCGCCGGGCTTGCGCAACCAGTTGCTCGCCAACGGCGCGGCGCAGTAGGTCAGCGTTTCAACCAGACCGCCGCGTCGCCTGAATCGTCGGTTAGAGCGGTTTCTTTCGCGGCGCTGCTTTCCTGGCAGGCGCTTTCTTCGCTGCAGCTCTTTTGGCCGCTGGCGGTGCGTCGGTGTCATCGGCTTCCGGCGGCGCGGCGGCTTCCGGCGGTTCTACATCGTCACCGTCATCGCCGTTTTCGTTTTCATCCGTGCTCATGCTCGGCGTTGCCGCGCCGGCATTTTGTTGCGCCATCGCCAAGGTCGCCAAGCTGTTGAATTGCGACTGAAGCATGTTCCACCAGCCCGAAGGATCGAACGAAGCGTCGTTCCCGCCGGCTTCACCTGGCGCCTCGGTACCCGGCTGCGGCTCTGCTTCCGCCTTTGGCTTCGTCCTTTCCGGCGGCGGTGCTGGCCACCCGGAAGCAGCCGGCGATGCAGCCGATGAAGTGTGCGCCTTTTCCACCGACGACTGCGCGAACGCGCCGAAAGCACGCAACGTGGCGAGCGTCGCGCGTTGCACTTCCAGCGCCTGGATAGCCGATTGCAGCATGTTCAGGTTGAGCTTGAGCCATTGCTCGACCGCACGCATATCCTTGATCCGCTTGTCGAGTTCTTCAACGTTCGTGAGCGGCGCCAGCATGTCGGACATCATGGACAGCGACGGGGAGCCGCCCGGCGCCGCAGCGGCCGCGAACGGGTTCAGCTTCATCATGTCCCACATCTTTTCCATCATGTCGCCCTGGGGGAAACCGGTCATGCCTGGGAAGCTTCCAAAGGGCGGAGTACCACCGGGCGTATCGGTCATGAGACTTTCTCCTTGATGCTGCGGGTACGGTTGAGGTTTGAGTGAAACCACAAGATAGTCGATGCAGATCTAAAACGTCGATCCGCCCGGGAAATCCGGCGCGCGCCGCTCACGCAGCGACTTGATGCCTTCCTGCACATCGGGCCCGGAAAAGCCCATGAATTCGAGCGCCAGCGAGGTATCGAAGGCCGGGCCTGCCGTTCGCAGCCAGTTATTCAGCGCGTATTTCGTCCAGCGGATGGCGGTCTGCGAACCTTGCGCCAGACGGTTCGCGACTTCGAATGCTTTCGTCAGCAATTCGCTTTCATCCACCGCCAGCGACACCAGCCCGATGCGCTCCGCTTCCTCGCCGCTCACCGGCTCGCACAACAGCAGGTAATACTTCGCTTTCGCCATGCCGCACAGCAACGGCCACACAATTGCCGCGTGATCTCCGGCGGCGACGCCGAGCCGCGTGTGTCCATCGATAATGCGCGCAGTTTTCGTCGCGATGGAAATATCGGCGAGAAGACCTGCTACCAGTCCCGCGCCAACCGCCGGTCCGTGCATGGCCGAGACGATCGGCTTGCTGCAGTTGATCACGTTATAAACGAGATCACGCGCCTCACGCCAAACCCGCGTGCGGACCTCGAAGTCGGAGGCCATCTGCTCGACGAGATGCAGGTCGCCGCCGCCCGAAAAGCCCTTGCCCTCGCCGCGAATCAACGCCACGCGCGTATCCGGATCACGATCTATGTCGCGCCAGATATCCGCGAGTTCACGATGCATGCTCGCATCCGCCGTCGCGAGTCCGCTCTTGTTCGCGCCCGCGCCGTTCATCACGATTTCGAGCACACCGTGGTCGTGCCGGCGCAACTCCAGCGACGTGTAGTGCGCGTAAAGAGAAAGGTCGCTCATGGTCGTGCCTTATCGTGCATTAGCTAAAGAAAGATCAACGCGGTTGATAGATCCACTTGCCGTTTTCGATCTCCGCGATCACGCGGGCGCGCTGATCGAGACCGATATGATCGTTCGGCGTCATGTTGACGAGACCGTTCGAGTCCGCAAAGTTCTTGGTGTTTTCAAGCGCATCGCGCAAGGCGCCGCGGAACTCGGGCGTGCCCGGCGCGCCCGCTTTCAACGCGATAGGCACCGCGCGGTTCAGCAACATGCCCGCGTCCCACGCATACGAGCCGAACGCCGAGACCGTGCCCGCGCCGTACTTCGATTCATACAGCTTGATGTACTCGATCGCGAGATGTTTCGCCGGATGATCGTCGGGCAGTTGCGATGCGACGAGAACCGGGCTCGTCGGCAGGAACGTGCCGTTGCAATCCGCCCCGCACACGCGCAGGAAGTCGCGGTTGCCCGTGCCATGGTTATGATAAATCGTGCCCTTGTAGCCGCGTTCTTTCAAGGTCTTCGGCGGCAGCGCGGCGGGCGTTCCGGCTGCGCCTACGACCACCGCGTCCGGCTTCGCCGCAAGGATCTTCAGCACTTGCCCGGTCACGCTGGTGTCCGTCCGGTTGAAGCGCTCGTTCGCCACCATGGTGATGTGGTGGAGCTGCGCGAACTTCGCTACCTCTGCATAAAAGGTCTCGCCGAGCGCGTCGGCCTGGCCGATGTACGCCATCGTTTTCACGCCATGATTGCTGGCATGTTCGGCAATGGCGGACGCCATCATTGCGTCGGTTTGCGGCGTCTTGAAGACCCAGTGGCGCTTGGCATCCACGGGTTCAATGATCTTCGATGAAGACGCGAGCGAGATCATCGGCGTCTGGCCATCGGCGACCACATCGATCATGGCAAGCGAGTTCGGCGTGATCGATGAACCGATGATCGCGTCCACGTGATCTTCGGAAATCAGCTTCTTCGTGGTCTGGACAGCTTGCGTGGTGTCGGAGGCGTCATCGAGAATGATGTAGTCCACCGGGCGGCCGCCCATTTCCTTCGGCAGCAGCGCAACGGTATCGCGTGCCGGAATACCGAGCGACGCTGCAGGCCCCGTCAATGACAACACCAACCCGATCTTCACATGCGGCGTCTGCGCCCAGGCTGCCGTTGAAAGTGTGAGTGTGAGTAACACACCCATCCCCAATTGCCTGAACGTTGCTCCCCATCTGCCGCCTGACTGCATCGAAGTCTCCTTGCCTTGTTATGGGTGCGCCGACGCAGTTTTTCCCAAGCGTTTCGACGCAATGCGGCTAAGTGTAGGGCGGCGCAGCATGTGAGCGCATCGGGCGAAACCCCTTACTGGCGGCGTCGCTTATTCAACCG